>JAGVPM010000138.1 GCA_020052235.1 Candidatus Goldiibacteriota bacterium
AAGTGGCCGTCATGAATCGTAACGGGTGGCCGCCTTGGATCGTAACAGGTGGCCGTCATGAATCGTAGCGGGTGGCCGCCTTGGACCGGCGCACGTACGCAGGTTGTATTAGTATCCGATTTCTCAGATACGTTTGCGGATAAGGACGTTTTAGACTACTTGAAAAGCAAAGAAGAAAATGAAGTCATGCGGAGTCATGTCCGGAAGATAGGCGTTTTGGGGATTGTTGGGGTGAAGCGGATCATTTTTAACACGTGGAATACCTTGACCGGAAGAAAAGCCCGGGCTTTTGATAAGGAAGAAGATGCTTTGGAATTTCTCGTTCCCTGAAATATTGAATTAGCCAAACCGAATAAAAAGTAATTCGTATTGGATGATTTTGGCGATTTTTTGATTATTCCGCGTCCTTTTTCTCTGTTCGTATCTTACTCAACAATGCTAAAATAGCCAGCCATTGCCCGGATAGTTAGGGGAATTATTATTTTGAAGGAGTTGCGTTTGTGAATCCAGATTTGATTTCCAAAGATACGGCGGGGACTGCGGGTCAGTTTTCGTCCACCAAATACGATCCTGCCCAGTTTGAGGACAAATGGTACAAAGCCTGGGAAGCTTCGGGAATTTTCAAGGGAGATCCAAGCTCTAAAAAACCGGCATTTTCCATTGTCATTCCGCCGCCCAATGTCACGGGGAGTTTGCACATTGGGCACGCGTTGAACAATACCTTGCAGGATATCCTGGCGCGGCGCAAGCGCATGCAGGGATTTGACGTGCTCTGGGTGCCGGGTTGCGATCATGCGGGCATTGCCACGCAGAACGTGGTGGAGCGCCAGTTGGCCAAGGAAAAATTGACCCGGCACGATTTGGGACGCGAGAAATTTATTGAACGCGTATGGACCTGGAAAAAAGAATACGGCGATACCATCATGCGCCAGTTGCGGCGTTTGGGGTCGTCGCTGGATTGGTCGCGCGAGCGCTTCACCATGGACGAAGGGCTTTCCGAGGCCGTGAAGGAAGTTTTTATTCGCCTGCATCAGGAAGGGCTTATCTATCAGGGCGATTACATCATCAACTGGTGCCCCCGCTGCCGGACTGCGCTTTCGGATATTGAAACCGAGCATGAGGATGTAGCCGGACATTTTTGGCACTTGCGGTATCCGCTGGCAGAGGGCAAAGGCGAGTTGGTGGTAGCCACCACGCGTCCCGAGACCATGCTGGGGGATACGGCCGTGGCCGTGCACCCGGAAGATGAACGTTATCAGCATTTGATCGGCAAAAAAGTCCGGCTGCCGTTGATGGACCGGGAAATTCCGGTGATCGCGGACACATATGTGGATCGCGAGTTCGGAACCGGGGTGGTGAAGATCACTCCGGCGCATGATCCAAATGATTTTTTAGTCGGGGACCGGCACAATCTGCCGCGCATTAATGTTATGAATCCGGACGGGACCATGAGTGCCGAAGCCGGGAAATACCAAGGCTTGGATCGTTTTGTCTGCCGCAAACAGGTGGTGGCGGATTTGGAAGCGGGCGGGTATTTGGTGAAGGTGGAGGACCATGCGCATGCCGTGGGGCATTGCTACCGCTGCCATACGGTGGTGGATCCCTATCTCTCCCGGCAATGGTTCGTGAAAATGAAACCTTTGGCAGCCACGGCCATTGAAGCGTATGACCAAGGGAAGATCGGCTTCACGCCGGATCATTGGGGCAAGGTGTTCCGCGATTGGCTGGAGAACACCCGCGATTGGTGCATTTCACGCCAACTATGGTGGGGGCACCGCATTCCTATTTGGTATTGCGATGCGTGCGGTGAAGTAATTGCAGCCAAGGAGGCGCCGGATGTTTGCCCGAAATGCAAAAGCACAAATTTGCGCCAGGATCCGGACGTATTGGATACCTGGTTTTCGAGCGGGCTCTGGCCTTTTTCAACCTTGGGATGGCCTGAGTCCACGCCCGAATTGAAGCGTTACTACCCTACGAGCGTCCTCGTGACCTCGTGGGATATTATTTTCTTCTGGGTTGCGCGCATGGCCATGATGGGGCTGAAGTTCATGGGGGATGTGCCTTTCCATCATGTTTGCATCAATTCATTGGTTGGGGACGCGGAAGGCAAGAAAATGAGCAAGTCCAAAGGCAATACCGTGGATCCGCTGGATATCATGGTCCACACCGGCGCCGATGGCCTGCGTTTTACCATGGCGGCCATTGAGAATCATAGCCGTTATGTGGCATTCACGCCGGACCGCTTGGAGTCCTCGCGTAATTTTATGAACAAGATTTGGAATGCGGCGCGCTTCGCAGCCATGAATTTGGAAGGCTATGTGGAACCAGCCCAGGCTCCCACGCCGGATTTCGCGGATCGCTGGATTCTTTCGCGTCTGGAAGCAGCCGTGGCGAGCGTGAATGAAGCACTGGAAGGATATCGATTTGGGGAGGCGGCTCAGTATTTATATGACTTTTTTTGGCATGAATATTGTGATTGGTATCTAGAAATTATTAAGGAAAGGCTGTTTAGTAATGATCAAAAACGAGATCAAGCGCGTTATTTTTTGTTGATCACATTAGATGAAAGTTTAAGACTTTTACACCCTTTTATTCCATTTATTACAGACGAAATATGGTCACATTTGCCGGGGGAGAGAGATTTCATCATGAAGTCTCCCTGGCCTATATCTAATCAAGGACGGCGAGATGAAACAATCGAAAAGGAAATGAAAGTACTTCAGGAAATTGGATTTGACGTACTCAATATAAGAGGCGAAATTAATATACCGATTGCGCAAAAAGTGCCCCTGGTTTATAAGCCGATCAATGCTGCGGATGTCGATAGTTTAATAAATACGGGTATTGATTTGCCAAAATTAATTTCTGCTAATCAATCTATACTTATTGGAAGAACAAGGCTTTCAAGTATTACATTTGACGAAAATTATGTTATTCCGCAACTATCTGCGAATGCTACGGCTTTTAATTATAATTTTATAATTCCGCTTGAAGGTATTATTGATATAGAGAAAGAACGCGAGAGATTAGTGAAACAAATTACGAACTTAAAATCACTATTAGATAAACAATCAGTCAAACTTTCTTCGCCTACTTTTCTTGAAAGAGCACCTAGAGACGTTGTTGAAGCAGAACGTGCTAAGGAAATCGAGTACAAACAAAAAATTAATGGATGCACTGCTGCGCTGGCCCGCCTGGAAAAGAAGTAAGCAAGGTGGCGGCAACTAAACGGAGAAGGTGCCAACCAACCTCCGTGGCATTATTTGAAAGTGGTTCAGGAGAATTACAGGCTTATTTCAACCGTTATTACTGGCGGATTTAAAAGTGTTCAATCCACAATTAAAGTCAGGTATATTATGAAACGCGAAGAATTGAATCTGCTTATCAAAGAAGGCGAAGGTCTTTCTGTTGAGTTCAAGGAAAAATACACGTCGAAAATCGACCGGGATATGGTTGCTTTTTCGAATACCAAAGGCGGGTATATTTTTCTTGGGGTCAGTGATGGTGGCAAAGTGATCGGCGAAACCTTGACCAATAAGCTCAAGGCGGAAATTGTCGATCTTGCCCGCAATTGCGAACCGAATATTCATCTGAAGAGAATCGCGCAAGCTGATAAGATCATTGTCATTGAAGTCGCCGAGGGGGAAGAAAAGCCCTATAGCTGTTCTTCCGGCTATTTCCGGCGTTTGGATGCGGTAACGCAAAAAATGACTCAAAAAGAAATT
Source organism: Candidatus Goldiibacteriota bacterium (assembly GCA_020052235.1). Classification (GTDB taxonomy): domain Bacteria; phylum Oederibacteriota; class JAAXVQ01; order JAAXVQ01; family JAAXVQ01; genus JAAXVQ01. The sequence continues at coordinate 3,726 of JAGVPM010000138.1, forward strand.
CGGCTTTTATTCAAAGATGCGCCCTCCATTTCCTTTGAAGAGCGGATTAACAAGGACATAACTTGGAAAGATATCTCAACCGGCAAGATCAAATCCTTTTTTAAGGAAGCCGATGTCAGCATCAAAAGAATCAATGCCCCGGAAGTTTTGTCGAGCTTGAACCTTTCTAAGAAACATGCCATCAAAAATGCCGGTGTCCTGTTTTTTGCGAAAAAACCACGGAGCTTTATTATCCAATGCCAGATGACACTGGTAGCTTTCAAAGGCAAGGATCGCGTCCATATTTACGACCGCAAGGACATTCAGGATGATCTATTGACCCAGTTTAAAGAAGCCATTATTTTTCTCGAAAAGCACCTGAACGTCAGAACGGAAATCAAAGGCGTCAACCGGGAAGATATTTATGAGATGCCGTTTGAAGCCCTGCGGGAAGCAGTCACTAATGCCATTATTCATCGCGATTACGGCATCCGGGGCACCAGCATTATGGTTGAAGTCCATGAGGATAAAGTTGTTATCAGCAATCCCGGCGGATTCCCGGCTGAGATGGATAAAACCAAACTGGGAAAATTATCCGTCCGCAGAAATGAATTGATTGCCGACATCTTTGCCCGCATGGATAAAGTGGAACGTGTCGGGTCCGGTTTTAGGCGTATTAGAGAAGCTATGGAAGACGCCAAACAACCTTTCCCTGAAATCGAAAGCGATTCCTTTTTCATCATTACATTCAAGCGTCCTCCCTATAGCCTAAAAGGTTCCGAAAAAAATGAAAAAAACAGCACTGTAAACAGCACTGTAAACAGCACTGTAAACAGCACTGTAAAAATTACCGTAAAACAAGAGGCTATTTTGTCTGCCATGCGTCGTAATCCGAATATCACAAGCAAACAATTAATTGAATTGGTCGGGCTATCGGAGCGAGTAGTTAAAGAAAATATTCGTAAATTAAAAGAGGGTGTTTTCATTAGGCGTATTGGTTCCGATAAAAGCGGTTATTGGGAAGTTATTGAATAAAGGAAATTAAAAAGGAGTTAGGCATGAAATTGTCGTTACCGAAAAAGATTGTGGCGGATATTGTTAAACGCGCCTTGGCTGAGGACGTGGGCACAGGCGACATTACCACCAAGTGGATTGCTCGCCCGGGGGATAAAATGAGCGGCACCATTTCCGCGCAGGCGCCGGGTGTTGTGGCCGGGTTGCCATTGGTGGCGGAAGTGTTCCGGCAGATTGATCCCAAGGTGAAGGTGAAGGCGCTGTGCCATGATGGCAAAAAAATAAAATCCGGCCACGATCTGGTGCATATCAGCGGCCCGGCCGCCTCAATTCTCACCGGGGAACGGACAGCACTGAATTTTTTGGGAATGCTTTCGGGCATGGCCTCGGCCACAAATCGTTATGTGGAAGCCGTGGCCGGCACCTCCACCAAAATTTTTGATACGCGGAAGACGCCTCCGGGCTTGCGGATTCTCTCCAAATATGCGGTCGCTGCCGGTGGCGGCACCAACCATCGTGTTGGCTTGTATGACGCGGTGCTTATTAAAGATAACCATATCGGGCTGGCGGGTTCCGTGCGCGATGCTATTTTTCGCGTTCGCAGCAAAAGCCGGAGACCCATTGATGTTGAAGTCGAAGCCGAGACCTTGGCGCAGGTGCGGGAAGCTTTGGAGGCCAAGGTTGAGGTGATTTTGCTCGACAATATGAAGTTTGCCCAACTGAGGGAAGCCGTGCGTTTAATCAATCATAAAACCAAGATCGAAGTTTCGGGAAGCGTGCCCCTGGCCGAAGCGCGTTCCATTGCGCACCTGGGCGTGGACCGCATCAGCGTGGGCGGCATCACGCACTCGGCGCCTTGGCTGGCCATGCATTTGGAGTGGGAGAAAATGCGTTGATCACCGGCGATTTGTTGGAGTTTTTGCGCGAGCAGGAGAGCCGCTTTATTTCCGGCGAAGAACTTTCCAACCGGTTGGGCGTTTCCCGGACCGCGATTTGGAAACATATTCACCAATTGGAGGAATCCGGGTACCGCATTGCCGCGGTTCCGCACCTGGGCTACCGGCTGCTGGAATCCCCGGACCTGTTGCTGCCGGATGAGATCCGTGCTGGTTTGAAAACCCGGTTGATGGGTCAGCGCGTGGTTTGTTTCAAAGAAACCACCTCGACCAATGACCGGGCGCTGGAACTCGCCCAGAGCGGTTCGCCCGAGGGTACGTTGGTGGCGGCCGAGAGCCAGAGCCAGGGGCGGGGGCGTTATCAACGCAGCTGGCTTTCCAAATCGCATGCCAATTTATTGTTTTCGCTGGTGTTGCGTCCGCCGTGGACCTTTGATCAAATCCCTATGATCACCCTGCTGCTGGCCGTGGCCGTGGCCCGCGGAGTGCATGAACATACGGGTTTGACCACGCGCATTAAATGGCCCAATGATATTCTGGTGGAGGGCGGCAAGGTGTGCGGAATTCTCACGGAAATGCGGACCCAGGCGGATTTAATCAATTTTGTAATATGCGGAATCGGCATTAATGTCAATACCGCGCCCGCCGGGCCAATGAAAACCAGGGCCGTATCTTTGGCTGGAATCCTAGGCAAACCAGTGACACGTCTGCCCCTGTTGCAGAAGATACTGCGTGAGATTGAACATTGGTACCTGGAAGCCCGGGAAAAAGGCTTGAATATTATTTTGGAACAATGGCCGCTGCTTTCCTGCACGCCTCCCGGGACCCCTTTGATCCTGGAGATCATGGGGGGCGAGCGCATTGAAGGCGTGGCCATGGGAATCGACGAAACCGGCGCGTTGCTGGTTAGGCTGGAAAGCGGAATTACGCGCCGCTTTGCCAGCGGGGAAGTGCAGGTGCAGGTATGAGCATGCTGCTGGCGGTTAATGTGGGCAACACCAACTTAAGCTTCGGGATTTTTCACGGCACGCGCTTGGTGCATCATTTTCAACTGCCGGCGCGCCGGGACGGGAGCGTGCGTTTTTGGACACGGGAATTAGCCCGGATGTTAAAAACCCGGCGGCCTGCCAAACCCGAATCCTGGGACATGGTGGTGGCTGCAAGCGTGGTGCCCGAAATTCAGGCGCCCTTGACCCAAGCACTCGCAACCGTGTTCGGCACAAAGGTGTATTGGGTAACGCCCCGGACACCCATGACCATTAAAAATACCTATTGCCCTCCGCATTCCTTGGGCGTGGACCGCTTGGTGAATGCCGTGGCCGCCGTGGAAGAATTCGGCGCACCTGTGTTGGTCGTGGATGCAGGCACGGCCATTACGGTTGATGCCATTGACCGCAACAATTGTTTTTTAGGCGGAGCCATTCTCCCCGGTCTGCAAATGGCCATGGAAGCCCTGGCTGAAAAAACATCCCTGGTGCCTAAAGTTGCGCTTAGTGCGCCCGCCTCGTTGCTTGGCCGGTCCACAACAGACGGGTTGCGCTCTGGCATTGTAGGCGGAACCGGCGGCGCCGCGGCTTTTCTCATTCAAGGCATAAGAAAAAAGATCGGGCCCAAGGCACCGGTGATCGGGACTGGGGGGGCGATCAGGGCTATTTATCCGTGTTGCCGTGCTATTACTCATCTTCGTCCCCATTTAACCCTGGAGGGTTTGCGGCTCATTGGGATGCAGCGTACAACCGTAACGCGCAGGAGGCAATCCTCATGAGGCAACGTGTTTGGAAAATTTTTATCCTGGGAATCACCCTGGGGGTAATGAATACTGTTCCGTTATGGGGCGAAATCGCGGAGCTCCCGCTGGCCCAAACTGAAACCGGGCCGACGGTTTCCCTTTCCTGGGACCACAACCAATTTCATTTCGAGCTGCCGGCTTTGACTCAAGGGCAGGTATCTTCAGACCGTTTCGTTGGGGACATTACGTTGTGTTTTTTTTGGGCCGATTGGAATAAAACCGGCAGTGATCAACTGCAGGGGTTGAACGAATTCTGGCTCAAGTATAAACTTTTGGGTGTGCAGCTGGTAGGGTTTAGCGTGGATCCGGACATGGAACATGCGGCAAAATTATGTGAAAAAAATGATTGGCATTTTCCTTGTGCCCGAATTTATTCCCGGCAATTGATTGCTTCCGCCGCTCCGGTGAAAGGTTTGCCTACCTTGCTGATCCTGGCCCCGGGCGGGATTGTATACCGGAAATACGAAGGGATCATTTCACCCGAGGTTTTGGAAGGCGATGTGTTGAATTTAATGCGTCAAAAGAATCAAACTCCCGCATTTTAGGTTTTCCTCCAATATTCCTTTTTCAAGGTTTCACATTCGAATTCAATCGTTTGTATGGTATTATAGGCGGGCCGGATGGTATCGGCACGGGTTTCATTAGGGGATGAAGCATGGCCTTGATCTGCGCAGTGGGTAAAAGCAAAGCCGCGGAAGGCAGGATCGCCGGCCGTCAAGCCGCTCAGGACTGCTTGAACAATTTGACCCAAGCGCCCACGCTGATTCTTTTGTTTTGCAGTCCGCATTACGCCCAAGAACACGTTTTGGCCGGTATACGCGAAATTTTTCCGGAGTCGCCCATTCTGGGATGCAGCTCGGCAGCGGAAATTCATCATACCGGTTCCGACGAACAGTCCGTGGTGTTGAGTGCCTTGGCCGGAATTCAGGTGACCTTGCAGCCGGGCGGGAATATCAGGGAGGATTCGTTCGAGGCCGGCAGGCTTTTAGGCCAACGGCTGGCTGCGCACCCGGCGCAAGTTTTGCTTATGTTCAGCGACGCTTTGGCCGGCAACGGCAGCGCGGTGGTGCAAGGCGTGCAAGCCGGTTTGAACCGTTCCCTGCCGGTGGTTGGCGGGGCCGCAAGTGACGAATTTTTATTTCAAAAAACCTATCAGTATATAAACACGCAGGTGCTTACGCAAACCGTGGTGGGCGCCGCACTGGAAGGCGACTTTGTTTTCGGTGTCGGGGTTCGTCACGGCTGGGAACCGGTCGGGCTTCCGGTTACCGTGACCAAGTCGCAGGGACACCGTTTGTACGAATTGAACGGCTGCCCCGCGGTTCAATTTTATGAAGAGTACTTTGGCGAATATTTTAACCGTCAAAGCCATGAAGTTTTCGGACGGTTGGCTGTTTTGTACCCCATGGGCATGGCGATCCCGGATTCGGCCGAGTATCTGTTGCGCGCGCCCTTTTCCGTGGAAGCGGACGGGTCGGTCAATTACGCGGCGGATTTGCCGGAAAAAGCCGAAGTGCGCCTGATGATCGGCAGCGTAGAGGGGGCGATTAAGGCGGCACGCATCGCGGCCATGGAGGCTTTGTCGCAGATGCAGGGGCGGAAGCCCAAACTGGCGTTGATTTTCAATTGCATCGCGCGCCGCAAAGTGTTGGGGCGGCGTGCGGACGAGGAAATCGCGGCCATCCGTGACATTATCGGCCATCAGGTTCCGGTGGCCGGATTTTACACGTACGGGGAAATTGCGCCGGCCGAGGGCATCAAGGGAAATTCAATTTCTTTTCACAATGAAACTGTTGTCATCTTGCTTTTGGGGTAGGTGAAAGCATGGACCGGCAGTCGTTTATCATTCGACCGGAAGATCCGCAGCAGGCGTTCCGGGAATTGGACCGGATTACGAAGTTGTTGATTCGGCGCGACCTTATGTTGAACGAGGCCAATTCCGAATTGGATGAGAAAGCCCGCAAATTGGAAACCGCGCAAAAGGAATTGGTCCAGGCTACGGAATACCTGAACAGTTTGCTTTCCAATTCTCCCGATGCCATTTGGGTGTTGGACGCCCAGGGCTATGTCACCCGCTTTAATAAAAGCGCCGAAGATTTAACCGGGTATCAATCCGCTGAAGTTTTGGGCAAACTTTTGGATTTTTTATTTTTCGACCCGGAGCATTACCGCGACATTCAGAAAAATTTGGCCGCGAATAAAAGTTACCGCAATTTGCATCTGCCCATCCGCCGCCGGGACGGCGAGCGCGCTGATTTGCTCATGTCGATGTCCCTGATTGGCGACTCGGAACCCGGGAATCCTTCGGCCAGCATCACCATTTCCAAGGATCTTACCCGTGAAATCCGTTTGGAAAAAGCCCTGAAGGAATCAAAAGAACAGCTGGAAGAAAAAGTTATGCAGCGCACCCGGGATTTGGAGTGCCTGTCGCAGCGCTTGGCGGTTTTAAACCAAGTGGCCACCACCGCCAGTCAGTCGCTGGAGCTGGAGCCTATTTTGAATAATATCCTGCAAGTGGTATTGGAATTAACGGGTTTTCCCATGGGGTTTGTTTCCACGTTCGATGAAAAGGAATTCGTGCTGGTACGGGCCCATAGGAATGTTCCACGGGAAATTCTGGATCGTTTGCACAAGTTGAAAAAAAATCAGACTGTGAGCGGCAACGCGGTGCTCACCGGGAGCCTCCAGTTGGGAGAACCCATGGACCCGGAGTTGCGCCAATACGGTGTGCGGCTGGTAGTGGCGGTTCCGCTGCGCGCCAAGGGAACCAACCAAGGCGCCATGACCCTGCTGGCCAAGTCCGACCGTGAAGTTTCGGATGAGGAGCGCCATTTGCTTTTGGCCATTGGTGTTCAAGCCGGCTGGGCCTTGGAAAACGCGGAATTGTACGAGCAAGTTCGCCGCGACGTGGTTCAGCTCAAGGAAGTGGATCGGATTAAAACCGAATTTATCGCGACCATTTCGCATGAGTTGCGCACGCCGTTAACTTCCATTATTGGGTTTATCAGCTATGCCCAAATGGCCGTGAAGGGTTTAAGCCAGCCCAATTTGTCCCGGTATCTGCAAGTGGCCTTGGAGAATGGCCAAAAGCTGGCCCGCATGATTGAGGATCTTCTGGCCATGCAAAAGTTGGAATCCGGCACCTTGCGTTTTTATATTGAAAGCTTGGATTTGAAACAGTTGCTCGTCCGTTTGCAGGAAGAACTCGCTCCTCAATTGCAGGCCAAAGAGCAAACCTTGGTTCTCCAGATCCCGGAAGAGTTGCCGCCGCTTATGGTGGATCATGAACAGTTTGAACGGGTAATTACCAATTTGATATTAAATGCCGTAAAATTTTCCGACGGCGAAGGTGTCATCACGCTTTGGGCCGATCATCAGCCCGGGGAATTTACCATTACCGTCAAGGACACGGGCATAGGCATGAGCCCGGAGGTCAAACAGCGGGTGTTTGATTCTTTTTACCAGGCGGAGAGCAGTTTTACACGCAAAGCCGGGGGCGTCGGATTGGGTTTGACCATTTCCAAGCGTATTATCGAAAAACACGGGGGAGCGCTGCACGTAAAAAGCGAGCCGCATAAAGGCAGCTGTTTCATCATCAAACTTCCGGAACAACCGCCGGAAATGAGAAAGGAAAAGTAAACCGGATGGATGCGCAACCCATATCCTGGCTTGGGGCTTTTATTGCCGGATTTTTGTCATTTTTATCCCCCTGTGTCTTGCCGCTGATTCCGGCTTATTTATCTTTTTTAGCAGGCACGACGCTGGAGGAAATGGAAGCCGCGGCGGACGCGCCGCTGCGCCGCCGGCTTTGGCTGTCGGCGCTGGCCTTTGTGCTGGGGTTTTCAATTTTATTTGTTTTATTGGGTGCCTCGGCCACATTGGCAGGTCATTGGCTGCTGGCGCATTCATTGCTTTTCGGACGGATCGCCGGAGTGTTTTTGGTAATTTTGGGTTTGCATGTAACCGGCCTGATGCCCTTGCGGTTTTTAATGATGGAAAAACGGTTTCATCCCTCCCGAAAACCCATTCATTTTATCGGCGCGATGTTCGTGGGCATGGCGTTTGCTTTTGGGTGGACGCCATGCTGCGTGGGACCCATGCTGGCGGGGATATTAACCCTGGCCGGCACGCAGCAAACCGTGGGGCAGGGCATGTTGCTGTTGGGGATTTATTCCGCGGGTTTGGGGATTCCTTTTTTGGCTGCGGCTGCTGCCGCGGGCTGGTTTTTGCCCAGGTTGCACCGCTGGCAACGGTACCTGCGGTGGGTGGAGATTGCGGCAGGGGGTTTGTTGATCGCCATGGGCATTGTCATGGTGACCGGGAGTTTGGGCCGCATTGCAGCCTGGTTCGGTGCGTTTAAATTTTTAGCGCTTTGAAAATGAGGTTGGCGCATGGGTAAAGAGATCAGCGGTCGTACCAGCAACAGTATTGTTCAATATGTGCAGCATTACCGTCCCGAATCCCTGGAATACTTGGTGGATGGGTTTGATCTCCGTCAATTGACTGATGAGCACGCCTGGCTGACCTACCAAAATGCCAACCAATTGTACCGCCGCGCGGAAAAGATTTTTGGGCGCGACGACATCATGGTTGAAATCGGCCGGGCCACGGTTACTTTAAAAACTTTGGGGTTGGTTGAAAAGTTATTTCGCCTGGTTTCCAACGTAAACATGGCCCTCTCATTGACCAGCCAGTATGCTCATCTTTTTGAATCCATTTCACAGGTTTCCGTCTTGAACCAAACCGAGGGCCACACGATCATCGAGGATCGTTGTTTTTCGGGATTTATCCGCACGCGGGGTTCGTGTAATTACGTTAGGGGTTTGTTTTACGCGATTCTTACGCACAGATTTATTCATTCATCCCAGGTAACCGAAACCCATTGCGCGGTGCCTATTTGGGAAAAAGGCCTGTTGGACGGCTGCTACTTTGAACTTATCCAGGGCCGTATTGTGCGTAAAAATCTTTTAAACGGCGTCCAGGAGGACCTCGGCCCCCTGGAACCGGATGGGACGTTTACGTACGCAGGTACGGTGTATGGCGCAGCTTCCTGCATTTATGAAATACGCTGGCGGGAACACCGCAGGCTTTGGAACTGGCTTTTGAATGTTGTTTTTTACCGCCCCCAGCTTTTGGAAAACATCCGCAAGGAATTGATTAATGAATACAATGTCATTGAACAGCAAAACGACCAGCTGTGCCAGACCAATCACGCGTTGGCCAATCTGTTGAAAGAACGAACCGAGTTGAACACCAATCTGGAAGCCAAGGTTATGGAACGCACGCGGGAATTGGCGTTTACCATTGAACGCCTGAAGGAATTGGATCAAATGAAATCCAATTTTCTTTCAGTCACATCCCATGAGTTGCGCACACCTTTGACTGTCATCAAAGGTGCGTTGAGCCTGATGGTCGCCGAGGGCCAGCAGCTGGGCCCGGAAAAAGTTAAAAAATACGTCACCATGGCAACTAATAATTGCGACCGTTTAATTAAGTTGATCGACGAGTTGCTGGATTTTTCCCGGTTGGAAGCCGGGGCCGTGAATTTGGATGTCCAGGAAATGGATTTGCTGCAATTGGCCAAAGAAACTCTTGAGGAGTTCCGTCCCATTGCCGCCAGCCGCCGGTTGGACTTGACCAGTGTTCTGCCTTCCTCATTGCCGAAGTTAATGGCAAATCCCGGGCGCGTCAAACAAGTGTTGAGCAATTTGCTTTCCAATGCCATGAAGTTCACCCCGGCCGGAGGCGAGGTAAAATTATTGCTCAGGCGGAATGAAAATAACGCCGAATTGGTAGTGGCCGACACGGGGATAGGCATGAATGAAGGCCAACAGAAACGCGTGTTTTCAAGATTTTTTCAAGTCGATGACTCATTGACGCGCGAAGTATCGGGCGTGGGCTTGGGATTGGCTATTGTAAAGGAATTGGTGGAAATGCATGACGGCTATATTTGGGTTGAGAGCGAACCGGACAAAGGCTCGCGCTTTTTTGTCCGCCTGCCCTTGGCCGGACCACCGCGCCGGATGTTGACTGCCGAATATAAAGAGCCGCATTTTCTGTGATTGCCTCGGCTCGCTTCAATCAACGCAGGGGAATCAATTTTTGGTCCATTCCTGCCTGGGAACGCCTGGGATATAGGGCTGTTTTTTTTCAGCGTCAAGGCGGCGTGAGCCAACCGCCATACAAAGGCCTGAACTTGGGAATTGCCACCAGCGATGCCATTGGAACAGTAAAACAAAACAGGGGTTTGGCCTTGAAAGCCGCCCGCCTGGGTCCCTATTTGCCGGTGATGGGACAACAAGTCCATGGACAAAAGATAGTTTTGGTAAATAGAAGGAAACAAGGGTGCGGGTGGTTGGAGGCGGAAACCGCGCTAACTGAAACCGATGGGTTGATAACACGGGAAAAAGGCATGCCCATCGGCGTGGCCGTGGCGGATTGTTTGCCCGTGCTGCTGGTATCGTCCGGCAAACGCAGGGCCGTGGCCGCCCTGCATGCCGGATGGCGGGGCCTTGCGCAAGGCATCGTGAGTTTGGGAGTGCGGAGGTTTCAGGAGCAATGGGGAATTAAACCGCAAGACATCCGGGCCGCGATCGGCCCGGGCATTGGGCCGGATCATTTTATCATTCAGGGAGAAGTGTTAAAGGCATTGCAAAGCCAATATCCCGAAGCGGTCGCAGTTTCACAGCGCTTTGAGCCTGCGGCAAGTTTTAACCTTGGGCAAGCCGCGCAAATTCAGCTTGCCCATGCCGGGATATTGCCCAGGCATATTACGGTTATACCGGAATGCACGGCCTGCCATCCGAAAAAATATTTTTCCTATCGCCGGGACGGAAAGGAAACCGGGCGCATGCTGGGGATGGTGCAGATTAAATGAACCGGGCGATTTTGTTGGTTTTATGTCTTTGGACAGGATATTTGATGACCGCTAAAGCCTAAGCCTTGACATCTTCGGAAAATGATGCCATAATTCAACTGGTACATTTTATACCGTGATCCAAAAAGGGCATAAACAAATTATACTAGGATATAAAAATAGGATGAATTAAAAAATGATCAAACGTAACCTGACAGATCAAATTGTCGGCGATTTAAAAAGCAAAATGGTTTTCATCGGCGGACCCCGTCAGGTGGGCAAGACCACTTTGGCCAGGTTGGTCGGGGATTCATTTTTCAGTCATGAGTATCAATACTTAAATTGGGATTACCGGGAAGACCGGCAAGCAATCCTGCAAGGCCGTTTCACCGCCGGCCAAAAATTATTGGTTTTTGATGAAATCCATAAATATAGAAACTGGAAAAATTATCTTAAAGGCGAATTCGACAAACATAAGGCTGAGCATAAAATCCTTGTGACCGGCAGCAGCCGCCTGGATGTTTTCCGCAAAGGCGGCGATTCCTTGTTGGGCCGGTATCATTATTACCGCCTCCACCCGCTTTCGGTGGCCGAACTCAGCGGGCAAAGAAATTTTCCTGTTCCGCTGCAACCGCTGGCACTTGGAGAACACCCGATGAAAGCCGCAGCTGTTTGTCAACGCTTGTTTCGTTTTGGCGGTTTCCCGGATCAATGGCTGCAGCAGGATGAAAAGGAATTGCGGCGCTGGCATAATGAACGCAGTGATCGGCTGATTCGGGAAGACATTCGGGATCTGGAAGCGATCCGCGACCTTTCCAGCCTGCAAGTGCTGGTGGAACTGGTACAAGAGCGCGCCGGCGGACAATTATCGCTTAATGCCTTGACTGAAGATCTGAAGGTCACCCATAAGACCGCCGCAGCCTGGATGGATGTGCTGGAAAAATTTTATTACCTTTTCCGGATTTATCCCTATCAAAGCACCCGGATTCGTTCTTTGCGCAAAGAACCGAAACTTTATCTTTGGGACTGGTCCGAAATCGAGGACGCGGGCCGGCGTTTTGAAAACCTGATCGCCTCCCATCTTTTGAAACTGTGCCATTATTTACAAGACACCGCCGGCCACCGGCTCCAGCTTTATTATTTGCGGGACAAACAGCAACGGGAAGTGGACTTTTTAGTTACGCTGGGAACCCGGCCCTGGTTTTGCGTGGAAGCCAAGCTGACCGAAACCAAACTCTCACCCGCGCTTAAATATTATCAAGCACGGCTGGGTATTCCATACGTTTTTCAAGTCGTGAATATTCCCCAAATAGATTTAGTCCAGGACGCCATCCGCATCATCAGCGCGGAAAAATTTCTGGCGGCATTGGTGTAATAAAACAGGTTACCATCAGTAATACGGAAGTAAATTGATTCACTGCGGACTGTTTTTATTTACATTTTCATCCTTTTTTCCTTGGCCCTGATTTTTTCCATATTAAAAAACCATTGAAAACTCAAAATTAAAACGAATTCCATTCCCCGGGGTCGTAATTGGCACGCCCGTTGCATATATCCAAGCATCCTGCGCAGGAAATTTGGCGGCAAAGGGGGGATGCAGCGGGAAATAATTATTATAGTTTATGCGTATCGCACCAGTTCGCTTTTATTTTAAAAAATTAAAATTCAAAAAAGGAGCATAGATCACGATGAAAAAAATATTTTCCATGATTTCTGTTTTGGCTCTAATGTTGGCCGCCCTGAGCGGTTGTTCCAAAAGCAATCCTGTGGCCCCGGCCACCGCGTCTTCATCGCAGGGGCAAATGTTGTTTGCCATGGAAGCGGCGGATAACGTGGTTTCAGGCAAGGTAACAATTACCAAAGGCGCCGTCACTCAGATGTTGCCTATTTCCATTACCAATCATTCCGGCACGGTTTCCTTTAACGGCATCCAGGTCGGGACCTGGCAGATTCAGGTGCAACTGTTTGATGCCGCCGGGGTTGAGATCTATACCGGCAGCGGGACGGCGCTCGTCACTTTGAATGCCACAACGACTGTGAAGATCCGCGTAAATCACAACACGGGCAATTTGCAGGTCATCGTGGAAGTGCCGGGCTTGGTGCTGTGGAACAAACTGGGCTCGGTGGATGAAGTAACGCACAGTTTGGCAGGGCCGAATTTGACTTTTTCCGGCAATGCCACGGATAACATTGTGTTTGAATCAGCTAAGTACGACAATGGATTCAGGTCAGAGAGCCGCTGGCGCGGGGTGGAGGTTCCGGCTGCATCGCTCGACCCGAATCGCGGCTGCTATGAGATGTGGTTCAAATCCCAAATGACCCGGCCGGTGGCATACCAACGAGGAAGAGCGCAATGGCTGGATCAAAGCGCGGCGGGCGCAGGCGGGTTCATGCAGTTGGTGTGGGATGACGCCACACCGTACGGAGGCCTAAATAACGAGATTGATGTTTATATTGGTGACACGGATATGACGAATGCCTTGGGTCAAGTGGGATTCACGGCGGAAATCGGGCGATTGTATCATATCGCGTTGGTGTGGGACGCAAACGGCATTGACGGCACCGGCGACACGGTCCGCATTTACATCGACGGCACATTGTGCGCATCGACCACGCAAACCTATAATCCGATTGCCGGCGCCGGTGTTGGCAATATTGGCAGAATCCAGAACACCACGCCTGGTTGGGACGACTGTTATGGGAAATTGACGTTTGATAACTTGAAAATCTGGAACTATCCCAAAATCGATTTCTCCGACCGGTTTTACGAAAACGGAAACTCGCCCACGCCCACGTTAACCGCGACTATGACGCCCACACCAACGGCGATTAATCCAACCGCCACCTTCACGCCAACCGCCACGCCGCTTCCGCTGCCCATGGGCGGTTATGCCACCCCCAACCCTTTTAATCCTAGCCGGGGTGAAAGGGCATTTTTCAACTTCCAGGCAACGGAGGATTGCACGGTGCGCATTCTCGCCCGTAATGGCCGGTTGGTAAAAACGTTGCATAATGAGAATATTTGGGATGGCCGGGACGAGCAGAGCGCCTGGTGCGAAAATGGAATCTATATTTATCAAATTGAATCAGGCCATCAACGCAAAAACGGCACGGTCGTGCTGATTAAGTAGGTGGATAATCAGAATGCGGAAATTATCAAAAAAAAATTCAGATAAACGAATCCTTGTTGGGATCACCATTGCATTACTGCTGGCCGCAACTGCCTGGACTGTCGTATGGCGGAACCTCGCGGCCCTGGAGCAACAACGCGTGTTGGAGCATCAAAATTCGGCTAAAAAACTCGCGGAAATAGCCACCACGTTTGTGATGGGCAAGGAATACAATAATTTGCTCGCGCTTATGCAATATCAAACCCAAACCACGGCCATTCGTTTTATGGCCTATTATCTTGATCGCGAGCGTATTTTGCAGGTCGGCCGTGAAATCAAATCCGGCCTCTCGCTGCCGGTCCCTGAATTGGACGGAAGGGCGGAGCAAGCCATCCGGCAATCCGGGGAATTTCTCTGCGTGGATTCGCTTTTGTCTTTTCAAAAAGAAATGGCGGGCCGGCAGCATGTCCTGAGGATCGCTTATTCACTGCAAGGTTTTCACGAGCGCAAACGCTGGGTTTTGGCTGCGGTGGGAGGGGTTATCGCTCTGCTGTGCGCCATTGCCCTCTTGCTGGTTTTGCTCCAGCGGGCGCACGCGCAGTTGAAGCAGGAAGAAAAGAACAAAGCCATGATGGTCCGGGCGATTGCCCACGATGCGCTGCATTATGTCACGGTCATTCAGATGATCCACGACAATTGGCTGTCGGCCGCCAAGCGCGGGAAAGAGGTGCGGGACTTGGCGGGCAATATTACCCGGATTCGGGAGAGCAATGACTCCCTGATCAAGCTGCTGGAAGATTTGAAATTCAACGAATATCTCCGCCAGGGCCGGATCATCAATCAACCGGGCCGGATTCAATGGATTCCCATGCTGGAAACCATGATCGCTGATTTTAGTCCCATGCTTAGTCAAAAATCAGTGAAAGTGGAATTGATCCACCAGGGGGAACCTTACTGGTTTTATGCGGATCGGGAGCTTTTGAAGCGGGTGGTGGCAAATCTGGTTCACAATGCTTTTAAATTTACCCGGCCGGACAGTACGGTTAAAATTTGGTTTCAGCTCGAAGGCAGCAGGCTGAAAACATTTGTGAGCGACCAGGGGCCTGGTATTCCACCGGAGGAGTGGGAACATATTTTTGAGCCCTCGGTCCGGCTCGAAAACGATGCCTATGTCCGGCCCGAGGATAAGCGCGGCACCGGGCTGGGGCTGTCCAATGCCCGGGCGTTTATCCGGCTCTCCGGCGGGGAGCTGGGGGTTTTTTCCAGCCAAGCCGGAGAAGGCACGATTTTTTATTTCACTCTGCCCGTGGTCGGGCCTATGGCGGAAGCGGGGAAATGATGAAACGAATATTGATCATCGACGATGATCCGAATTTGGTGGCGAGCCTGAAGGAACATTTCGAACTCGAAGATTTTTTAGCCGAAGGGACTTCCGATCCCAGGCAAGCCATGGAAAAAATCGGGTCTTTTGCCCCGGAGCTCGTGATTCTGGATATTTATTTCGGGCGCAATGAGCACGCCCTCGGCATTGACCTGCTGCGCGATATACGGGAGCGCTGGGGCCGGGAAGAATTGCCCGTGTTTATGATTACCGGCCAGGGCGATTCCACGGATTTATTGAAGTCCATGGATAATGGGGCCAATGATTTTATCAGCAAACCGTTCGCCGCCCGGGATCTGGTGGAGCGGGTTACGCGCACCTTGGACCTCGAGCAGCCAACGGGCACGAATGCGGAGTGCGCCTGGCAGGAAAGGATCGTGGGCAAGTCCAAGGCCATGTTCGATCTGGCCATGGAAGCTTGGCAAGCGGCGCATCACCGGGAAGATGTGCTTATCCTGGGAGAAACCGGCACGGGCAAAGACCTGGTCGCCCGGCTGTATCACCGGCAGAGCCAATGGTGCACAAAGCTGCTGCAGGCCATCTATTGCACCAATTTTCCGACAGATACGCTTTTTGAATCCGCGCTTTTCGGGCACCGGAAGGGCTCGTTTACCGGCGCGACCGAGGACCGGATCGGGCAAATTCAGGCCGCGGACAAGGGCATTGCGTTGCTTAATGAAATCGGCGAAATATCCCAACAGCAGCAGGCGAAGCTGTTGAATTTGCTGGAAAATAAAACTATCCGGCCGCTGGGGGCCACCCAGGATATTGCGTTGGATGTGGTCCTGCTCATGGCCACCAATTGCGACCTGAAATCCATGGTTGCGCAGAAAGAGTTCCGGCCCGACCTTTACCACCGCCTGGGCAAATGTAAAATCATCGAAATACCTCCGCTGCGGGATCATTTGGAAGACATTCCGGACCTGGTGGCGCACTTTGTGGCAGAAATCAATCAGACAGCCGAGCCCCGGGTCAGCCAGGTGCATGCAGATGTCCTGCGTTTTTTTCAGGATCTGTACTGGGAGGGGAATATCCGCCAGCTGCGCAACTGCATTCAGGAAGGGGCCCGCTGCTGCCGGGGAGGACGGCTCTTGCTGCAGGACGTACAGGGACATGTTGCCCGGCATCACATTCGGCTGCTCGGATGGAAGGGTGATGCTTCCGCCGATAGCTTTGACATGGATTATAAAACCTTCAAGCAGGAACGCCTGCGGAAACTTGAACGGGATTATTTTGAATATCACTTGTTGAAAAATCAGAAAAGCCGGACTCGGACCGCCAAGGCAGTCGGGTTTCAGCGGAGGCAGCAGCTTAATCAAATCTTCAAGCGGCTCGGCATAAAATCCAAGCAAAGTGAGTAAGTGTATGCGTCGTTGGGTGTGCGTGCTGACAGGGGCAATGCTTGCCGGTTTAAATTGGCCGGGGCCGGCGTTTGCGAATTTTCTTGACGATTTTTCAGGCGCGCGTCCGGCCGGCCTGGCCGGAGCCTTTGTCGGCCTGGCCGATGACGCCAATGCCCCCTTTTCCAACCCGGCGGGACTGGCCCGTTTGCCGTGCGGGGAAATTGCCGGCATGTATTCTGATTTGTATTCGGGTTTGAATTCCGGTTTATACAATGGACAAACCGACCGCTTGGGGAATCATCTGGCAGCGGCGGCTTTGCCGTTGGGCAATCAGGCCGGGTCTGTGGAACTGGCCTGGACTCAGTTTGACTCAACTTTTTATCAAGAAAATATTTTTCTGCTGTCCTATGGCCGGCACTTGTGGCCGGAGTATGCCCTCGACGCCGGGATTAGCCTTAAGGGCTTGCAATGGAAACTAGCGGCGAATGACTATACCGCTGCTTTTCCTGTTTTGGAGAAATTCGGGTGGAGCGGTTCGGCCGGTTTGTTGGCTTCACCTTGGCCGAATATTTCCCTCGGCTTCAGTCTGGATAATGTCGTGCCGCTGGATATGGGGATGACGCAACCGGAAACAGTACCCTTAGTTGTCCGCCTGGGAGGGTCATACCGTTTGCCAGTCACATTTCCTTCCTTGAGCGGCATAACCGCAGCTTTGGAAGTGGATCACCGGGCCGGTATTTATACCCCTAAGCTGGGGGCGGAATCCTGGTGGTTTCAAAAGCTGCTGGCACTGCGGGTTGGCGTGAATGCGGATCAGGCCACGGCCGGGCTGAGTTTGCGATATGCCATTCCTGGAAATCAACTCGCTTTTCGCCTGGACTATGCTTTTGCTTATCCTTTTTACATGCTGGACACCTGGGGCTCCCACCGAGTAGGTCTGAGCCTGTGCTGGGAAGGGAATTCGTTCGCGCGTAAAATCCCGGCGGCTACGGTTAACCAGGCCTATCAAGCAGAGCAAGAATACCAGGAATACACGCACTTCAAACAATTTTTAGAGTTTAAAAAAAAGGAAGCCGAAAAAGCCGCGAACATTGCCCAAATAGCCCAGGAATCCGCAGAGCAGGAAGCCCGGAAGGCCCAACAAGCCGCGGAATTGGCCCAGGCCGCAAATTTTTCCATTAATCGTAAAGAAGAAATTGTAATTGGTTTTGAGAAAAATATGCTCCAAGATTTTGCCGCCATTCAAGATTCCTTGCCCTGGGTCGAAGCGGTTTTTGCTTATTTGATGAAGCAGACCGGACTGAAATTAATCCGCAAGGAATACAATAGCGGGGGAGACCTTGAGGCTGATTTTCGTGCCGGAGAAATTGATCTGATCCTTTGCCGGTCAGAAATTTTTAGCCGGCTGCACGCCCAGGGGCTGATCATGCCTTTGGCCACGACCATCATCCAGGGCAAAGACAGCCAACGTTATTGTTTATTAGTCCGAGATGACAAGCAAATAGCTGGCCTTGAAGATCTCCATTCCAAGCGGCTGGGCTACTTCAGCCCGGATGATCTGAAGCAAATGCAAATGTTTTTCAAAAATGATGAAACGCACCGGACCGAAACTTTTTTTTCCGAACTTCAATCCCTCGCCCATCCGCTTGACAGCCTGGTAGCTCTGCAGATGAAGGATGTGGATGCGGTGCTGGGAACAGAATATCTGGTGTGTGTTTACGGCCGGATCAAAGAGCAAATGACGGGTAGAATCAAAGTTCTGGCCTGGTCAAGCGAGTATGCTTTCTGTCCGGCTCCGATTTCCGGACGCTGCCTAATGCGTCCCGAGAAGATGCGGGAAATAGAGCGCCTCCTGAAAGCCCTCGCTAAAATGCATAAAGACGAAGAGGGAAGGCGTTTGCTGGCTGTATTTCAATTGGACCGGTTTAAACGTATGGCGAAATGACCGGAAATCGCAATCGCCGGGGAGGTATGAATGTTTCATCATCATTTTAATAGAAGCGGAATCGGTTTTCCCGCAGCAGAGATTTGTAATCGCCTGTTTGCTTTCATTCTGGCAAGCGGCCTGACCGGTTGCCTGCTGGGTATGCCGGCAACGGTTTTGGCTTCCATGCGCGCGCTTTATTTAAATCCGGCCTCCCTTTGCTTATTTGAAAAAGTCGGCAAAGCGGAAAACCTGGGGGATAATCCGGCCCGCTTCCATAAACTTACCGGCATGCGCATCGAGCAATCGCTGGATACCCATTGGAATACAACCAAACCTTATGATCCGATTTTCCAAAAAGACACCCGGGATGAATTAATGGATGAATCCACACAGATGGTTTATTCCGTTCCTGATTTTATAACCGTCAACCTGGGATACCGTTACCGCCATGACCTGCATGGCAACGACAGCACGTCCACGCTGGACGAAACCCGCATCGCTGACGCCAATAAATCATTTCTGCATGAAATCAATGGCGCCATTGCATCCGATATAATGCCTGGCTTAACAGCCGGCTATGCTTTCTTCCGGGAACATGATGAAAATTTTGTGGAACTGTTTTCCGATCTGTCGGCACCATATGCATACGCCAATGATACCGGCAGAGTTCGCCATACGTTGGGTGCCATCTGGGATGGGTTTGAAGTGTTTGCGGCCTATGAGGCGCAAACCTATCAAGGACAGTACAACCAAATTCAGGAAGCTGATTTTTTAACCACCAATCTCATGTTTAATGCGCGCTGCATCCTGGGTGAGGTGGATAAGGAAAATTTGACCCTCAAGGCCGCCTTCGTGAACTCCAATTTCAACCAGAGGCAATTTGAATTTGGAAGACCTTATTACGAATTGGATTTTTTAAACAATCAAGCCGCGCTTTCCATTTATTATTATCATCCAGAAGGTTCTTGGGACGGGGCTGTGGGCGTAGAAGCAAGTTGTGCAGACCGGGATAAATTCAATGCGGATGCGTATAACTGGGTAAATTATAAAACATATAACGCGCGTGTGCCGATCATGCTTGGTGCCAGAATATTTTCTTTTCTGCGCTTGTGGGCCGAGGTTGATATCGATTATGATTACACTACTTACGCGGGTGATAAAGCATTCGGAATGCGGAATAGTTTCGGTCTGCAAATTAATGTCCCGAACGCGGAACTTAATGTGTATACTTTCCCTTTTGCCGATGTGGTTTCTTTGCCGGGGACAGTGGGAGAGCGGTCCAGCTTCAAGCTGGGATTGAATGCCAAAATCACCTACTGATGGTAGAGACGCAAAATTTTGCGTCTCTACGTTTTGCCAACCGCATGATTTTGAAATATATTTATAGGAGTGTGCAGTATGGACGCAAACGAATCCATCAAAGCCCGGGCGCTGGTGTTAAAAGATCATGTGCAGTACGCGGATCAATCGGTGGTGAGCAAAACTTTGATAGATAAAATGGTGGGGACCTTGACCTTGTTTGCTTTTGATCAAGGCCAGGGATTAAGCGAGCATACGGCCCCGTATGATGCTGTGGTTCAGGTCTTGGATGGGGAAGCGGAACTCATTATTGATCAGAAAAAAGTCATTGCAAAGGCCGGAGAGTTGGTTATTATGCCTGCCCAAGTGCCGCATTCGGTTCATGCCAAGGAACGTTTCAAGATGATGCTCATTATGATTCGGGCTTAAAAAATTACCCAAAAAGGTATAAAACTATAAAAATCCTTGTAAAATAAGCGTTTATAAGTTTTTAATTATTTTGTTAAGTGCTCAAAAACCCTTATTTTACGTATTTTTTCTTGTAAAATTTTTGGTTAAACGTATAATACCTTCAAAATGAGCAATCGTAATGATCAAATTCGGGAAAATATTGCGCAAATTAAAGTCCGTATTGCAGCAGCGGCTGAACGGTCCGGGAGACCGGCTGATTCGGTTTCTTTGTTGGCTGTCACCAAAAATGTGCCCTTGACTGAAATTAGGATGGCTGCGGATGCAGGCATCAAGGCCATTGGCGAGAGCAAAATTCAGGATGCCAAAGTAAAATTTTTCCATTTAGGCCCAAATCTTTCTTGGCATATGTTGGGCCACTTACAAACCAATAAAGTTCGGCAGGCAGCGGTTATTTTTGACATGATTCAGTCAATAGATTCAACCCGTTTGGCCGATGCATTGGACCGGGAAGCTGGATTAATTGAACGTCATTTGGATGTTTTGGTGGAAGTTAACATCAGCGGTGAAATCCAAAAATTTGGTGTTGCACCCGATCAGGCCTTGGACTTGGTTCGGCACTTGGATGGAAAAAGCCGCTTGCGCGTGAAGGGCTTTATGGCCATGGCGCCTTATGTGGCGGATCCGGAAATAATCCGCCCCTTGTTCCGCGGACTGGGCCAATTGTTTCAACGTGCTAAGAATGAAGTTAAAAAACCCGAACAATGGACTGTGTTATCCATGGGCATGACTAATGATTTTGAAGTCGCCGTGGAAGAGGGGGCAACGTTGGTAAGGATCGGAACAGGTATTTTTTCAACCCCGGCATCCGGCGGTAGGTCGGCGTGATTCCTCATACCATTGGTTTTATTGGTGCCGGAAACATGGCTGAAGCCTTGATTCGCGGTTTTATTGAAACGAAAACCTGTGGGGCCGATCAGCTCTGGGCCTCGGATGTTAATGCCGAGCGTTTGACTTGGATGTCACAAACGTTTGGTGTGAAAACCACGCCGGATAATGCGCTTTTGGCAGCTTCCTGCCAAGTGATAATTTTAGCCATCAAACCGCAGCAGATACCAGTGGCATTAAAATCCTTACGGCCTCATTTTAAGCCTGAACATCTTTTGCTCTCCATTGCCGCCGGAATTCCCACCGGGTATTTGGAAAAGTGTGTGGCTCAACCTTTGAAAATCGTGCGGATTATGCCCAATACTCCTGCCAAATTACGGGCCGGCGCCTCGGCATTTTGCCTCGGAAAATTTGCCGGAGATGCTGAGAAAGAATTGGTTCAGACCTTATTCGCTGCAGTGGGTACCGTGGTTTGCGTTGCGGAAACCGACATGAATGCGGTTACCGCACTTTCGGGTTCGGGGCCGGCTTATTTTTTTAAAATCTGCGAATTAATGACCCAGGCGGGCCAGTCCATGGGGTTAACTGAATCCGTGGCTAAAACGCTTTCGATTCAAACCATGTTGGGCGCGGCGCGCATGTTGGCGGAAACCGGTCAGGAAGCCGGTGAGCTGCGCCAAGCGGTGACTTCCAAAGGCGGCACTACCGAAGCGGCGCTTACTTTATGGGAACAGACGAATTTTTCAGAAATTTTTAAAAATGGCCTGCTGCGTGCGCGCGACCGTGCTTTGGAATTAACGCCGCCGGAACCGGAGCTTTAAGTCATGGCTGACCTTATGCGCATTGGCGGCGGAGTTTTAACCGTGCTGGTTTCTTTCTGGATCGTGGCCATTTTAATTAAAATGGTGGCCGGTTGGCTGATTCCGGCGAGAAAAACCCCGGGGTTGGTTTGGCTTTGGTTGGGCGAGATTATTGAAATGCCGGTGAATTGGGTGCGGGTCACCGTGCCGACGTTGTACCGGAATGTGGATGTGGCCCCGTGGTTGACCATCGTGGTTATGGTGCTGATGAAAACATTTGTGTTCCGCGCCATGATTTATTGGGGCATGCTGCATCAATAGGATGCATGCGGAGGGTCACTTCGACAAGCTCAGTGACCGGAATATTAAAAAGGTCGTTGAGCCGGTTGCCGAGCCTGTTGAAGCAGCCGAAACGACGGGTGTCACTGTTCCGAAGGAGTTGCCGTGCCCTTGACCATAAGGACGGATGGAACGGCGGTGGTCTTCACCATCAAAGTGCAAGCCGGAGCCAAAAAGACGGCCATTGCGGGAGAGTGGGAAGACGCCTTGAAAATTAAAGTTGGCAAAAAGCCCGAGGATGGGGCTGCCAACCGCGAGTGTTTGGGATTTCTCGCGCGTACGCTGGAAATTCCCCAAAAAAGCATTGCGATCATCAAGGGTGAATTTAACCCGATCAAAGTGATCCGCGCGGAAGGTGTTTCCGTGGAGGTTGCGCGGAAAAGACTGCAACCATAAGCCACCGGAGGTGGAGGGGACGATGAATGACGGTTTATATGAACGGATTCAGGAAGCGGTTAAGGTTATTCGCAAGCACACAAAATTAAAACCGGAAATTGCCATCACCCTGGGCACGGGGTTGGGCGCTTTGGCCAAGGACATTAAACCCGTAGTGAAAATTCCGTATACGGACATTCCGCATTTTCCCTTGTCCACCGTGGAAACACACGCCGGGCAATTACTAATTGGCAAATTGATGGGCAAAGTCGTGGTGGCCATGCAGGGGCGGTTTCACCGGTATGAAGGTTATGATTTAAAACAGGTCACGTTCCCGATCCGGGTAATGCGGGCTTTGGGCGCCAAGACCTACATGGTGTTTTCAGCCTGCGGAGGCATCAATCGTAATTTTTATCCCGGGGATTTGATGCTGCTGAACGATCATATCAATCTGATGGGGGATAATCCCTTGCTCGGCCCCAATGACGAACGCTTAGGGCCGCGTTTTCCCGACCTATTCAATACCTACGATGCTAAATTGCGGGATGTAGTGGCCGCTGTGGCCAAGGAACAAAAAATCACCCTGCATCAGGGAAGCTATGTTGCTTTAACTGGCCCAACGTTGGAAACGGTTGCCGAATACCGTTTTTTACAGACCATTGGGGCTGATTGCGTGGGCATGTCCACGGTTCCGGAAGTGATCGTGGCCCGGCATGCGGGCATGAAAGTGATGGGCGTGGGCGTGATTACGGACCGGTGCGTTCCAGATTTGGTGGGACCGGCCAATATCCAGGAAATTATTCATGCAGCCATGGGCGCGGAACCAAAACTCACGCGCCTGGTCAAAAATGTTTTAAGCTGTTTGTAGTCCAGCATAGGGTGTGACCCCTTAAGCGGGCGCTCGGAAGCCCGCGAAGGCGGATATATTAGGAGGCCGTGGATGATCAAAGCCATTGAATGGAAGCACAACCGCTTGTTCATCATTGATCAAACCAAACTGCCGGGAAAATTGGTGAAGTTTGAATGCAAGACGCCCCAACAAGTTGCTGAAGCCATTGTCAACATGAAGGTGCGGGGAGCACCGGCGATCGGCGTGGTGGCTGCCTTTGGTGTTTATCTGGGCATTAAGCGCCCGCCTTTGGCGAAAACGTTTGAGCAATTGCTTTCCCAAGTCGAGAAGTTGTGCGCGATGCTGGGCAAAACCCGTCCCACGGCCGTTAATTTATTTTGGGCCTTGGACCGGATGAAACGGTGCGCGCAGAACAACCGCGACCATAAGTTGTCCACGCTGCGGGACATTCTCCTGCGCGAGGCCATGAATATTTACAAAGAAGACGAACGCGTCACCAAGAGCATTGCCGGAACCGGAGCCGAGCTTATCCGCGACGGGGATACCATCATGACCCATTGCAATGCCGGGGCTTTGGCCACGGTCGGCGTGGGTACGGCCTTGGGCATCGTGGTGGAAGCAGCGCACAAACATTCGGGAATAAAAGTATTGGTCGGTGAAACCCGGCCGCGTCTGCAAGGCGCCCGTTTGACGGCTTGGGAACTCAAACAAGCCAGGATTCCGTTTCATTTGATTACCGATAACATGGCTGCCCATTTTATGAAAAAGGGCATGATTAATGTAGTGATTGTAGGGGCCGACCGCGTGGCCATGAACGGCGATGTGGCCAATAAAATCGGGACCTATGGCTTGGCCATGCTGGCGTATCATCATAATATTCCGTTTTATGTGGCAGCGCCGGTTTCGACCTTTGACCGGAATTTACTAAACGGAGATCTTATTCCCATTGAAGAACGCGATCCGGCGGAAGTCACGATGATTAACGATAAACCGATTTCAGTGCCCGGGGTTAAGGCCTTGAATCCTGCGTTCGACGTGACTCCGCACCGGTATGTGAGTGCTATAATCACGGAATTGGGAATAGTACGTGCGCCTTTTGATCAAAATTTAAAGAACTTGTTCGCGAATTTGCTTTAATTTAAGGGAAATTTTATGAATGAACCGGCTTGGGAAGACGATCACATGTGTTTTGCCTGCGGGAAAAATAACCCGCTCGGGCTTCACCTGGATTTCACACCGTTTGGCGGGACCGGTTTGCAAAGCGAATATACGCCTGCCAAAGAATTTCAAGGCTACCGCAATGTGGTGCATGGCGGTTTTATTGGGTTGCTTTTGGATGAAGTCATGGTGAATTTGCCCTGGAAGCGCGAGCAACATCCCGTGGTTTCAGCTGAAATTACCGTTCGCTTGCATCAACCGGCTCCGGTGGGGGAAGCCTTGGTAATCACCGCGCTCCCTGATGGGGAACCACGGAAAAATTTGATTCCCATCAAAGGGGAAGTCCGGCTAAAAAAAGACGGGACGCTGATTGCCACCGGTTGGGCCAAATGCGTCCGGGTCAAATTAACCTGATTTTTTTTCACGCAGAGACGTAAAATTTTGCGTCTCTGCAACGGACAGAGGTTTAAAAGAAAATATAGATTGTGCTTTGTTTTTCCTGGGGCTTTTGATAGAATCTCCGAATCATTTCGCTTAAAGGAGGACGAGTTTGTGGGCTGCGGTAAAAAACGTCACTTAAAAAAAATTAAAACGCATAAGCGCAAGAAACATCGTCGTTTGAATCGTAAACGCAAATAAGGCGGGTTTTGCATTGGCTGCGGTGTCGAATCGGGGATGGTTTCGGGGTGTGATATCCGGATACCTTGCGGGCTTGCCGCAGGGTATGTTCATTCTCTGGAGGACGCGAGTGCGTGGATTAAGCGTTTTTTGGATGGGACTGCTCATCCTTAGCCTTGTCCCGCCGATTCATGCTTCGCGTGAACCGGTCTTGCCGTCGGGACATAGTGGATCAAAATCGGCTGCGCTCGGAGGCGCGGGAATTGCTCTTCCGGGTTCAGCCGAAGCGCTTTTTATCAATCCGGCTGCTTTAAGTCAAGTCCGTTGGTTCGAATTATACGGCGCTTTGGGCAATCAAGATCTGGGAGACCGGCGTGAAGGATATGCCGCGGCCGTCCTGCCCTTGGCCGGACGCTTGGTGGGAGGCACGGGCATTTCCCGCCTGTCTTTTCCCCGGGGACCTCAAACCGAAACCGATCTGGCATTTTTTTCTCTCGCTTTTCCTCTCACGCGCAACGGAAAATTGCTCACGGGCATCAATGGGAAATATTTTTTTCAACAGGAAATTCCGCAGTCCAATGGTTGGACCGCCAGCCGGGGCGGAGGCGTGGACCTGGGTTTTTTATATGAAGCTTTTTCCGATGCCGACAGCAATGCCTTTCAAATTGCCTGTTCCGTCAATGATCCTCAAACTATTTTAAAAAATGAAAGCCGGGAAATTCAACTGCCTACGGTGATTCGGCTGGGGGCTTACGGCAGTTTGGCCAATGAGATCAATTTCAGCCTCGGTTACGACTATCAAACTACCTATTCTGCCGGGTATGAGCGTTTTCAAGTAATGCGCGTAGGCGGGGAGCGGGTAATAGTATTGCCGCCGTTGGATGCTTTGAACCTGCGTTTGGGCTACTTGCAGCGCCTGGATCAATCGGGTGTCATCACCTTGGGATTCGGTATTGAATACGGTGATTGGCGCGTGGATTACGCTTTTCAACTGCCGGTGGTGTTCAATGACGCCCAGCATCAGGTTTCGTTTTCCTGGGGCTGGCAACGCCAGAGTAAATCCAAGGAAAAACCCCCGGCTGAAGCAGCAGTGCCGGCGGCCACGCCCAAAGCGGCCCCGAAAACGGAAGACCGGCTTTTTTCAGTTTTGACCAATGCCGCCGAGGTGGAAGAACGCCACCGTAAAGTGGTGCTGGAGGATATTACCCCCACACCCACCCCGGTTCCCGCGAAGAAAAAATCAAAAGCCGTGGAAAAAGCCGGGGATGTTGAAGACGATAATGCGGATGTCTATCATCTGAACGTGCCCCAAAGCCCGGCGGATCAAGACCATGCGGCCATAGCGCCGGATTTGGAGATTCCCGGCACATTTTCCAATTACATGGCGGGTGTACGGCCCGGGCGCGATAATTTCAAAATCGTCAATCAGGATTTGCGTTTGCATGTGGTGGTGAATCCGTTTTCGCCCAATGGGGACGGCCGCCAGGACCGGACGATTTTGGTGGGACGGGTTGAATCGGAGCGTTTGCGCATTGCGCGTTGGGTGATCAATATTTTGCAGGGCGACCGCCTGTTTAGATCTTTCCGCGGTGGAAAAAGGCTTTCGCATAATTTGGAATGGGACGGTACGGATGAAAAAGGGAAAATCCTGCCGGACGGCACGTACGATGTTTTATTGCGCGTATTCGACGAAGCCGGGCTGGAAGTTTCCGCAATAACCCAGCCGGTGGTGATCCGGACCAAGGTTGAACCCATTAAAATTTCAGCACCGTCTTTGGTCACTTTAACCGGTGACCGCCAACAAGACAAACCAGTGGTTATTTCAATTCCGAAAATCCCGCACAGCAGTGATTGGCGTTTGGTGATCTACGATCCCGGCAACCGGAAAGCGCTTGACCGCGGTGCGAACAGCGAAGTACCGGATAAAATCGCCTGGGCGCCGCGCGTTAGCGGCCATGTGGCATCCTCGGGGAAATACCGGGTGGTGCTCACCTATCGTGATGAAGCGGGGTTGAAGGGGACGGCTGAAACCGAACTGAAGATCGGGTATGCGGAATTCAGCGTGGACTTGAAGGCAACTCCGCTTTTATTCCGGCCCGGTAAAAATCAGGGCGAAGGCGTGGCCTTTGCACCGGAAATCCAGGGTAATTTAAAAATTGCCTGGTGGAGGATAACTTTGTATGAAGACAAGCAAGAACGGATTTTACGGCAACTGGAAGGGGAAGCGTTTCCGCCTGCTTCCATTTTCTGGGATGGGAAAGACCGGGACGGCAAGGATGTGCTTGGCGGAAAGATAATCCGCGCGGTATTTACCGCGATTTCCGCCGTCGGTACAGAGGAAAATGCCGAAGCCCCCCAGTTGCAATCGGATTTGGGCGCCTATACCGGAAAGCAAGCGCTTACTATAAATTTAGTTCGTGTAACCTTTGATTCCGATGCGGCTATGCTGACGGAAATATCCAACCAGGTTTTAGCTGATGCTGCCAAAGTCATTCATCAATATAAGACCGATTATTCAATTCGGGTTTTAGGGTATTGCGACCTGAAGGAAGCCAAGGGTAAGGAAACCGAGCTTTCACGAACACGAGCCCAAAATGTCATGGAATTTTTGATTCGCAAGGGCAATATTGCAGCGGATAAAATCCAGTCCGTTGGTTATGGTACTGAAAAACCACTTTCCACTGATTTATCTGATGCCGAGCAAATAAAAAACCGCCGGGTTGAAGTAGTTTTATTCGCAAAATAATCACAAAATTACTAACAATAAATATTAATGATACTATGGAAAAAATTCCATAGTATCATTAACGCGTCTATTTACAATCTTTTTAAATAGTAAAAACATTTTATTGACTTGCAAAAAAAACATCCGCAAAATTGCTCATGAAACTTTACATTAATAAAAAGTGTGCTATAATAATTACAGGACAGTCAAGACATGATGTGCGTTTCCAACGTCATTATAGTCTTACTCATGGGGGG
>JAGVPM010000157.1 GCA_020052235.1 Candidatus Goldiibacteriota bacterium
CGGCCACCTGTGTTATATTTTGATCGTTGAGATTTTGTTCGGTGGGAGGGTGGCCGCCATGCATCGGAATAGGTGGCCGTCTTGAGCGGAATGCGCATGGGTTGAAAATGAGTCGCGTCATTATCCACGGAAAGCGCCAAAGCCTGTACTGTGCGGATTTCTCCGGTTGATGAAAAAATCACCTTGAACAGTGCGCTCTGCACCGCATTGCGGCTATGCCCCCCGCCAAAAGCCAAATTACCCAGCGAATAAAGAATAACGCCTTTTTGATACCATTCAACCCCTTGAAGTATATGCGGATGCGTTCCCACGACCAAACGCGCACCAGCGTCAATGGCCGCATGCCCCAATTCGGTTTGATACTCACGCGGTTCGGAAATTAATTCACCGCCCCAATGAAAGCAAACGACGACAATCGCAGCTTCGGCACAGGCGGAATTTACATCGGCTTGGATGCGCTGAACGCTGGCGCAAGCAGTTCCGGGTTTCTTGGCAGTTGCCCAATAAGCGGCCGGAAACGTCATTGAATAGGATAATACGGCCACAGTGGTACCGGAGTCTGGAGTAATGAGAGCGGGCTGACGCGCCTCGGAGAGGTTTTTACCGGCACCTGCATGAGCCACTCCGGCGTTGTCCAAAGCTAAAAGAGTGTCTTTCAAAGCCATGGGTCCGTAATCGAGAATGTGATTGTTGGCCAGGGAAACAACATCAATGCCGGCACGGCTTATGGCCCCGGCGGCATTTGGAAGGGCGCGGAAAGTGAATTTTTTCCCTTTGAGTTTTTTTCCGCGCGCTGAAACAGGACATTCCAAGTTCACCAGTCCGATATCCGCTTCTTGAAAAAACGGGGCTATATTCAGATAGGGGTAATCTGCGCCGTATTTTTGGATGTATTGATCCAAACCATCGGCCGGCGTAACATCACCGCCTGCCAAAAGCGAAATATCGGGCAAAACAGGAGTGGGGGAGGGTGTGGCGCGGCCAGAGGCTGATCCAACGGAGATGTAATTACCACCGGCGGGGTGGTTGCGCATCCGGATACAAAAATTCCAAGCAGCGAAAAGCCGATGCCCCAATAGGCCAAGCGTTTTATCATAAGAATAATCCTCCGCGCGCATTGTAGCGTAAGGCAATGCCTGGGTAAAGCCGGAAATATCGTGCAGGCGTATTCTATGACTCATATGGCGCATTCGACTTAAGGGAAATTTCTTGCTGCGGCCCGATAGTCCTCGCTGCGAAATTTCCCTTAAGTCGAATGCTTGTGGTTGGATACGCGGGGGCCCAACCTCCGGTTGACCAACCCGGCGGGAGAATGGTACACTGGTACCCTGAATAATAATATGTAGCGATTCCAGGCAAGGCATTATGATCCAGGAGCTTTTCATGCCCGTATCCCCGTGCAATTTTGGAACGCCCGCGCGCCGTGTTTTCCTATTCGGCCTGTTTTTCCTGCTGGTTCCGCTCTTGCTATGGGCAGACGATACCAATGTCGCTTCTCCCTTTTTGGATATTCCCTCCGGCAGCCGCCCCGCAGCTATGGCGGGTGCGTATGCCGCCTTGTCGGATGATGCACTTGCTTTGCGTTACAATCCCGCCGGGTTGGGCTATATGAAAACCTCCGCCTTGGCCATGCAACACAATGACTGGGGCCTGGACATGCGCCAAGAATTTTTTTGCGGCGTCCTCGCTTTGGAAGACAGTTCGCTGGGTTTAGGTTTTACCTACATGAGTTACGGCTCCATTCCCGAACGCGACGAGACAGGGGCGCGAACCGGGCAGGATATGTCCCCAACGGATTATGGTTTAACGTTGGGCTATGGCTATGGCGGTTGGGGGCCGAATTTTTTCGCGGGCACGGCTTTGACGCTTTTTCAAGAAAGCTTGTTTGGTGAAAATACAGTGGGTGTCAGCGGAGACCTGGGTGTGAAATACCGCTGGGACGCGCTTAATCTGGATACCGGCGCCGTACTGCGCAATGTCGGGACATCCGTAGGCGGGTACTCGCTGCCCTCCAAACTGACCACGGGTTTGGCGCTCCGGATTTTTGACGGAGCCATGCAGTTGTGCATGGATGCGGATTGGCCCCTGGCGAAAAATGTGATGCAAGTTGCCCTGGGCGGAGAATTTACCTTATTGGATTTTTTAGCCATCCGGTTGGGGTATCGTTTTGTGCCCTCGGAAGGCAACGCCAATGTCAACGGCTTTACGGCCGGACTGGGCCTCTATTGGGACAATTTCGGATTCTCATATGCGTATCAACCCATGGGCGACATCGCCGCGGCGCACCGCTTGACCCTGGAATACCAGTTTGACAAACCGTTTATGACTAAACCTTCGGTAAAATCCAAGCGGAGAAAAAACGCCAAAACAGCATTACCGCAAGCAACATCCGCGAACGCGCCTGTGCTGATATCCGGAAAAGCCATGCCCGCCTTGCCGGATTTGGAAAGCCGTTCCACCCGGACCGCAGAGGTCACGCCCGAAGAAAAGAAAGAAGCCATCCAGTATTATTTGCTGGGACGAAAACTTTATGATGAACGTCAAATTGACCAGGCCATTGACGCGTACACCCAAGCGTTGGCCATTTATCCCGGCTTTGTCAAGGCGCGCCAGGCCATGGCCGTTGCCAAGCGGGAAAAATCGCGGGAATTTGTTTTAAAGGCCATCAAGCCCGCTTCGCAACGCGATGCCGTGAGCGAGGCGCACCGTTTGTACGAAAACGGCCAGGATCTGGAGCGCAAAGGCAAATGGGTTGACGCGGCGTTTGCCCATAAATCCGCGCTTAACCTGATGCCGCGGTACAAAGAAGCCGAAGCGGCCATGAAACGGGTGCAGGCCCAGGTAAAACAAAAGACCACCACTAATCAAATCGAGTCGGAAATTACGGCGATGCAAGACGATAAATCCTCCAAGCCGCAAGCCAAAAGCGCGGGCAAAGAAGGCGCACCAGACGAATCCGTTACGCGGGCCATTCAAAAGCACATGCTGGCCGGAACCCAGGCTTTGGATCACGGCGATTATCAGGAAGCGATCCGTGAATTTGAATTAATCCAGGAATTTGATCCCGAGCACAAACAAGCCAAGTATAAGCTGGATCTGACGCACAAAAAATTGTCCGAAGAAATTGGCGAAGCTAAACAGCGCGCTGACGGGGCCAAGCAAAGCGGCGACCGCCTGGAAGAAGCCAAAGCCTTGCGCGCCATTTTGGTACTGGACCCCAATAACAAAAACGCCCGCCAGGCTTTTAAGGAAGCCCGAACCAAAAGCCGCAAAGAGATTGACGAATTGTATAAACAGGGCGTGATGACCTATGCCCAGGGCCGGTACACCGATGCCATTCAAATTTGGAACGAAGTTCTGGATTTGGACCCGGAGCATGCCAAGGCCAAGGAATCCATAGCCAAAGCGCGGGAGAAAATTAAGCTGATTAAGGAACAACAATAGCAATATATATTTCCGCAACGTTTTAACCGGGAATTTGTCAAAAATATACAGGTAAAACAGATTCGCTGAAAATCCTTATGGGGGGCACATGAAGAAAGTCCTGTTGTTTTTCATTTTAATTGGCATGCCGACATTAAATTGGGCTGCGGATAACACTAATTACGGAGCGGCAGACTATCTCAGGCAGGGGGCGGGTGCGCGTGCCAGCGGCATGGGTGGGGCGTTTGTGGCCGTGGCAGACGACGCCACAGCCGGGTATTGGAATCCCGCCGGATTGTCGCAAATGGATCTCTATGTTTACCAAGCCTGTTTGCAGTATGCGATTTTGCCCAATGATGCAAGTCTGAGTTTTTTGAGTTATGCCTTCTTAGTGCCAAATGTCGGCAATTTTTCCATAGCGTGGATGAATTTTTCTATTGGCGCCATTGATACAAATGACGAAAACGCCGAATTTTTAGGACACTTTTCCAATTCGGAAAATACGGTTTTTGTGAGTTATGGCCGTAAAGTCTACGGATTGGTTCCGGGATTAAGCCTGGGTGCGAGCCTGAAATTTTTGCATCAAGGTTATGAAGGTTATTCCGCCATGGGACCGGGTTTGGACCTGGGGGTGTTGTGGCAACCCATACTTTATTGGGATCATATGGTGGGTTTAAATGTTCAAAATCTCTCTCAGCATTTATATGCCAATGGCGGTGGTGTTGAATCCTCGTTAATCAATGCCAAATTGGGCGCGGCCTTTAAGTTTTTACGTTCTGAAGATGTTTTATATTTCAATCACCTGATTCAAACAGTGGATCTTGAGGTTTCAGAACATTCGCATTTTAATATTCGGATCGGTGCAGAGTACTGGTATACCCAAACCTTGGGCGTGCGCGCGGGATATACCGGGCAGGAAATGACTGCCGGATTATCCTATCGACCGGAAAACTTTGAAATTGATTATGCGTATCACTATGATTTGGGAGGATTAAGCGTTCATCAGCATCGTTTGTCTTTGTTGCTGCGCTTCAGCGACGCACCAACCACCCCGCCTGCAAAATCATCACTTCTGGCTGCTGCCTTTCCGCAAGTTAAGGAAATGACTTCAATGGAAGAACCGGCGTATAAACCGGATGTTCAGCGTGAATCCGATGTGCCTTCGGAAAAAATTATGGCCGATATTTTGGAAGTGCAAAGATTAGGCGGACGCCCTGTGAAAATTATTTTAAATAAAGGCGCTGACCAGGGAATTCGATGCGGATTTTATGGGTCGGTAGTTGGACATCATGGTAAAATTTTAATGGCGTTTGTCATTGTGAAAGTTGATCCCAAGCTCAGTTTGGCCGAGGTAAATTCAATAGCGCGGGATATTGACGAAGACGCCAAAGCTGTGATTCGCAAGCCGTTGGAAAAATGAGGTTTATACGATGAAACAACTCTCTAATAGCTGATTTAAGGTGTAGGTGAATAGTGTTCCGATGATGGCGGGTACTTTTCCACAAAACATCTATGAGAATTAGTGTGGCTTTATTTATCCGGTGGTGCAATGAAAGCGCCTTGTTGCATTAAAAGGTTTTGAGTTTCGATGTAATATTCAGTATATGGATGAGGAATTTTTTCAGCTACGGCTTGATAATTTTCCAGAGCAAGGAAGTATTGCCCCGTGGCTTCGTTGTAAATGCCCATTTCAGCTTGTGCCGCAAGATTGTTTGGATTGATTTCTAATGCCTTGGCCAAAGCATCGCGGCCTTTGATGAATTGGTTTTGTTGGAATAAAGCAATGCCTTGGTTTATCAAATCCGCTTCCGGGCCATTACCGGAAGGCAATAAAGGTTTCCCTTTAAAACGTTCTGGGTCAAGAAGCTGTGTATTTTTCCAACCTGGAAAAAGCATAAGATGAGGATTTTTCCAAGGCTGATTTTTTGATTCTGTCGGAATGTTAAGCTGAGATAAAATGAGTTTTGCGGGAGCAGGACGGTCTTTTTTTTCGAAAATAGCGGATTTGCCAAAAAGCCCTAAAAAACGGTAATGAATTTTAAATGGGGCCATCCAGGGTTCCTGATCCAACCGGAAAGCCCAGGATGTAAATATAATAAAAGCGGGTTTGGATTTCCCAATATCTGAAATGAGTTTATTATATAAATGAGTCCTGAGCTCAAGCGGCGCGAAATATAAAATGTGGTTTAAAACAATCCCGGATGCGGCGTTTCGCTGACTATAAAAGTAAATACCAGGCGCTAGACCCCATTGGTAAAGTGTTTCGTCTGGCCGGGTTAAAGAACCCAATAATTGGCCTAGCTGACGATCATCATCTGGGCGGAGGTCTGTAAGCGCCGGGGATGGCTTGAGTGAAAAAGCTTGGTTTTTTACCTGGAAAAAGCCCAAATAAAAAACAGGGATCAAAACGCTAATTCCTACAATGATTCGCGGGTTGATTTTTTTCGAAATTAAATAGTCGTTTAGATTTGAATAGAACATGGCGGCCATAAGACAGAAAAAAGGAACAAGAAGTTGATAATAATTTGGATGCGGGATGTCTCTGATACTCCCGGTCATGAGCAGACAGCCAGTAAAAATGATTAAATATAAGTAAGTGAAACGTGATGAGAAAAGCTTAATTAGGTTGAGTGCGATCCAAAGATAGGAAAAAACTGCCAAAACCAATATTTCTTTGAGATAGGGAGAATAAAAAAACTTTGCGGAAAAAAGGTTGGCTAATTCGTTTAACCAAACATTGCCGACATAGTTTTTCATGGCAACGTAATTGACGTTCCAAAAATCCATAAAACGGTTTTGTGAATAAAAATATAAAAAGATCATGGCCCATAAAACCACACTTGGCAATATCAGCGAACTTAGATTTTTTAAGGCAGGCAATTGTTTTTTTGCTTTTTGAATTGAAGGCAGTATCAAGGCAAGAAAAAACATTGCTGAAATAAAAATGACGTTGGTTTTGTAGGTCGAGGCTAGGGCTAGGGCCGAACCTGTTACCCATAACCAGTTTGTTTTATCTTCGAGATATTTAAGATAGGCCCAAAAGGCGATTAAAATAAAGGTGCTGATAAAAAATTCGGTATTGGGAAAATCCATGTCTAAAATCCTGGAATTGGATGCCAATACCCAAAACATGGTTCCTAACAGCGCAGTGACTTTATTGTTGGTTTTAAGCAGGATGAGAAAAATGAGGATAAGCGAAACAATAGAAAAAAATGTGCTGATAAAAATGATTGCAGGGGTTCCGTAGCCCCATATTTTTTCAGCCAACATATAAGTGAGGTAAATAGCAGGGGGCTTGTTGTCAACCAAATCGGTATATAAGCGGTCGCCTTGAAGCATAGTGTGGCCGATATAAGCATAAGCGGAATTATCGCCGGGAAGCGTGAAGCTTAGAAAATGCAGGCGGAATAAAATATTTAAGCCTATGAGCACGGTGAGCATGGCAAATATGGCCCATTGTGATGGTTTTAACCGTTCTGAAAACAACAGCATACCTCCGAGGTAATTCAGATGAAAAATCTTTTATTTTGCATTAATATATATTAACATCAACGCGGAAGACGGATACGAAAAACATTTCAGGATAATAATACAAAAATGATAATGCAATTACTATGAATCTTTTTTGTCTAACAATAAGGCGAGTGAATAATGAAATTAAAATCGGCTTATAAAGCGGGAATGAGGTTCAAATGAACTTGGGGAAGTTAATCTGTTTTACTTGTTGCATAGGGGTACTTTTAGCCGCGCCTTTGAGATTCTATGCTTACCAGACCGATCAGGCGGCAAGTGTTGTAATTGGCCAAACTGACATGAACACTGGCGGTTACACCAGCCCAAGTGCGGCAACTTTTTATCATCCCAGTAGTGTTGCCATGAATGGTTCGCGAATTTTTGTCGTGGACAGCGGGTGGAATCGCGTTTTAATTTTCAGTTCCGTTCCTACGGCTAATGGTGCTGCGGCAAATACTGTTGTGGGGCAAAGTTTGATGAGCGTGAGCACTTCGGGATTAGCCGCGAATAAGCTCAATGATCCTACGGGGATTTATAGTATAAATAATCAAATGTTCGTAGCGGATTTATTAAATAACCGTGTGCTGATTTATAACCAAATTCCTGCCATTAATGACGCTTCTGCCGATTATGTTGCCGGTTCAACGGATATGACGACATTTAAAGGCGGGGTGACTACACAATTATTTTCTTGGCCAACCAGGATAAGTAGCGATGGAACTAAGCTTGTTATTGCGGATCAGCATAACCATCGAGTTTTGATTTATAATTCGATTCCGTCAACAAACTATGCACCGGCAAATGTTGAAATTGGCCAACCTGATATGACTTCGAATGGTGTAAATGCCGGGGGAAGCGCGGGGGCGAATACGTTAAATTATCCCTATGGTGTTTGCATTTATGGGAGCTATCTATTTATTGCGGACACTTCTAATAACCGAGTGCTGATTTTTAATTCAATTCCGACAACGAATTCCGCTTCGGCAAGTTATGTGATCGGACAATCAAATATGAGTTCAACGGCGGCCAATCAAGGCATTACCCCGGGCTGCGCTGCAAATACATTGAAAGGTCCCACGGATGTTTTTTATGATGGGACGAAGCTATTTATTTGTGACCAGCAAAATAACCGGATCTTAATATTCAATCAAGTGCCAACCTGGAATAATGCCGCAGCGGATGTGGTTATTGGTCAACCTAATATGGGGGCTAATACGGCCAATCAAGGAGGCGGAGTTTCGGCAAACTCTTTAAATAATCCCTACGGAGTATATTCCAATGGTACGGAACTTTTGGTGGCGGATTACGATAATCATAGGGTTCTAATTTACTCAGGCCCACCAAGAACTTCAACGCCGACCTCAACAATCACCTCAACACCGACAATAACATTAACCGCTACTATTACATTGACCGCGACGGTTACACCAACTATTTCGGCGACTTCAACCATAACGCAAACGGCTCTTCCTACAAGTACCACTACGCTTACCCCTGCCCCGATTGCAACATTAACTACTACCCCGTATTCCTGGTCCGAACCCCTGCGCGTCGCTTGCGGTCCCAACCCAGTGCGCGGTTCAGTAGCGCATTTGAATATTTTCACCCGGCAGGGAGCGGACGTGGAGGCGGGAATATTCACGCCGAGCGGCAGGGCGGTAAATACGTTTAGGTATAACTATTCGGCGGCGGGACGGCATATTGAGGATATTTTTGTCGGGGATTTGGCCAATGGAATATATATGGTGCAGGTGAAAGCCAAAAACGCCGATGGTTCTGAGAATCGTGTAGTCTACAAAATGGCGCTGATAAAATAGGGACGTTTGAATTAAGGAGAAATCAACGCATGAACAAAGACATTCGTGAAATCAATGAACGCATCCGCCAAGAGAGCGGATTTTTGACCGATGTGCTGGCGGAAATGGACAAGGTTATTGTCGGCCAGCGCATTATGCTGGAGCGTCTGCTGATTGCCCTGTTGGCCAACGGGCATATTTTAATTGAAGGCGTGCCGGGGTTGGCCAAGACCCTGACTGTAAAAACCTTGGCAGCCACCATCCGCACTAAATTCCAGCGCATTCAATTTACTCCGGACCTGCTGCCGGCGGATATTACCGGAACGCTGATTTACGATCAAAAAGTGCAGGAGTTTATTCCGAAAAAAGGGCCGATTTTTTCCAATTTAATTCTGGCCGATGAAATCAACCGCGCTCCGGCTAAAGTGCAAAGCGCGCTGCTCGAGGCCATGCAGGAACGGCAGGTCACCATTGGAGATCAAACCTATCTTTTGGAAGAACCTTTTTTAGTCATGGCCACGCAGAATCCAATAGAACAAGAAGGCACCTATCCGCTGCCCGAAGCGCAAATCGACAGGTTTATGCTGAAGATCAAAGTGGATTACCCGTCGGAAGCGGAGGAGTTGGCCATTGTCCGCAGGCATGCGGTGCCGCGTCCCACGGCCATAACCCCGCAGGCTACGCCGCAACAGATTATGTCCGCGCGCCGCTTGCTGGGGGAAGTGTACATGGATGAAAAAATTGAGCAATATTTGGTCAACTTGGTCATGGCCACGCGCCGTCCGGCGGATTATCAATTGGCGGAGATTCGTCCGCACATTGAATTTGGCGCCTCGCCGCGCGCCTCGCTGTCCTTGGCGCAGGCCGCGCGGGCGCATGCGTTCATCAAACGCCGCGGATACGTGGCCCCGGAGGATGTCCAGGCCGTGGCGCTGGATGTATTGCGGCACCGGATCATTCTCTCGTATGAGGCCGAAGCCGAAGCCATCACGCCGGAAGATTTGATCAAACGCATTTTGGAGAAGGTTGAAATCCCTTGAGCCCTGCGCCGGCATCCACCGTTTCCTCATCGGCGGAAATATTAAAGCGCGTGCGCCGCATAGAAATTGCCACGCGCGCCATGGTCAACAATGTTTTTTCGGGCGCGTATCACAGTGTGTTCAAGGGGCTGGGCGTGGAGTTTTCGGAAGTGCGCCCCTACCTCCGCGGGGATGATGTCCGCACCATTGATTGGAACGTAACCGCGCGCACGGGTTCCCTGCACGTAAAGCGCTACCACGAAGAACGCGAACGCACGGTGATGCTGGCCGTGGATGTGTCCGCGTCCATGCGTTTCGGGTCCGTGGACCGGAGCAAGGCCGAATTGGCGGCGGAAATTTCCGCGCTGCTGGCTTTTTCCGCCATTGCCAACAACGACCGCGTCGGATTGATGATTTTTTCCGATCGATGTGAAAAATTCCTTCCCCCCAAAAAAGGGCGCAAGCACGGCTTGCGCGTGATTACCGAAGTACTGACCCACCGGCCGCAATCCCGAAAAACCGACCTTAACCGCGCCTTGGACGTGCTCAACCGCACCTTGCACCGGCGGAGTATTTTATTCGTCATCTCCGATTTTTTCGCAGGCGACTTTACTCCCACCCTGAAAGTGGCAAAACGCAAACACGATTTTGTGGCGCTGGTATTGAACGACCGCCGGGAGTCGGAGTTGCCGCCCTTGGGGTGGCTCTGCCTGACGGATGCGGAAACCGGGCAGGATGTGGTCGTGGATACGCGGCAAACACGGATGCGGGAAGACTATGCGGCCTTTGCCCAAGCGCGCGCCAAGGCGCGGCGGCACTATTTTGCCGCGCAGAAAGTGGATACCGTGGATTTGTTCACGGACGCGTCGTATCTGGAACCGCTGCGGAATTTTTTTCGTGAACGTTTAAGGAAGCTCCGGCGATGAAGCGCGGGCTGAGGCATTTAATAATAAGATTGATTTTTTTTGGCACCATTCTTTCCTCCGGCCAAGTTTATGCTGCTGCCACCCAGGATGTTTGGGTGGAAGCTTATGTGAATACGACCGTGGTGTATGTGGGGCAAACCTTCAGGTATGTGGTAACGGCCGGGATTAAAAACGGAACCGTGCACTTGCCCGGCGCGCGCGTTTTGTGGCCCAGTTGCCGGATGCTCAATTATCAAGAAGCGGATGTCAGCGACCGGCATGAAGGGTACCGCGCGCAGCAAGGCCAGTACACGCTCATGGCCTTGGGGATAAAAAAAATTAATTTTCCCGCGTTGGGCATTGGCTTTACCTGGCCCGAAGGCACCACGGCGTCCGCTCAATCCTCGGCACTCACGCTGAACATAGCCAGCCGTAATCCTCAAGGAACATCCTTGCGCAACCCGCGCGGCCCGCGCGCGGCGCAGCCGATTTGGTACTTTTTTCTCATCCCCGTTATTTTGTTTATTTTGGGTGTGGTGTGGCTGGATTTCGTTAGTTTCAAACACCGCACGCTCCGCAAGCGCCCGGCGCATTTAACGGCATATCACAAATTGGAAGCTCTGGGCCGCTCGCGCATGGCGCTGGAAGGACGGGTGGATCACTATTTTATGGAAGTTTCGCGGGTGTTGAGAAATTATGTCGGCGAGCGTTATCAAATTTCCGCGTTGGAACTGCCGCGCGTGGAAATCATGGCCGTGTTGAAACGCAATCAAGTGCCTCCGCACATCCGGCGCCTGCTCAACAGCATTTTGATCCAAGCCGATTTGGTGAAATTTGCCAAGTCCTGGGCGGAGTTCTCCCGGATTGCCGTGGCGCAGCGCCGGGCGCGCAAATTTATTGACGGGACGTGCCCGGTGGATAAGAAAAGAAAAACCAAGCTATTAGCAAAGTAGATTATATTAAACAAAATTCAGCGGCATAGTCATAGGCTTTTTAAAACATTGGGTCCGAAGCCCAACATTTTACTCCGTGCATAATCACGGCACACGTACCAACTTAAGCGCCCATCGCGAATTCAGGGGGACACATTGTCGAGGGCCTGACCCAATGTTTTAAAAAGCCTATGACTATGTCCTTAACTTAAGGTACTTAACTGCTTTGCCAACAGCTTGGTTTTGAGAAAAATGTTTTAAAAAGGACAGGTGTTATGGTCTGGGAATATCCTTGGATATTATTAGCCGGTGTGATTTTGCCGCTGGTGATTTGGCTTAAGGCCCGCGGGTGGGGAAAACCCGGGGCCGTGGCATACCCCGAGGTGCGCTCGGTCCGCAGCGCGTTCCGCGGAGGGCAGCGTCCGGGGTTTGGCTGGACCGTTTGGTTGCGCGTATTGGTTTTGGCGTTGTTGATCCTCGCGGCTGCGCGTCCCCGCTGGGTGCACATTGAACAGCCGCTGAAGTCTTCAGGGTTGGATGTCATGCTGGCCTTGGATATTTCGGGCAGCATGTCGGCCCGGGATTTTGAGCCGCTCAACCGCCTGCAGGCAGCCAAAGCCGTGTTGCGTGAATTTGTAACCTCGGAACACAACAATCGGCTGGGATTGGTGGCTTTTGCCGCGCGGGCATATACGGTTTGCCCGCTGACCCTGGACTATCAAGTTTTGCTGGGCTTGCTGGATCATTTGGAAATCGGCATGACCACCGATGGCACAGCCATTGGCATGGCCTTGTCCAACTGTTTAAACCGGTTGAAAAATTCCGAAGCTCAGTCCAAGGTCATCATTTTGCTCACCGACGGCCGCAACAACGCCGGTTCTTTGGACCCGGTGACTGCCGCGCAAATGGCGGCAGCTTTGAATATCCGCATCTACGCGGTCGGCATGGGGCGGCCCGGGGGCGGATCAATTGTGGTTAAAGACGCAATGCACGGCGAGGACGTTTTGCTGAATCCCGACGGCAGCGTGCATACCGAGGATTTGGATGAAAGCATGCTGCAGCACCTGGCGGAG
The DNA here is from genome assembly GCA_020052235.1 of Candidatus Goldiibacteriota bacterium. GTDB lineage: Bacteria > Oederibacteriota > JAAXVQ01 > JAAXVQ01 > JAAXVQ01 > JAAXVQ01. Next base: position 12,662 of record JAGVPM010000157.1, read on the forward strand.
GCGGCCTCGGGAAAATATTTTCGCGCCACGGATAAAAACAAATTAAAAGCCATTTACCAGGAAATCGGCACCATGGAAAGGTCGCGGCTGGAATCCAAAACCTTTAAACGCAAGGAAGACATAGGGCAATATTTCATTCTGCTGGCCCTGATGCTGTTGGGCCTGGAGTGGGTGGCGGCCATGACACTGGAACGAAGAATACCGTGAGGAGCAAATTGGATTATGTTCCGTTTGGCTGAAATCAATTGGCTTTTTGCCTGGCTCGGGCTGCTGCTGTTTCCGGCCGCATGGTGGTGGATGGACCGCCAAGCGCTGGGGCGGCTGCAGGCGCTGGTTGGGGCTCATTTGGCGGAAAGCCTGACTGCGGAAAATAGTCCGCGCCGGAAATGGCTGGGCCGTTTGTGCCTGCTTTTAGCCGCGGCAGTATTGATCCTGGGTATGGCGCGCCCGCAAATCGGGCTGACCGGAGAAAGTGAAGCTTGGAGCGGCACGGAAATTGAAATATTAATCGATACCTCGCGTTCCATGATGGCGAACGACGTGATACCCAACCGCCTGGCGCGCGCCAAACAAGCCTTGCATTATCTGGCGGATCATTTGGAGGGGCAGCGCGTGGGCTTGATTCCTTATGCCGGCACGGCTTTTGACTTGTGCCCCCTGACCCAGGACACCGGCGCCTTGAAATTGCTGATCGACGCTTTGGATGTGCAACAATTGCCCGTACCTGGCACGGATATCGGCGCGGCTTTGGAGCAGGCGATCAAAGCATTTGAACGCGTATCGAAAAATGAAAATGCGCACCGCATATGCCTGGTTATTGGCGACGGGGAAAATTTCGGCAACTTGCCGCGGGAAAATTTGAAAAAAGCCGTGGAAAACGGGTTGCGGATTTATACCATAGGCGTGGGGACAATCAAAGGTGCGCCGGTGCCGCCGCGCGATGCTATTCTTAATGACGAAAAATCAGGTGCGCCCATAACGCGCATCAATGAACATAACCTCGGCGAGCTGGCGGTTATGGGGCAGGGTTTGTATGTGCGCCTGACGGAAACGGGCATGGAAGAAGATTTGGTGTTAAAGGACATTGAGCGCCTGGAAAAATTCAAAAAATATTCCAACCGCCTCCTGATATGGGATGATTTATACCCTTGGTGCACGGGTGCGGCCGCGCTCTTGCTGGTGCTGGACTTTTTATTATCGCGCCGCCGCCGGGCATGGCCTTGGAAAAAATTATGGCCGCGCACCCAGGCCTTGGGTTTGGGTGTGATGTTCGTTTGGCTGGCTTTGGGGTTCGCGGTTCCGGCGCACGCAGGCACGCGGCAAAAAACGCAGGCAGGCCTGCAGGCGTACAAGCAGCACCGCTGGGCGGATGCCGAGCGATTTTTCAAACAGGCCGCGCAAAGCGATCCGGAAAATCCCCTGGGAACGTACAATTACGGATGCAGCCTGTTAATGCAGAAAAAATTAAACGAAGCCTATCAGGCGTTTGTGCAGGCCAAATCCGGCGCGCGCGGCGAGCTGGCGAAAAATGTTTGGTACAACACGGGCTATACGGCCTATCACTTGGGGTGGCTGCAGGGGGATTCCGCGCGCTGGGTGGAAGCGGCCGAGGCGTTTCAACAAGTATTGCTGTGGAATCCTGAAGATGAAGATGCGAGTTATAACCTGGAATTGATTCTGCGCCAGATCGAACAGCACACGAAAAAAACCACCCAACGCCAAACCCAATCCCAGGGCGGAAAAAAAGGGGAACGCGAGGGGGGCGGCGCCAATCTTCCAGGATCGGACCGCACGCCGTCCGAAGGCCGTCAAAACAACCAGGCGCCTTCGGCTGAGCAAAATAGTCCGAAAAACGAGCGCCAAAAAAGCGGCGACCGTTCCAGTGTTTCGGAAGACCAAAAAGGCAATAAACAAAAAGGCATGTCCAAACAAGATGCCCTGCGTACCTTGCGTTCCTTGGAAAATGACGAGCAGGACATGCAGCGGAACCGCCAACCAAACCTTAACGACGAAAATCTTTACCGGGGCCCGGATTATTAAAGCCGGGGGGTTTCGATTGTTCACTTGAATCTTTTTCAGGGATGACGCAAAATAGGTTGCATGAATCACCGTCCGCTTACAGAGAAAAAAAATTATGCTTTGGTTTTGCTTGGGGTGGGATGGTGGCTGTCGGGGCTCATCGTTACTCACGCGGCGTTGGCCAGTGAATTGGTCACCGAACCGCTTACGGAAAAAGAAATGCGCATCGAAGCTAAAAAAACACCCACCGCAGTGGTTAAAACCCCCACGCCGGAATATTATGGACAAAAATTAACGCAACGGAAATACGGGGAAAAGAAAAAAAACACCTACGAATCCCAGCCTGCGCGAAATCCATCGGATATGGATGAATTTCTCACTGAACCGATCGTCGATTCGGAAAAATATTCCCGGCCCCCGGCCACACCCACGCCCCGTCCCAAGCAAGATCCGAGTTTGATGAAAGTTTTCAGCTATGTTCCCAAACCCGGAGAGCCAAACCCCAGAAATGCCGCACATGACACGGAAGGCCCGGTTCCGGTTAAAGGCGTGGATTTGGAGACCGAACCCCTGCTTGGGCCAAGCACAACCGCAGAGCATCGTACGGACAGCTTGTTGGTGCATGCGGATTTGGACCGGAACCGGGTGCATTTGGATGAGAGCTTCACGCTTACGGTGGACATAACCGGCGTGGATTTATCAGCCTTGAAATTGAGCGCACCCGGGATTGCGGGGCTGGACCTAATCAGCACCAACCAAGCGGAAACCCGGGTTACCCAGCAAGGGCGCATGCTCAAACTCCGCACCTATCACTTTGGATATCTGCCGCTGAAAACCGGCACCATGACAATTCCGGCTGTGGAAATTCCTTTCCGGGGAAAAGTTTATGCCACGCAGTCCATGTCGGTGGAAGTGGAGGGGCCGCGTTCGGGTTTTGCCTTCCAACGCCAATTTTCCGGCAAGCGGGCGCTGATGCCCAAAATGATGTCCGCGGCCCCGGATGACAACACCGCGCCGCGCCGGGAAAACGAGGCGGAATTTTATTCCCAGATTAACCGAACCGCAGTGTATGTCAATCAGCAGGTCAATGTGTCCGTGCACTTTAGATATCAAACCGAATTGGGCACCAAAATTAATTACACCCCGCCGGCGTTGGTGGGTTTTATCAGCGAAGAATTGCCCCAGACCCAGGGCGAGTCCCTGGTGTCGGGCACGCGGCAGCGAACTTTGGAGCGCACGTACCGCACGGCCTTGTTTCCAATTCACGCCGGGTCTTTGAATATCGGCTCGGCCTCGGTGGTCATTTCCCAAGGCAATAAGGATAAAACCCAAATGGCGGATTCCCTGGCCCTGGAAGTCAAGCCCCTGCCGCCAGATCCCGAAGTGCGCGGCGAGGAAGGAAACACCGGCCTGGTGGGAAAATATCAAATGGACGCAGTGGTGGAGACCGCGCGGATAGAAGCCGAAGCGCCGGTGCGCATGCGGTTCATTTTGCAGGGCGCGGGCAATCTGCGCGGCGCGCCCGAGCCGCAACTGCCCGATGATCCGAATCTGCAATGGCAGCTGGAAGAGCAGCGCCACGCCTCGCGGGTGGAAAATGAAGTGGTGAAAGGCGAACATATATTTCAATATTTAATGGTTCCGCGTAAATCCGGAAAAATAAATCTGCCGCCGGCGCGCATTCGTTACTTTGATCCCGAGGTTCAAAAATGGAAAACAGCCGAAGCAACAATCCCGTCCCTGTTTGTGAAACCCAAAAAACAACAAATCATGGTGGCGGCGCCGGTTTTAGAGGCGCAGACGGCGGCTAAGTTGACAGTGAAATCCCTGACCCTGCGTCCCAATCATGCTGGAAACCGGGTACTGCTTATAAGGCACAAACCCCCGGTGGAAAATCAGGGCTTTTGGATGCTGCATGGTTTGGGGTTATTGCTATTGGGTGCCGTGTGGGTATGGACGCACCGTCGCCGCCAAACTGACGAGGATGTGTTGGCCGCGCGGGCCAGGCGGGCGCACAGCGAGCTTTTGCGCGCCTTGAAGCAAGCCCAACTGCATATTCACCGGCGCGAGGCTGAGCCGTTCTATAACAGCATTTCCCGGGCTACGGCCGAATACCTGGCCGCCAAGTTCGGCGTCACCACTTCCACGATTGTCATTGAACGGCTTCCTGAACTGTTTGAACGTTACCGGGTGCCCGAGGAATTCCAGTCGCAATTTAAAATTTCGCTTACCGTATGCGAATACGTCCGTTTTGCGGCCATGGAATTTCCGGTTCAGGACATGCGGGCCTTGCACAAAGATTTGGCCAAGACCGTGGAGGGTTTTGAAAAATTTTGGCGACGGCAACAAGCACACCGCAGGAAAAATGCCGCATCGGCAGTGATGTTGCTCTTGGGAATGGGTTTGTTGGGGCCGTTGACGGCGTATGCGGGTGAATCGGAACTATATTTTCTGCGCGGCAATACCTATGCGCAGCAGGAAAAATACGAAGCCGCCCTGGCCGAATATCAAAAAGTCATCAGTTTGGGCGTGCATGATCCGGATGTGTATTTCAATCTGGGAAACATGTACGTGCAGCTGGGTCAAACCGGGCGCGCGGTTTTGGCGTATGAGCGCGGATTGCAATTGGCGCCGCGCGACCCGGATTTGCGGTTTAATCTGAAACAAGCCGCCGGGTGCGTGGCAGGCGATCTGTCCATGGACGATGGCTGGACGGGAAACGCCTGGGGCTGGCGCTGGTATCAATCCTTTACGGTCGGGGAATTAGCCTGGACCGCTTCGGCCTGCTACAGCGCGGCGCTGATGTTATTCCTGGCGGCGTTTTTTCTGCTGGGTGCGCGTTCCATTTTGCGCTGGGCCGCGTGGCTGGTTTTGGGCTGCGCTGTCATAAGCGCCGTTTGGTGCGGCGTGCGTTACACGGAACCCCAGTGGCGCAAGCGCGCCGTGGTGCTGGCAGGCACAGCCGAAGTGCGCGGCCGTCCTTACGCCAATGCCGAATCTCTTTTTACCCTCACAGAGGGTACGCGGGTCCAGTGTGAGCGCGAAGAGGATGAATGGATCGAAGTCCAGCTTTCCAATAACCGCCACGGCTGGGTGGCGCGGTCAAGCTTGGTGAAAATTGATTAGAGAGGATAAATCAATGCTGCAAAAACCCGAAGAGCAAGCTCTGCTGCAAGTCGCGCAGGCCATGGCCCTGGCCGCGCGCACTGCCCCCAAAGGGCGCGGCGCGGATAATTTGGCCATTGCCGTATTGGAATCCGCGGATATCGCACGCTTATCGCAGGAAATGGAACGGTTGGGCAAAGAAAAAAAACTGCCGGGTTTTATCCGCGACGCGGGAAATCTGAAACATGTTTCAACCGGATTGTTGTTGGGCACGCGTTTAAAAAGCCTGGGGCTGAAATATTGCGGACTCTGCGGTTTCGGCAATTGCGCCGGCTCGGAAAAAGCCGGCGCCGTTTGCGCATTTAACACCGGAGACTTGGGAATCGCAGTAGGGTCCGCAGCCGCCGTGGCCGCCGCGCACCATGCCGACAACCGCATCATGTACTCCATGGGGCTAGCCGCGCTCTCGCTCAAGCTCTTGGGAGAAGATGTCAAGATCGTCTACGGCATCCCCCTCTCAGGCACAGGCAAGAGCCCATTTTTTGACCGGTAACAGGAAATTTATTTTTGGATTTACGCCTGTGTAAACGGGCGGGAGGGTGCTGCATATGAATAAAAAGTTTAGATTTTTTATGCTCGCATTATTGCTTTGCCTGGGGTGGTCCGGCTTGGCAGGCGCTGAGTTCCCCAAGCACCCGGAGGGCAAGGTCAGCGACTTTGCCCAAGCACTCAGTTCAACAGCCAAGGATACAGTACTCACTTTGGCCGAAGACCTGGAAAAAACCAATGGCGCGCAACTGGCTGTTGTAACCGTTCCGTCACTGGATGGATTAACCGTGGAAGAATACGCGAATAAGTTGTTCAACCTGTGGGGCGTGGGACACAAAGGCAAAGACGACGGCGTGCTTTTTTTAATCGCACCTACGGAACATAAAGTGCGCATCGAAGTAGGCTACGGCCTGGAAGGCACGATCAATGACGGAAAAGCCGGACGGATTTTAGATGAATCCGTAGTCCCATACTTTAAAGCCAATGACTACAGCCAAGGGATTGTCAGCGGCAGCCAACACATTGCCGCAGCCATTACCGGCGATGCCGGTAAGATTACAGTTGCTGCTCCGCCTGCCAATTCAAATGGACCAGCCATGGGCTGGAAAGAGAAAGCGCTCATGCTCGTATTTTTTGGTCTCTTTGTCGGCCTTGGTTTTTTAGCCCTGGGCATCGGGTTCCGCGGCGAGAAATTTTTCATCCTATGGGGCGCAGGTTTCGGCGGCATTCCGCTGGCCATGAGCGTGGCGTTTGGTTTTGCTTTCGGATTCTCCATTATTATTCTGCCCATCTTTGCATTTGTCATGTTGCTCGTGGGCCTGATCTTTGGCAAAAAACTCCAGAAACTAATGAAGTCCTCCGGCGGCAAAGGCGGGAGCAGTGGTGGCTGGTCCTCGGGTGGCGGGTTCAGCAGCGGGTCGAGCAGTTCAGGCAGCAGCTTCGGAGGCGGGTCTTCGGGAGGCGGGGGATCGAGCAGGTCGTGGTGAAATTTGATAAGGAGTATTACCTTTTATGCGCTTGTATGTGGACGCCGATGCCTGCCCCAGGATGATCAAAGATATTCTCTTTCGCGCAGTGGCCCGGGTTAAGGTTCCTATGATTATGGTCTCTAATCTGAATTTGCAAATTCCGCCCTTGCCCAATGTTAGTGTCATTGACGTATTAGAAGGAGCGGATGCGGCTGACAACAAAATTGTGGACTTGGTTGAAAAAGGGGATCTCGTGATTACGGCGGATATTCCGCTGGCGGATCGCGTGGTGAGCAAGGAGGCGTTTGCCTTGGACCCGCGCGGCGCTTTTCATACGCAGGAAACGATCAAACAGCGCTTGGCTGTGCGCAATCTCATGGATCATTTGCGCAGCACGGGCATCAACACCGGCGGTCCGGCGGCGTTCAACAAGAAAGATTGCCAAGCATTTGCCAATCAGTTGGATAAATTTCTGGCCAAAAACATATAAAGCAGGAAATAAAAGTAATCGAGGGTTCCCGGCATACGTTTTTTAAAATATCGGGTCCGAAGCCCAACATTTTACTCCGTGCACAATTACGGCACACGTACCAACTTAAACGCCAGGTATGAATTCGGGGGGACACATTGTGGAGGGCCTGACCAGATGTTTTAAAAAACGTATGCCGGGAACCTTGCATCAAATTAATTAACAGCCTTAGCAACCACCTAGTTTCAAAAAAAACCGGAAATAAAAAACGGCCCGTAAAGGCCGTTTCTTATTTCCGGTATCAGACGTGTTACCGTCAGAGACGGAATTACACGCTTTTGGTTACGTTGGCTGCTTGAGGACCCTTGGGGCCATCAATGATTTCGAACTCAACCGTGTCGCCTTCACCCAGGCTCTTGAAACCGTCGCCTTTGATGGCAGAAAAATGCACGAACACGTCTTTGCCACCTTCATGCTCCAAAAATCCAAAACCCTTTGCATCATTGAACCACTTTACTTTTCCTTGCACCATGAATCTCGTTCCTCCCAATTGGTAGTACTACTAGATTCTGCCAGTTTCCTGCTGAATCTTATAATAACCATAAGCTTTTTTATGTAATCTGTAAAACATTGTTTTGTTTTTTTTTATATAAATTGTGTCAGGCCGGATGGGTACACACACTATATGGTGTAGTGCCTCGGGTAGGGGACGGTTTTAAACCGTTCCCGATAAAATTTACAGGCGAAAAGGTGTAAAATTCAGGTGCAATAAAATTCCGCCGGAAAATGGTGAATTACGCCCATAGTCTGGTAAACTCGGCGGCTGAAATGGATGCGGAGGATTTTATGCAGGATGTTTTGGTGAGCATCTTGAAAAGTCCGATCCGGCCGTACCCTTGGAAAATTTGGAAGACTAAGGGTGTTTTAAACCGGGCGTTCACCGCAGAATTTCCTCTGCGGCCTCCGCGTCTCTGCGGTGAACGCCCGGATTCTTAAAAAAATAATGAAACAAAAATCCCTCAAATATGTCAATATATAAGCCCACGCAGTCCTCGCGCGCATGGAGCAATCAATTCAGTTTGGATTTGGATGAAGGATTAAGTATATGCCCACACCGCTGGAAGTTTTGCGCAACACGTTCGGCTATTCCGAGTTCCGTCCCGGCCAGGAAAAATTAATCAACACTGTGCTTGCGGGCCGCGATTGCATTGGCGTCATGCCCACGGGGGCGGGAAAATCCCTGTGTTTTCAGATTCCGGCGCGGATCATGGATGGAACCGTGCTGGTGATTTCTCCGCTGATTTCCCTTATGAAAGACCAGGTGAATGCTTTGTTGACGAACGGTTTTAAAGCCACGGTTTTGAATTCGACCGTCGCGGTGGAGGAGCGGAAGCGCCGCTTGGGGAATTTTCAGCGCGGGGAATACGAGCTGGTCTATTTGGCCCCCGAAGCTTTGGAAGGGTCAATGCGTGATTTTCTGGCCATATGCCCGGTTTGCATGGTGGTGGTGGATGAAGCCCACTGCATCAGCCAGTGGGGGCACGATTTCCGCCCCTCGTACCGGAAGCTTCAGGGATTAAAAACCTATTTGGGCAATATTCCGATCCTGGCCTTGACGGCCACGGCCACGCGCAAAGTAATCCGGGATATCATTACTCAGCTGGGCATGAGCAAGCCCGGCGGGTTTAAGGGTTCCTTTTACCGTTCAAATTTGGCGATTACCTGCCAGAAAAAAGGCGACGGCCGCGACCTGCGCAAGGAGCTGCTTACCTATATCCGGTTGCATCCCGGGGAGAGCGGCATCATTTACTGCATGAGCCGCAAGAACGTGGAGAGCTTGACCGCGTATTTGGCCAAGCAGGGAATTCGCGCCTTGGCCTATCACGCCGGACTGGGGGACAAGGAACGGCACCGGAATCAGGAAGCCTTTATCCGTGACGAGGCGGACGTGATGGTGGCCACAATTGCATTCGGCATGGGAATCAATAAATCTAATATCCGCTATGTGATCCACCGGGATATGCCCCGCACTCTGGAAAATTATTATCAGGAGATTGGGCGCGCGGGCCGCGACGGACTGCGCAGCGAATGCTTGCTCTTTTACTCCTGGGTGGACGTAAAAAACTATGAATTTTTTATGAGCTCGGCCGCGGACCCGGAGCTGGCTGAAGAAACACAGAGAAAAACCGTGGAACTGTTTCGCTGGGCGGAAAGCCTGGTATGCCGTCATCGGGGAGTGGTGGCGTATTTCGAGGAAAGCATGGACGCGTGCGGTGTAGCCTGCGACCGGTGCACGCAGATTACTTGGGACACGTTGCTTAAACAAAAGTTGGCTGCTGCCATTACCACCGGCATTGCCATTGCCGGGCCGGGCTGCAGCGGGAAAACCGTTCCGGCATTTTCCGTGAACCCCGGAGACCCCCTATTGCAGCAATTGAAAATTTTGCGCCGGGCGCTGGCCGATGCGCAAAATGTGCCGGCGTACATTATTTTCAGCGATGCGGTGTTGCAGCAGATGGCGGCGCTGCGTCCGGGATCGCCCGAGGAGCTATTGGCAATTTCCGGCATTGGGCCCGTGAAATTGGAACGGTATGGGAAAGCGTTTTTGAAGGTGTTGCACGGAGCAGGCGGTCCACAAGCGTGAGCCGTTCTGCGTTTCGATTATAACCAGAATCCGCACGCCATATAAATCATTCCCACATGATTCAATTCTCCTTTAAATAATAATTGAATTGTAGAGACGCAAAATTTTGCGTCTCTACGTTGGTTTTTTAATGGGAATTTGCGGTTTTAGGGTTTGGGAGACATAAAACTCAAGACCACGAGCGGTTCATCCGTATAGTTGTGAATGGAGTGAACTTCCTCGGCCGGGACCATGACCACGGAGTTGGGCTCGGCCAGCACGGATTCCGTGCCTACGGAAATTTGGGCTTCGCCCTCCAAAACCGTAATAAATTCCGTGGAAAAAGGATGCGTATGGTCGGTCATGGCCTGACCGGGTTTAAACGTATATAGGAACTGCGCGGCCGTGTCCGAGGAAAGAACCACCGACCGGCCGAATTTTTCATCCTGGAAGTTGACGTGATCTTTCAAGTGCTGAAGCCGCATGAAAAAATCTCCTTTTTTAAGCCGCGGTTTTTGGCCGACGGGGCTTTAAAAGCCAGGCCAAGGGAACAAACACCAAATTGCCCAGCAAAAGAATCAGCAGCACCAAAGGCAGGGTGCTGAGCAACGGATAGCCGGATAAAAACAACGCACTGTACAATAAAATTAAAAAAATCAGGTTCACACTGAGCACCTGAACATTGTGAATGCGCACATTGGATAAAACCGCCATGTTAAGAAACCAGAAAATAAAAAAGATCAGCGCCAGCAGCAACGCCCCCTGCAGGAACAAGGTTAACTTCCAATTTTCCGACCGCCGCAGCAACAAGCTCAGCAGGTCGTCCCGGCTTTTTCCAATCATAAAAAGCGAGTAACCGGATTCCGAGGTGCGCCAGCCCAGCATATGAACCGGCTGGCCGAAAAAATAATTTGAAAGGGATTCCGTTGATTCGGGCGAACCTTCGGCCAAAATTTCCACGGCCCCGGTGGCATCGCTGAATGTGCAGGGGACCAGAAGCGGTTTGGCGCCCATGGGAAACATGGTGCCTTCTTTTTTGGAACCTGAAGCCGGAGTGACCGGTCCCGACAAATACAAAACCGCGTTAAAATTGAGGATGGATAATTTTTTAAGGTCCGCGGCATGCCTGGGACCGGCTTCCGCGGTTTTATAGGCTTGGAGGTATTGGCTGGGCAAGAACAGGGTCCGCATAATAAAGAACATCAAACCCATCAAGATCAGCGCTGAAACCAATAACACAAAGCGCAGGATTGTGTGCAGGGGACGGGGCGTCGAAGAATCACTCATAAGCGAAAGCCTCCTTGAAATACGGAAAATACACAGTGTAGAAATTATATAGGGAGCTTTTGATCCAGGGCAAGCGATTTTTCGACAATTCCTGGACTTAACCGCAGCGGGAGAAACCGCAGGCGCGGCAGAGCATGCAGCCTTCTTCGTGTTCCAGTGTTCCTCCGCACTCAGGGCAGGCGCCGACCAGTTTATCCAACTCGGTAAGGCCGTGGGAATGAATGGTATCATCTTCGCTTTTGCCTTCGCGCCAACTTAAGTAACGCTCCAGGACCACACCCAGTCCATCCGGGCAGGAAAGCACCATGCCGCCCTTTTGCCACGACGGATGCGGGCAGCGGATGCCGCGCAAATTGCGGGTAATGGCTTGGGGGTTGACGCCGGCGCGCAGGGACAGGGAAATGAGGCGCGCGATGGCTTCGGACTGCGAGGCCGCGCAGCCGCCGGATTTTCCCATTTGGGTAAATACTTCGCACAAGCCCGCTTCGTCGTGGTTTAAGGTGACATAAAGATTGCCGCAGCCGGTTTTAATTTTTTCCGTGCGGCCAAAGGTTACATCCGGGCGCTTGCGGGGTTCGATTTTTTCTTCGTGTTCGGCGGCAGACAGGTCGGTTTTATCCCCGCCCACGGAAAGCACCTGGCCCGAGCGCGATCCGTCGCGGTAAATCGTGACACCCTTGCACCCCAAGCGGAATGCCTCCACAAAAACATTTTCCACGTCCTCGGGCGTTGCGTGCTGGGGAAAATTTACGGTTTTGGAAACAGCGTTGTCCGTGTGGTGCTGAAAAGCAGCCTGCATGCGCGTGTGCCACAAAGGCTCAATGTCATGCGCTGTCACAAAAATATTTTTGATCTCATCGGGCACGGCGGCCAGGTTCTGCACGGAACCGTGTTTGGCCACCTCGGCGATCAGCTCAGGCGTATGAAAACCCTGGAGCATGGCGGTTTGTTCAAAGCTGGGGTTGACCTCGGTTAAACGGTCATTGTCCATAACCGTGCGCACATACGCCAAAGCGAAAAGCGGCTCGATCCCGGAGCTGACTCCGGCCAAAATGCTGATGGTGCCCGTGGGGGCAATGGTGGTTGTGGTGGCATTGCGCAGCGGCTGCCCTTCGGCATAGCGGCTCTCGGAAAAAGCCGGAAACGAGCCGCGCTCCAGCGCCAATTCATGCGACCGTTGTTTGGATTCTTCATTGATAAATTTCATCAAATTTTCACCCATTTGCAAAGCGCGTTCGGAATTGTACGGAATGCCCAGGGTTAAAAGCAGATCCGCGAAGCCCATGACGCCGAGCCCGATCTTGCGGTTGGTCCGCACCCGCTGGGCGATTTGCTCGAGAGGAAACAGGGAAGCATCGATCACATTGTCCAAAAAGTGGACCGCGCTGCGGACCACGCGGCGCAGGCGGGCAAAATCCACCACCCGGGTTCCGTCCTTTTCCATGGTCATCAATGCCAGGTTAATGGAACCTAAATTACAGGCTTCGTACGGCAGCAGCGGCTGTTCGCCGCAAGGATTGGTGCTTTCGATTTCACCCTGGGCCGGCGTAGGATTGAACGCATTGATGCGGTCGATAAAGACCACGCCGGGCTCCCCGGTGTTCCAGGCGCTTTGCACGACTTGATTGAATACGTCGCGGGCATTTAATCGTCCCACGGGTTTGCGGGTGCGCGGATTGAGCAGGTCATACTCCCCGTTGTCCTGCAGGGCCTGCATGAAGGCATCCGTGAGGGCCACGCTGATGTTAAAGTTGGTCAGTTCGCGCGTGTCGTTTTTGCAGGCAATGAATTCCAAAATATCCGGATGATCCACCCGCAGGATGGCCATGTTGGCGCCGCGCCGCGTACCACCCTGTTTGACAGCCTCGGTGGCTGCATTAAAAACCCGCATAAAAGAAATCGGGCCGCTGGCACACCCGTTGGTGGTGCGGACCAGGTCGTTTTTCGGGCGGATGCGGGAAAAAGAGAAGCCGGTGCCGCCGCCGCTTTTGTGGATCAAGGCGGCGTTTTTAATGGTATCAAAAATGGACTGCATGGAATCTTCCACAGGCAAAACAAAACAGGCAGACAATTGCTGAAGATCGCGGCCCGCGTTCATGAGCGTGGGGGAATTGGGAATGAATTCCAAGCCCGCCATGAGCGCGTAAAATTCCTCGGCCGTGTCAGCCGTGTCCCGGCCGGGGGAATACAAGCGGTCGGATGCGGCAATGTTATCCGCCACGCGGCGGAACATTTGCTCGGGAGTTTCAGCCAATTGCCCGTTTTCATCGCGGCGCAGGTAGCGGCGCTCCAGAACCGTCAAAGCATTGGCGGATAGTTGCAAGGGATGTTTGGTTTCAAAAGACATAGTGCAGGTCCTCCTTGAAGGCCCCCTATGTTAAGCCGGGAAGGCCTGAGTGTCAAGTTTTCTTGATTAGGGTCCTATTTTTGTCTTGCCTGAAATTAGGGGCTTGGGTATAATCCTACCCTCGCGCCTATAGCTCAATTGGATAGAGCGTCTGACTACGGATCAGAAGGCTAGAGGTTCAAATCCTCTTAGGCGCACCAGTTTTAGCAGGTTGAAGTGAGAATGTTCAATAAAATTAACCTTTTTCAACGCTGACCCCGTGGTCCTATGAAGCAAAATTTTTCCCACACCCGGCCTCAAAGCCAGACGGATCGCGATGAGCGATTCATGAGGATTGCTTTGCGCTTGGCGCACAAGGCCGCAGTTTGCGGCGAGGTGCCGGTGGGAGCCGTGGTGGTTAAAGACGGCCGTATCATCGGGCAAGGCCACAACCGGGTTGAAACCAGGCAAGATGCGTTGCAGCACGCCGAGCTCATTGCCATACGCCAAGCTTCCAGGCGGTTGAAACATTGGCGCTTGGAAGGGTGTGAGTTGTATGTGACGCTGGAACCGTGCGCCATGTGCGCGGGTGCGATCGTTTGGTCGCGGATTCAGCGGGTGATTTTTGCCGCGGAAGACCCCAAAGCCGGTGCCTGCGGTTCATTGCTGACCGTGGCGGGTCATCCGAAATTGAACCATCGGCCTGAAATATTGTCCGGTGTTTTGGCGGAAACAAGCCGGCAAGAGCTCCAAGCATTTTTTAAACAGCTGCGGTCAGATCAGAAGGAACGCAAACGGATTCAAGCTTAAACGGAGAGATGTCCGAGTTGGTTTAAGGAGCACGCCTGGAAAGTGTGTAGGCGCTAAAACGCCTCGGGGGTTCGAATCCCCCTCTCTCCGCCATTTTTCCGCCTCGCGGAAAAATGGCAGAGCAATTGAGCAAAAGAGCAAGTTGAGCAAATAGGATAAGTCCAAGCCGGAAGATTCGGCATCAGCGGCACAGCTCAATTGCGGTCAACTTGCTCAATTTTCTGTTTTCCGGATTTTGTTTTTTTGATTTTCTTGTTATTTTTGTTCTATTGTCCAAGGAGCTGACTCCATGAGACGCAAATTTGTTTTTGGTTTTTTTGCCGCGCTGTTGATGTCCCTGCCTTTGGCGTCGCAGGCAGCGGACCGTGTAACCGGCTTGGGCGTGATCCTGGGGGACACACTGGGTTTTTCCCTCAAATCATATATTACAAAGTATCTGGCGTTTGATCTGGCCGCGGGTTTGGCTTCGGGGTATAGCGTATTCCCGGGAATTTCGACCCACGCCGACCTTATGTGGACCGACGAAATGGTGAAAGTCCGCGAGGGAGCCTTGTTGTTTTATTTCGGCGGCGGCGCCTTTTGGGCGCAGAGCAGCACCAGCACCATTGAAACCGGGCTGCGCGGGCTCACCGGAGCGGAATATTTTTTTCATCAATCGAAATATGCCGTGTTCGCGGAATTGGCGCCGACGGTGGTACTCACGCATGCGCCGGGAGTTTCATTGCACGGCGCCATCGGGGCGCGGTATTATTTTTAGTTTGGAAAAAAAACAAGAAGAAGCTTGCCAGGTGCAGGGTGGTTGCATAAAATAAAACCCGATACATTTGATTTGGGGCAGTAGCTCAGTTTGGGAGAGCGCCGCGTTCGCATCGCGGAGGCCGACGGTTCGATCCCGTTCTGCTCCACCAGAATTTTGCGGAGCAAAATTCAGAGCATTTGAGAGGCGAAATTAGAAAGTGGATAAAGCCTCAAATGCGGTCGAATCTCGACTTTCGATTTTCTGGATTTTTCTTTTTTAATATAACCGTTTTTCACAGCCAAGCAAAACCCGGAGAGGTGGCCGAGTCCGGTTTAAGGCGGCAGACTCGAAATCTGTTGTATCCGCAAGGGTACCCGGGGTTCAAATCCCTGCCTCTCCGCCATTTTTTCTCAGCAAAAATGGCAGAGCAATTGAGCAAAAGAGCAAGTTGAGCAAATATTCCCCCTTAACTAAAAAATTTTGTTTATATCGGCACGGCTCAATTGCGGTCAATTGCTCAATTTTCCATTTTCTGTTTTTAATGGTGTCACAGGTCCGCGAAATAACCGGAGGTGTTTTTGATGGAGACGATTTTAATCAACGCCATCCGCTCCTTGGTAGAAATCCCGGATAATCAAATTAAAGCCTTGCTGCCAATTTTGACCCGTCAATCCATAAAAAAAGGCGATTATTTTGTCAAAGCAGGCGAAATTCCAAAGCAATTCGGCTTTGTTCTAAAAGGTCTTTTTAGATATCCCAGATTCAACCACGAAGTGCAACACCCTGACGGAAAGCTTCCGCAGGAGTTAAGAACTTCAAGCATTTCATTGGCCGGTTATTCAGCCAACGTTC
>JAGVPM010000132.1 GCA_020052235.1 Candidatus Goldiibacteriota bacterium
CGGCCACCTGTGTTATATTTTGATCGTTGAGATTTTGTTCGGTGGGAGGGTGGCCGCCATGCATCGGAATAGGTGGCCGTCTTGAGCGGAATGCGCATGCACGACAGTGAAGCGCGTTTCCGCAGTATCTTTTCCGCCTCTCCCCTGGCCTTGGCACTATGCGATCCCGAATGCCTGATCATTGATTTCAATCAAAGTTTTTCGGATTTATTCGGCATTTTGGAGCCCTGGGAAATTAAAAATCACACCCTATTTTTAGAGGTTTACCTTTCAGACACGCAAAAAATCGAATTAAAGGAACACCGGGTGGTTCACTTTGAGCTGCTCTATGATTTTGAAAAGAACCGGCACAATCAATTATTTAAAACCCTGCGTTCCGGCACTGTGAATCTCGATGTTTTGTTCTCACCCTTCCATTGGCAGCGCGGCTCCGAAGCCTCGGGATACCTGCTGCAAATTGCGGATATTACCGAACGCAAACTCACGGAAGAAGGACTTTTAGAAAACGAAGCCAAGTACCGGACCGTGTTTGAAAGCTCAGCCGTTGGTTTCTTTCTTTTGTCCGATGTGTTTATTGACTGCAATGCCGAAGCCCAACGCTTATGGAACTGCGCGCGGCCGGACATTATTGGGCGCACGCCCCTGGATTTCTCCCCGGAAATTCAACCCGGCGGCCGCCTTTCGAGCGAACGCATGGCGGAGTATATGCAAAACGCGCGCAACGGGGCTCCACAGGTTTTTTATTGGAAATTCCAACGGCCAGACGGAGTGTCCACTGATACGGAACTCTCCCTTAAGCTCATTTACGTCAGCGGTGTTCCTTTGGTGTTGGCGGCCATGCGCGACATTACGGAACAAAAAAATGCCGAGACCGCGTACCGGCATGCCCTGTCCCGTTTCGAGGCCATTATCGAAAACACTCCCCGCGTGGCCATTCAGGGCTACACGCGCGATGGAGTCATCCGGCATTGGAATAAAGCGTCGGAGATGTTCTACGGACTCTCCGCCCAAGACGTCCTGGGCAAACGCATGCAGGACACTTTGTTTGCCGGGCTGGACCCCGTCGAATTCAACCTGACCCTGGAACAAATTTGGACCACCGGCCAACCCAGCGTTCCCCAGGAATGGGAATTGCCCAAGCCGGGTTTCCCAAATATTTGGGTTTATTCCTCCATGTTCCCCATTTTTGAACATACCGAAGTTGTTGAAGTATTTTGCATGGATGTGGAAATTACCGAACTTAAAAAAACAGAGTCCGCGCTGCGCTATTCCGAGGAAAAATACCGCACCACATTTGAAAACAGCGGAAATGCGCTGATAATTATTAACGCCGACATGAGCATTGCCTTGGTTAACCGCGAATTGGAAAAAATCAGCGGCTTTACCCGGGAAGAACTGGAAGGAAAACGCAAGTGGCCTGAATTTGTCGCACACCGGGAAGACCTTGAAAAAATGACCGAATACCACCGGCAACGCCGCGCGCATGCGGAAAATATACCGCAAACCTACGAATCCCAATTTCTCGATAAAAACAGGAAAATTCATGATGTCATGCTCACCGTAACGCTGCTCCCTTCGACCAATCAATCCTTGGTGGCTTTCACCGATATCAGTGAGAAAAAAAAGGCCGAACGCTACCTGAAAAAAAGCGAGGAACAGTACCGGTTATTGGCGGAAAATGTAAAAGATGTTATTTGGACCATCGACATTCATGGCCGCCTTACCTACGTCAGCCCCTCGGTCTTTCTGCTGACTGGTTATACTGTCGAAGAAGCCCTCAAACATTCACCTGAAGATATTTTTATGCCGGAGTCTGCAAAAAAAATCCGCGCCCTCCAAACCCTGGATGATCCCAATCATCCAGGGTGGCGTCAACCGATTGAGGTAGAGCAAAAATGCAAAAACGGTGCTTCGCTCTGGACCGAAATCAGTATGGCTCCTATGCAAGGCTCTGAAGGAAACATTATCGGCTGCGTGGGCGTAACCCGCGATATTTCCGCACGGCGGGCCGCCGAAGCCGAACGCCGGCAATTGGAAGAACAACTTCAGCAATCACAAAAAATGGAAGTCATCGGGCATTTGGCCGGAGGCATTGCGCATGATTTCAATAATCTCCTGACTCCCATTTTAGGCTACGCGGACATGGCCGCCATGCAGGTTCCGCCCGGCAGTCCCATATACAATGACATCAAAGCCATACAGGAAACCGCCGAACGCGCCGCCAAACTCACGCGGCAATTATTGGCTTTCAGCCTGAAACAGGTTTTGCACATGACCGCCGTAAATCTCAATGACGAAATCCGTGAATTTATGAAAATGCTCCATCCCCTCATCGGCGAACACATTGAATTGCAGACACATTTGGCTCCCGGCCTGGGTCTGATCAAAGGCGATCTGTCTCAAATTCAACAAGTGCTCATGAACCTGGCGGTCAATGCCCGGGATGCCATGCCCCACGGAGGCACCCTGACTTTTTCCACGGCCAATGCCCAGGTGGATGACGGCCAGGCCAAACCGCATCCGCATTTAAAACCCGGGGCGTATGTCCGGGTCACGGTCAAAGATACCGGGACCGGCATGAACCACGAACTCCTGGAACATATTTTCGAACCTTTCTTCACCACCAAGGAACGAGGCAAAGGAACCGGGCTGGGGCTTTCCATGGTGTACGGCATCATTCTCCAGCACCAGGGTGTCATCTGGGGCGCCAGCGAGCCGGGCCAAGGTGCGGCTTTTGAATTATACTTTCCCAAGCTTGAAACCCCAATCACGGCGCCTGCTGATTTTCCCGATGCTTCGGAAACCCAAATCCCGGGACGCGGGACAATTCTGGTAGTCGAGGACGAACCCATGGTGCGAAAACTGGCAAATGAAATTTTGTCCAGCCAGGGTTATACCATCATCCCTGCTTCCGGGCCCGAACAGGCTTTGGAACAGCTCGTAAACTATACCGGGCCTCTGGATTTATTATTGACGGATATCATCATGCCGGGTCTAAACGGCAAGGAGCTTTATCAACGCCTGGTTGAACAACGTCCGCTGTTGCGTGTGCTGTATATGTCCGGGTACAGCGAGGACATTATTGCCCATCACGGCGTGTTGGATCCCAACATCCAACTGTTGGCCAAACCCTTTGCGGTAAAAGCACTGCTCAAAAAGGTGCGGGAGGTGTTGGAGCAAGAACCATTTACCGCTTGACGAGCGGTATTACTTTTTAATACTATGGGGCATCCCGCTTGATCCGGAGTTGCGCCATGCCTTCCCCTCGTTCAAGGATGTTCGGTTTATTTTTCTTTTTTTCCATATTCATTATTTTATCCGCCCAAGCCGCCGGACCCTTGCAAGTCGCGGTTGCGATTTTACCGCAAAAATATTTTTGCGAACGCATAGGCGGCGGCCGCGTCCACGTCACGGTTTTAGTCCCGCCGGGAAAAAACCACGAAACCTATGAACCAACCCCGCGCCAAATCACCGACTTAACCAAGGCCCGGATATTTTTCCGCATCGGACTGCCCCTGGAAAATGCTTTGCTGCCCAAATTGCATAGCGCTTCCGCCCAGGTCCGCATCGTGGATTGCCGCCAAGGCATCGCCTTGCGCCAACTGGAAGCCGAAAACCAAACCTTCGAAGCCCGCCACGGCTCCGGGGGAAACTTGGCTGAAACCGCAGACCCGCACATTTGGCTTTCGCCGGTTTTAGTCCAACAACAAGCAGCCACCATGCTGGCTGCGCTTTCAGCCGCCGACCCAGCAGGTAAAATTTACTACGAAACCCGTTGCCGCAGTTTTATTGAAGATTTGACCAGGCTGCATGCCCGGCTGACGCAAATTCTCAAGCCGGTCCGGGGTGGAATTATTTTCGTGTATCATCCCGCCTACGGCTATTTTACCGATGCTTACGGTTTAAAACAAAAAGCCGTTGAACTCGAGGGCAAAGAGCCTGCGCCGCAAGAATTGGCCCGTTTTATCAAACTGGCAAAACAACAGCACGTCAGGGTCATTTTTGTTCAGCCCCAATTTTCACAGCGGTCCGCCCAAACCCTGGCACAAACCATTGGCGCGGCCGTCATTCCCATGGACCCGGTCCCTTATGACTATATGCGAAACCTTACGCTCATGGCTGAACAAATCGATCATGCTTTGAAACCTTGACAGGAGCCGCTATGGCCGAACAGCCGGTAATTGACATTCAGGATTTAAGTTTTAACTATGAATCACGGAGCATTCTGGAAAACGTGCACCTGACGGTCCAGGAAGGCGAGTTCATCAGTATTATCGGCCCCAATGGCGGCGGAAAAACCACCTTGTTGAAGATCATTTTAGGTTTGCTGCCCCCGGCCCGCGGCACGGTCCGGCTTTTCGGTCAGGCACCGGCCCAAACCCGGCATTGGGTGGGCTATGTCCCGCAATATCTTTTTTACGATCCGCAGTTCCCCGTGACGGTAATGGACGTGGTGCTGATGGGACGCCTGGGAAAGCGTTTTGGGGGCGGATATACGCGTATTGACCGCCGGGCTGCCGCAACCGCCCTGGAGGAACTTCACATCCAACCCTTGGCCAACCGCTTGTTTTCCCAGCTCTCCGGCGGCCAACGCCAGCGCGCTTTGATCGCCCGGGCCTTGGCCGGGGACCCCAAACTGCTTTTGCTGGATGAACCAACGGCCAATGTGGACAACGAAGGCGAAAACAAACTTACGCAAATTTTGCAAACCCTCAATCAACGCATGGCCATACTCTTGGTTTCACACGATCTCAGTTTCGTGGCCAATTTAGTCCAGCGGGTTTTTTGCGTAAACCGGCATGTGTTTCTGCATAAACCCGACGAATTGTCCACGGAAGCCATCCAGGACATTTACCACGCCGACCTGCGCATGGTCCGGCATTCGCATGAATGTTTTGACGAGGAGCACCGGCATGATTGAATTTTTTAAAGCCCTCATGGACCCTGATTTGGCCTTCCTGCGCTATGCGTTCGGCGTTGGTTTGCTGGCCAGCGTGGCTTTTGGCATCATCGGCACCTACGTGGTGGCCAAACGCATCAGCAATATTGCCGGCGCCATTTCCCACAGTGTCCTGGGCGGCATTGGCGCCGGTATGTTTTGCCAGCAGGTATTGGGCTGGGCGTGGTGTTCCCCTCTGCTGGGAGCGATCCTGTCCGCTTTAGGCTCCGCCCTCCTCATTGGCTGGGTCAGCCTGTATGCACGCCAGCGCGAAGATACGGTCATCAGCGCGCTTTGGTCCGTGGGCATGGCCGTGGGTCTGCTGTTTTTAGCCAAAACACCCGGCTATACCGACCCCATGAGTTATCTTTTTGGAAATATTTTGCTTATTTCCCAATACGATCTTTGGCTGGTTTTAGGCTTGAACGTGCTGGTGGTGGGAGTGGCGGTTTTCTTTTACCATCAATTCCTGGCTGTCTGCTTTGACGAAGAATTCGCCCGCTTGAAAGGCGTGCCCACGCGTTTTTTCTATCTGCTTTTACTGTGCCTGACGGCCCTGACTGTGGTGCTCTTAGTGCGCGTGGTGGGCATTGTCATGGTCATTGCCCTGCTCACGCTGCCCTCGGCCGTGGCCGAGCATTTCTCGCGCCGCCTTTGGCAAATGATCGCATTGTCCATTGTTTTTTGCATGGCCTTTACCGGCTTGGGCCTGGCCTACAGTTATGTGCACAACCTGCCCAGCGGCCCTACGATTATCCTGCTGGCCGCGCTGGTGTTTCTGGTTGTAATTGGATTCAAGCGGTTGATTAAACGCTAGGCGGATTTCTTTGGCTGTGACGGTAGGCAATGACCTGCACTTTTTCCATGGTCACCAAGCCCTCTTCGATCAAAGGGTCGACGGTTGGCAAAAACGCTTCAATGCGTTCGGGTTTATCCACAATTTCAATAATCACGGGCAAGTCTTCTGAAAGCCGCAGTATCTTAGCCGAATGCATGCGGCTGTCCGCCCCGAATCCCAGCACGCCGCGCAACACCGTCGCGCCGGCCAAGCCTTGGCGGCGGGCCATTTCCACAATCACTTCATATAGCGGTTTCCCGTGGACTTTATCGCTTTCACCGATAAAAATCCGCAACAGTTTGGCTTCATCCGGAAGTTTCATAAGCAGCTCCTTATATTAAATCCCATGCCCGGCAACACGTCCCACGAAAAAGCAGGCCAGCCCGCCGAGATTTTGCAGCAGCAAGTTCCCCACAACCCAACCCCATTGCGCATCGCGCATCAATTCGCTGGTTTCCAGCATGAAGGCCGAAAACGTGGTAAATCCCCCCATGAAACCCACCAACACAATGGCGCGGATTTCCCCGCTCAGGCTGATGCGGTTTTCCGCCATGGCCCAAAAAATCCCGGCCAGCAGGCTTCCGCCTAAATTTACCGACAGCGTGCCCCAGGGAAATCCCCCGCCAACCAGGCGCTGCGCCCATCCCGACAGGCCGTACCGTGTCAATGTACCCGCGGCACCGGCCAGTGCAATCGCCGTTAACTTCACCCACATACCCGCCCCTCCTTAAAACAAAATTTTTCTATTCTAAACCATATCTGCCCGTAGAGACGCAAAATTTTGCGTCTCTACATATAAATTTTAAATTAAACGGGTGATACTATTGCTGAATGGTTTGAATATCCTCGATCTTGCGTTTTACGCTTTCCAGGTGTTTTTTGGCTTTTTGATTGTCGGGATCCAGCACCAACAAATCCTTCCAATTTTGCACTGCCTCGCTGAGTTTGTTTTGCACGTAATTGTTAACCCCGGTGACATACAGATCATTGGCCACGGAACGAATCTTCATTTGGTTGAAATCAAGCTGCTGGAGGGCCACGGCATTATCCGGTTCCAGCTTAAGCACTTGCCTCCAAAGCTTCACGGCATTCACCCACTCCTCATTCTGCAAGGCTTCGCGGGCGTCCTGCAGCCATTCGGCAATTTCCTGCTGTATTTTATTTTTCGCCTTTTGAATCAAATTCCGGATTTGCGCATTACCCTGTCCGCGCCGCAGCGCTTCCTGCCATATTTCCAGTGCTTTACGGTATTGCCTGTTTTGCAAATACTCCAACCCGCTGGTTATATACGCTTCCGCCTGGGAATTAGCCGTACCCGCCATGGCCGCAGCGCCCGTATTTTTTGAGGTCTGCAGCAATTTTTGATTGGCAGCCCCAAGCCATTTTTTAATATCTTTATAGTCAGGACAACTTTCCGCGACTTTATTCCACTCAATCAGCGCGGCCATATATTCTTCCTGCTGATACGCTTTCATGCCCCGCTGAAATTGTTTGTCCGCCTGGGACTGGGCCATCCGGGTTTCGTTCTGCGCCATTTTTCCCTTCAGGCCCGGATATTGGGGATTAAGCGCCGCCACCTTTTCGTAATATACCTTGGCATTGGCATAGTCTTTCCGGGCCGCATATTGATCCGCGGTCTTGATATGTTCCTGGATAATTTTTTCCTGGCGAACGCGCAAATTACGTTCCAGGCGCTGGATGACCTTTTCCTCATCCACGCTGCTGCGCCCAAAAGGTATGGTGATGGCAATCCGATGCACGTCCCCTAAAATCCCATAGGGCGAATAGGCATATTCCAAATTGTAGTCTGAAATGGTTATCCCCACACCGGCCGTCAAACCCGCCAGCCAGCCCAAATCATTGCCGGATATAAAATAACGGTATCCGGCGCGTATAAAGACCAAGTCTTCAAAATTATATTCCAATCCCATTTTCAAAACTACCGGCTGTTGCCAGGGTACGGAAACATCCAAGGTATGCAAAAAATCCCGGTTCCAAAAACGGTAAGCGATGCCCGCGTCGAGGGAGGCCGGCAGTGCATAACCTTCCTCTTTCAGTTTCAAAGGCTGGCCGAGATTGCGCATGGTCATGCCGGCATTAAAATTCGGCAGCCAATCCTTGGCCAACACACTCACATCGCAAGCCCCCGTCATGCCCGCATAGGTGTCAATGGCTTGGCGCACCCCTTTGAGGGTAATTCCGGCTGAATACCGTTTTGAAAAAGCATGGCTCCAAGCCGCGCCCAGATACATATCACTGGCATCGTAGGTGGACACATCCGGAGAATCCAAGGTGGTTTTTTCCAGCTGGTTAATATAAGAAAAATAAGCATTCATGCCCAGCGCGTCCTGTTGGGTCAGGGGAATACTCAAGGCCAGGTATTCATCATTAAAACCCTGAAGAAATATAGTATGCGAAAACAGAATATTTATCCCCGAACTGCGGACCAATCCGCCCGGGTTCCAGTACATGCCATTCACATCTTCACCCACGGCCGTAAATGCCTCGCCCATGGCCGCGGGACGCGGCCCCATGCCTTCGCTTAAAAAAACTCCGCCCACCGAAGGCTCATCGGCCAGGGCCAATGGGCTCATCCAAAGCAACATTGCGGCTGCGGCCCAATGGTGACAATACCTGCTGTTCCCCCTGGTTTTGAATCTCATACTCACCTACTTCACCACCGCAAATTTTTTCGTCGTGGTCTTGGTGCCAAATTCCGATTTGGCTTCCAAAACATAAAAGTAAATACCGCTGGCATACCGTGAAATGTCGTAGTGAATCACATTTCCCGTTGCGCCCCCGGAGGCCTGCTTTTGTATTTGATCGATTTGTTTTCCGAGTTTGTTAAAAAAGCGGAGCGTAATGTCCGCATCGGCCGTAAGTTGCAATTGGATCTGCAAGTCTGAGGTGCTCACTGCCGGATTCGGCACAGTGACCACGCGCTGAAATTCCAGGGTATTGGTCAAATTAAACGGCCGGCTGTCGGAATAGGGCCCCCAGGATATCCCATCCGTGCCGCGCACCCGCCACCAGTACGTGCGGCCCCGTTCCAGGGTGACGGACGCAGGCAGCGTAAATTGCATTTCAGTCCCTGCGGCATAGGCTCCGGCACTCCAACCGGCGGGATTTAAGGTTTGATCAAAAACCGCCAACGTATCCTGAAAATTGGTGGCGCTGAGTTCAAAACACCCGTTAAGGGTATTGCCCGATTCACTCCCGATTTTGAACCGGAAGGGTATCGCGGCATTCGGCGCCGAATAATTGGCGTCCGGAAAAATCAACTCCGGCGCCCGGGGCGGGGTAATTACGGTAAATGAATAATACGGCGTAACCACGCTCCAATTGTCATTGTCCATATCATACGCATAACTTCGCCACTCATACAATGTTCCCGGCAGCAACGGATATGCTGCGGGAATAAGCAGACGCGCCGTCTCCCCCGACGCATAGGTTGTTTTGGTCCACCCGCCGCCGTTTTGCGAATTGAAGAGCAAAACGGTTTGAAATCCGTCCGAACTCAGCTCAATTTTATACGCCAGCGAACCTCCGGTCGGACTTTGTGCCGCAATGCTCAGGTAGGGCTGGTTCGTGGTCACCACTGATGCGTTCAGCGGCCCGGCCAAGGCCGGCATGGCCGGGAGCGGGACTGTGGAAAAAGAATAGATCAACGATTGCGTGCTCTGTTGGAAGCTATCCAAGGCCGTAACCCGCCAATAATAATCCGTACCCGGAATCAAAGCGTCCAGATTAATCCCGGTATTCATAATTTGGCAAGTGGATGTAACCCCCGCATATTTCCCCGCAGGTAAATAATCCGGTTGATTCCAACCCGGGTAGGCCGCTTGAAAGGTCTGCGAATTTTGCAATTGGGAATCCGTGGAAAGGGTCAAAGAAAAAGTCAGCGTATCACCCTCCGGGTCCGAACATACGCTTTGCAATGCCGGCAATTTGTTTACCAAAGATTGGCCGTTGAGGGGCAAAATCAATTGCGGTATGGTTGGTTTGAAATTTGAAGCAGTGGTAGTCAGCGTCCGGTAGGAGGATAAAGCCGACCAACTTGCACCTTCATTGTTCGTCACCTTAACCCGCCAATAATAGATTGTATTAGTAGCCAGTTCGGAAATTATGGTATATGAGGCGGTTTCATCCGAAGCGAAATATGCTTTTCCGCCCCAGCCGGCATCCGGTGTGCGCTGATCCACGGTAAACGTCACCGAAGCCGGTAAAAAATCCGCGTTATAGCTGAATTCCATGTAATATTGCAAAAATTTGGATTTACCCGGATCCGTGGCCACAAATGTGAACGTGGGAAAAGTTCCCACCACTTGGCCATCGGTGGGCGCCATTAAGGAGGGCGTTCCCGGAGCCGAAGGACTGGTATATTTGTAAATGGTGCCGGTTTCACCATTAGAACTGCCTAGGCCGCCTTTGGCTCCTCCGGAAACATCCATGATGTTGCCTCCATAGTTGATGGTATTGTATTCGAAGATTTTTATCCTGCCCCCGCCCCCGCCCCCGCCTCCCGAGGAAAAATAGGGATTACTATACGGCGCGCCTTTGCCCCCGCGGGCATAAAGGTAGTACGTAGAAACAAAATAGGTGTGAATTCCGTTGAGTAAAATGCAGCCCCCCGAACCGCCGCCCTCCCTGACCGCAGTGCCGGCAGAGCCGTCGGCCTTCAACACCGCGGTGGCGCCAATGGTCATGCTCGCGGCATCAATGCGGATGGCTCCGCCCCCATAGCCTGAATAAGTCGACCCGGTACCGGCTTTGTATCCATAAGATCCGGGATCCTCGGCAAAAGAAGTATCGTAGGAGTTTCCGCCTACGCCCGTATGCCCGCCACCGCCTTCGCCGCCTTTGCCACCATAACCGCCGCCGCCACCTCCATCATTGCCCGTGGGCGTGCCGCCCTGGCCGCGCGTGTCATGGCCGCAGCCATTGGCATTAATCGTGCCCTCGATCAAAACTTTCGGCGCCACCAAATTCAATTTTCCCAAATTGGTTCCGCCGTCATAGGGGACAACATTGATGGTGCCGCCATTTTTTACGGTTATGGAAATATTTTTATATACATTATTCGCAAGATTTATACTTTCGCCGTTTCCCACGTACAAGGTATCAGAGTTATTGATTAACGCAAAGGCAGGATGTGTGAAAAATAAAATAACTACCAGGTAAATGCATGTTTGATAAATATTTAATTTCATGATTCACCTCACTTTTACCGCGCTTTATCTATAATTTAATTATATCCTAAATCTATCGAAAAAATTAGAAATTAATTCCAAAATTCCTGCTTTATTCATTTCTATTTCCATATTGATATTTTCGGAATTATTTTTACTTTTATAAGCGAACTCGAATGAATCATTTGAAAAACAAGACGTAGAGACGCAAAATTTTGCGTCTCTACAATTGAATTTTTATTTAAAAGCCTAAATTAAAACCGTTCTTCGGGTCCGAGGTATCGCCATTGCCCCAAGGGCAAATCCCCCAAACGCACCTTGCCGATGCGCACGCGTTTTAAAAAATTAACTTTGAGGCCTACCAAATCGCACATGCGGCGGATCTGGCGTTTTTTGCCTTCAATCAATACCAACCCCAAATGCTGCGGCGCCACTGGTTGAACCTGCGCTGGTTTCAAAGGTTTGCCGTCCAACTCCAACCCGTGCCGCAAACGCTTCAATACCGAAGGCGTAATGTCGCCTTCCACGCGCACCACGTATTCTTTTTCCACGGGTTCGGAATCTTCGCCGATCAGTTGGCGCGCAATGCGCCCGTCCTGCGTCATGACCAGCAAGCCCTGGGAATCAATATCCAAACGGCCGGCCGGAGCCACGCCTTTCAAATGCACGGGTTGAAAGTGAATGCCCGAAGGATCTTCAGCCCACAGATTGTCCGGATTAATCAATTCCATGGCCGCCGGATAGTCTTTCTCAGGCTGCGAGGAAACATAGCCGTAAGGTTTGTGCAGCAAAATGGTCACTTGCTTGCTTTGGCTCACAAAGGCCCGGTCATCCAATTCAATGCGCTGATTGGGAAACACCTTCATGCCCAGCGTGTTCACACACTCGCCGTCCACCAGCACCCAACCTCGTTCAATGTAAACATCGGCTTCCCGGCGGGAACACATTCCGCGCTCGGCCATTAATTTGGATAACCTGATTTTCTCTTCCATACTGACCGCTCCTTATCCGATCCCTGCCTGGGCGGCGAGGACGTTAAAAAAAAACGGCCCTTTTTTCAAAAGGCCGTTTTTTATCGTTCACGGACACTGCTGTCCGGAAATCCGCTTAGTTAACTTTCGTTACGTTCGCGGCTTGGGGTCCCTTGGGGCCGTCGATGATTTCAAACTCCACCGCTTGGCCTTCGGCCAAGGAGCGAAAACCATCGCCCTTGACGGCCGAAAAATGTACGAATACATCCTTGCCACCTTCATGCTCCAAAAATCCGAATCCCTTTGCATCATTGAACCACTTCACTTTTCCTTGCACTGCCATAACTTTCACGTTCCTCCTGATATTATTTCGCCCGAATTAACGGGCTTATTTCGATATGCAGAGTAGCACTCCGCCAAAAAACTGTCAAGGTTATTCTATTTATTAGTTCAGAGCGCGTTGACTCAAATTAAAGGTAACCCAGGGGGTACCAAAAAGTGAATCGTTGACTCATATTAATGGTAACCGAAGCCCGGAGGTTACTTTTATGAGTCCAACAACCAAAAAAGAACAATTAGACATCATTGCCCAGCGTTACAGAAAAGCCATCCGCGAGAAAAAGACAAAAATCCTCGATGAGTTCTGCGCCAATTTCAACTATAACCGTAAATATGCCATCCGCAGAATCCAAGCTTTTCTTCGGCCTAAAAAAAAGTCAGTTCGTCATTCACCGGGACCTCGCCCGCGCTACCAAGAGCCCGCTGTCCTAAAAGCCCTTCAGGAGATCTGGCTGGCCGCCCATATGCCTTGTTCCAAGCGTCTCAAAGCCTCACTGCCCCTTTGGCTTCCGTCTTATCAGGCTCAGTCCGGTTCTTTGAATTCCGCTTGCCTCCAGCAGCTTGCAACCATTTCGCCCGCCACCATTGATCGGCTCCTCAAATCCTTCCGCCTTTACCATACCGGAAAAGGGCGATCTGCTACAAAACCGGGACTCTTGCTCAAACATCATATCCCCATCCAAACTTGCCGTTGGGATGAAACTCGCCCTGGTTTCTTGGAAGCCGACACCGTTGCTCATTGCGGTGACTCTTTGGCCGGTTCCTTTATTTACACCGTTGATATTACTGATTTGGCCACCGGCTGGACCGAACAGCGCGCCGTCTGGGGCAAAGGCGAAAAAGACGTCTTGGAACAACTCAAAGACATCGAAGCTGCTCTACCTTTTCCTTTGCTTGGCTTTGACTGCGACAACGGCAGCGAATTTCTCAATTGGCACATCGTTCATCACTTTCAAGAGCGAAAAAAACCTGTCGCCTTTACACGTTCTCGGCCCTACAAAAAAGATGACAATGCACATATCGAACAAAAAAACTGGACTCAGGTTCGCCAATGGCTTGGCTATCAGCGCTTTGACAATCCTGATCTCGTCCCGCTTCTTAACGACCTCTACACTTCCCAATGGCGCTTACTTCTAAACTTCTTCCTGCCTTCCACCAAACTTCTCAAAAAAGAACGAGTCGGCTCTAAAATCGTAAAAAAACACGACGTCCCAAAAACACCCTATCACAGACTTCTTGAATCTGACACCATCTCTTCCAAAACTAAATCCCAACTCAAAGATATTTTTCAAACCTTGAACCCTTTCATTCTTCGCAAGACAATTGATCAAAAAATTGCTAAGATCAGGCATCTTGCTCGGTTACCTCAATTATGAGTCAACGATTCATCTCTTCGGTTACCTTTTATCTTGAGTCAACGGGCCAAAGCAGCGAGGATTGCACATCCGACTTGGCTTGCGTTGCCTCCAGCTCGGCCTGTTTGGCCTTGAGCAGGGGGGAAAAAGCCAACGCTTGTTGTTCAGCTTGCACCAGGGTAAGCGCAAGAGCCGCAATCTCCGCGCGTGCCATTCCCGCCAGTATTAAAAACCCCAGGGCGAAAACCAATATGCGTTTCACGTTACTTCCCCCCTTTGAGACTGTGTCACAACGTCCGTCCACAGCCTCTAATCACATTCCCCTCCCCAGGGTTGGTGGGAGGGGATGTAGGGGAGGGGGTTCGAAATTATA
>JAGVPM010000054.1 GCA_020052235.1 Candidatus Goldiibacteriota bacterium
CGGCCACCTGTGTTATATTTTGATCGTTGAGATTTTGTTCGGTGGGAGGGTGGCCGCCATGCATCGGAATAGGTGGCCGTCTTGAGCGGAATGCGCAGGCTTTGACGCGATTAAAAATTTGGCTATTCAAATCTGTACCCAGGACATTTTAAGGATGAACACCACCATCAACGGCTTTAGCGGCGAAGCCCTTTTAACGCATTCCATGGCCGTGCGCTACTGCGTTAAAAGCATAACCGAGCATTTAAATATTGACGATCATGAAGAAATTCTTTCAACCTCAGCAATCCTTCACGACATCGGCATTATTATTGAAAATCAATTATTTCATCATCAATTCATGGACCTTTTTAACTTAGTCTCTCCGGATGCGGGCGCCCCATCGTATTTGGAAATGGAGAAAAGCCAATTTGGCTTTTCTCATTTCCAAATATCCACTCTTTTTTGTGAGACATGGCAAATCTCGGATACCGTCGGGGCGCCACTACAATATCATCATGACTTCACGGCCGCGCCAGATCATCTTAAGCAGTCGGCCGCCATTTTGAACCTGGCGGACGTGTGCGCCTTGCAGTTGCACATCGGCTTTTTTTACCCATACATGCAGTTCTGGGAAAAGCCAATTTTGGACTTTTTAGGGCTTACAGCGGCAAATTATACGAAAATCAAGGAATCCTGCCAAAACGCTGTTTTGCACGTCTAAATCACCGTTTCTTTGCGTCAGGATTCAATTTTAGGGGGGTATTTTCACAACCGAAGGGTTGTATACCCCTCGTTTTTAGCCCCTTGTAAAGGCGGTTTATGTGCTATGCCGGTTAAAACACCTCGTCCCACCAAAGACATTCAGACTTCAATCACGTCCAAGGTCACTACGGGCTGCGGAAATCTCTATATCACAATCTGTCGAGATAAAACTGGAATCACGGAAATTCTAAGCAAGCTAGGAAAAAGCGGCTGCTGCGCTTGCGCCCAGGTTGAATGCCTGTCCGCCGTGTTGTCCACGTCGATTAAGGCCGGCGTGGACCCGCAGGAACTTATTAAGGATTTAATCGGCGTGCGCTGCAATACGCCCGTCACCAACGATGGATTAGGTGAGGATATATATTCTTGCGGGGATGCAATAGGCAAATGTCTGAAACATTACCTTAAGGAAATTATTCATACAGTGCCCGTTGAAATTCAAGAACCTGACATAGATTCTATTGCAAATCTTTTTACCCCGGACGAAGAAGCCGACATTCATTTTCAAGAGGTTCAAGCTAATGCTTTGCCCTAAATGCCATTCGTCCAATTTTAAAATCTTCACTCCTAAAATTTTGCCGAGCCTTATCACGCATGCTTTCAAATGTCAACTTCGCTTGAAGTGCAAGGATTGTAATTTCAACTATCAAAAAACGTTTACGATCACCACGAGGAAAAAGATTAAAAATTATTGCAACCAATGCAAGTCGAATTCTAGTTTCATCCGGATTCGGAAGTTTAAAATACCAAACGAGGGTCATTTTTTGGGAAGGACATACAATTTTTTCGCATGCAGCAAATGCCGTGAAATACGGGAGTGGATTCCAAACTCTTTGAGCTTGAAAATCTAAAAACCCTTTTGGTGGGTGAAAGTTTTCCCCCTGCTTTCGGCCGCCAGCGGCCGCCAGCACCCCCTTCGCCTAAGGGGCTCGCCCCTTAAAATCCCCCCAAGGGGGTTTCGGCCCCCTTGGAACCCCCGCTTTGCATCCGAATGTAGGTGGGATATTAAATTGTTGAGGTGTTAAATCATGAGTAGAGCAGAGCGCGGACTTCTTACCAACGAAGCAATAATTTACTCCACTAAAGTGCATTGGAATATTTTTATCATTCCCGCGCTCTTGATTCTGCTTGTTTCCGTGCCGGCTATGTACGAATTTTTTACGCTCCATTTCAGAAATAAAAACTTCTTAATCGCTTTGGCCATCCTGCCCGTAATCTTAATTCTAATCAGTCATCTTAATAGGACTGCATCGGAATTTGTGGTCACAAATATGCGCGTGGTAATTTATTTGGGGCTTTTGTCCAGCCGGTCATTTGAAATTATGCTCAATAAAATTGAAAGCATTGTCGTCGATCAAGCACTAACTGGAAAATTGCTTAACTTTGGTTCTTTGGTGGTTGGAGGAACCGGGGGTACCAAGGAGCGGTTTTCAAACATTCAAAACCCGTTTGAATTCAGAAGAAGGGTGGAAGAAGAGATGAGTAAAATCACACATTAAAAAAATGAGCGCGCCGACAACTATGCAATTCCCGGCGGTGGATTATTTTGAAAATCATTCCAAGGGGGCTTTCGCCCCCTTGGAATGATTTTTTAAGGTCAGAAAATCAATACGGGTTGAAAGCCAACTGAATGACAAAATAATAAGTGAATAGAGCTGACAACCCAATCAGTAAAAACATTAATCGCCGCCACATGGCTTAAGCCAACTTCAAATATTCATTTAAGACCAACGCTTCTAAGTCACCTCGGATCGAATCATTCATTGGATAATAAATATCGCGGTAATTTACCTTGCCGTCCACCTCAGTTTCCCGCTGCGGCATGGCCACAAACAGACCATTTCGACCTTCTATAATCCTAATGCCTGTCAGCATCACCGCACCGGCTACCACCACCTTGGCAAATCCTTTCAAATGTGGATCTCCGTTCTGATACTTCGTTACTTGCACCCCGTTGAACATAAGCAAAACCTCCCGTTGGATGATTGCGGCCTGGGGAGGATCTGCTTGTCAGCGCAAACAGCCCCCCACCCGCGGCCTTCAAAAAAACAGGGCGCGGGTGGGGGAATAATAGGGATCGGCATACATAACTTGTTTTGCGACACACGTTTTTTTCCATTTACACGGGGAGCAAAACGTCTAAGTCATTTTGAGCCCGCCTTGAAAGCAAGGCATGCCAATGTTTTTCGTTGGCATAGCGTTGCAAGGGCATCCTCAATGCAACTAGCCGATCCCTCGCTTTTGTTCGCCATTTTGGCGGACTCCCACAATGTCCAGGGCTGACGAATAGGCAGCCCTAACGCGAAAGCGGATCGTGTCGCCGCCTCCTGGTTCCAGCCATCCGGCAAGCGGCTTAGAGCTTGTTTTGCGCTTCGCGCAGGGGCCTGGATAACCCACCAGGCCCATTCATTGCGGTAAAAGGCATTATCCCCCCGCTCCAGCTCAGGTCTCTCCAGGCCCAAAGTCCTAACTACACAGCCTATCTCGGTCGGGTGACTTCTCCGGGCATTGAAAAGCATGCCCGGCAGCTCCTAAATTTTTTGACCCTTTCGCCTCTTGGCTCATTTCGAGGGTCAAAAAATCGCCCGCTGCTCTCTCTGTTCGCACCCGACTATGTTCGCCGGTGACTACCCCTAGGACGCCCCCTACCGGGGTCGTCCTAGGCACCGTCGATAGGCTGCGGACTTTGAACCTTCCGTTCCACCCTTCGGGATGTCCGTGAGCTGGGGCGGGGGGTTGCTCTTTGGTGAACCTGAACTCCCAGCGGCACAATACTTCGAAAGGTGGTTTTTAAAATGGAAGTGAATTACAGTGAGTTGTTAAAGGAAGCGGTTGAAGTTCCCGGCAAAGTACTGGAAGCCTACTCGGCATTTCACAATTACTCGCTGGGCAATCAGTTTTGGGCATTGATGCAATGCTATTGCCGAAACATTAAACCCGGTCCGCTTGCTACCTTCAGAAAATGGACTGAGAAGGGCCGGTTTGTTCGTAAGGGAGAAAAAGCGCTGCGGCTTATCATGCCCCGTATGATTAAGAAAACTGTAAACAAAAGGACAACCACCGGCGAGGAAGAAAAGGAAGTCAACGTTACTATCTTTGTTGAAAAATCTTTGTGGTTCACGCTTTCGCAGACTGAAGGCGCGGAATTTGAAATGCCAACCATTCCGGAGTGGAACCGCGAAAGAGCTTTGGCCAAACTCGAAGTCAACGAAACCACCTTTACCAGTTTAAATGGCAACGCCCAGGGATTTGCCTACCAAAACAACGTGGCGATTAATCCCTTGGCCGCATTGCCCCTTAAAACCCTTTTTCATGAACTTGGCCACGTCCTTTTAGGGCATACCAAATTGGACAATGAGACGGCCAAGGAAACTAAAGAGGCCGAAGCCGAAGCGGTTGCCCTGCTTTGTCTGGCAGCACTGAACCAGCCCGGCATCGAGTATTGCCGGGGATACATTCAAAATTGGCTTGGCCAAGGGCAGGAATTCAACCCCAAATCAGCACTTAAGGTCTTTTCCGCTGCGGACCGCATCTTAGCGGCTGGCAAACCTGAATGCGAAAAGGCGGTTGCCGCCTGATTGCGGCGGGATTCTCTGGGCCTGGTCCACGTCGGCCAGGCCCGGAAGGTTTAAAACATTCGAGCCGAGCGGGCCTTAAACGCATAAGGAAAACATCATGGCAAAGAAAAATCAGAAAATGAATCAGTACGAAATATTGGACGCAATCATTGTTGAAAGCGAGGCAGGCGAAAATAAATTCCTGAAAATTTTCACCGACATTTTCGGCGGATCGATCTCATTTAATGATAAAGCCGGATTATATGTTTGGAATGAATCCAAACCGAGCAAAACGGTGCCAATTGGAAAACGACAATATGACGTTGAAATCGAAATTCGGGGCGGCGTTGCTGATCTTGTAAAAAAGGTGCCGGGTGTTACCGTGCAGATTCGTGACTATGACAACGAGGAAGGCGGGGATAAATTCGAGGACTCAAATTATGATGAACATGAAAGCATAGGTGCATTATGAATGATCCAAAAAAGGAATTCATCAAGACGATTGAAACCTTCCGGTACAAACGAAATCTGTATGATGTTTTCCGAGATTTTTGCGAAATGTATGCGCTGGCAATTTCAAATACCGTTTTTCCTTCGAGCGAAAACGAAAAACGGTATTTAGACATTGCCAAAAATTATTCTAAAGATGAAATCAACAGTCTTTGCAAACTTGCCTCTTGCGTCATAATGGGGCTTGAAAATGAATACGGTGATTTTTTAGGCGAAATTTTTTCCGAACTGGAATTGCATAATCACTGGCATGGTCAATTTTTCACGCCATACCACGTTTCAAAATTGATGGCCCAAATAGTCCTTGGCGATGCGGAGGCAATTATAGAGCAGAACGGATTTATTACAGTTTGTGAGCCCGCTTGCGGCGCAGGTTCAATGGTCATTGCTTGCGCGGATGCTTTAAGGGCAATGAATATCAATTTCCAGAAAAAAATGCACGTTACTGCAACGGATATTTGCCCGACAGCGGCACACATGACATATATTCAAATTTCTTTGCTTCATATTCCGGCAATAGTCTATATCGGCGATACATTGGCTTTAAAAATGCGGGAACGTTTTTTCACTCCCGCGCATGTCCTTGGTTTTTGGTCTGTGAAGCTGCAAAAGCGTTTGGAAGAATCGCAAGAAATCATAATACCTACGTCTCAAAAACTTCAAATGAGCTTGTTTAAATAATTCAATGCCACCAGGCCCCGAGTTTGATCCGGGGCCTGGTGGCCTCTCCCGGCGGCCGCGCAAGCAGCCTGGCGGCTGTCCATGGCCACGCTGGACGTGGCCACTGGACGCCAGGGCCAAGATCACCGGCA
>JAGVPM010000173.1 GCA_020052235.1 Candidatus Goldiibacteriota bacterium
CTTTCAGGGAAACCACAGGTTTCCCTGACGTGGACGTTCCGTCCACTGTTCCTTCCTATCTGAGTTGGGGTGCTTCGCCCCCAAACCCCCGCCTCTGTTCTAGGATGAGGCGAGGGTCTTTTCATCCGCCCAAGTCATTCTGAGCGTTTTTCTTAAAATGAAATCCCCCGGTATTGACCCGGGGGATTTCATTTTAATCACCTGCCGTATTCTTCAATGAAGCCCAAACTTTACTTGGCGCTTTTTCCAATCCGCATGGTGTAGAACGAACGCCAGACAAATACCATGGACACCACAAAGAAAATCCCGGATAAAATCCAGCTGGTGGTCTTGGGCAAGGTAATGGCCAATTCCACAGCCAACAAGCCGAACAAGGTGGTGAATTTGATGACCGGATTCAATGCCACCGAAGAAGTATCTTTAAACGGATCGCCCACAGTATCTCCAATCACCGTGGCAGCGTGCAACGGAGTGCCTTTTTCTTTCAAATCCACTTCCACGATCTTTTTCGCATTGTCCCAAGCGCCGCCCGCATCAGCCATGAAAATCGCCTGATACAACCCAAAGATCGCGATCGAGATCAAATACCCGATGAAGAAATTTGAATCCAAGCAAGCAAACGCCAAGGTGGCGGAAAACACGGCTAAAAAGATGTTAAACATGCCGCGTTGCGCGTATAGGGTGCAAATTTCAACCACGCGTTTGCTGTCCGCAATCGAAGCTCTTTCGGCTTTTCCATCCAGTTTGATGTTGGCTTTAATGAATTCCACGGCGCGATACGCTCCGGTGGAAACCGCTTGCGTCGAAGCACCGGTGAACCAATAAATCATGGCCCCACCGGTGATCAAGCCCAACAAAAACAAAGGATTCAGAAGCGAGAACATGCCCGCAGCCGCATCCAACTGCTGCTGGGTGATCATGCCTTCCGCTCCATGTTTGGACAACAACACGATAATCGAGAAGATCAACGTGGTTGCTCCCACCACGGCCGTGCCGATCAATACCGGCTTGGCCGTGGCCTTAAATGTATTGCCCGCGCCATCGTTTTCTTCCAAAAATGCTTTGCCTTTTTCGAAATCAGCATCAAAACCAAAATCTTTTTTGATTTCTGCTTTAATATTCGGCAAGGTCTCGATGGTTGACAATTCATACACGGATTGCGCATTATCCGTTACCGGACCATATGAATCCACTGCGATGGTTACCGGACCCATGCCCAAGAAGCCAAAGGCCACCAAACCGAACGCAAACACCGAAGGCGCCACCATCAAGCCGCCCAAACCGAATGTGCTGACCGCATAGGCAATGGCCATCAAGGCAACGATGGCGATACCCATCCAGTAAGCCGAAAAATTACCCGCAATGAAACCCGCCAAGATGTTCAACGAAGGGCCGCCCTCGCGCGAGGCCGTAACCACTTCCTGGACATGTTGCGATTTCGTGGAGGTAAACACTTTGACCAACTCAGGAATAATGGCTCCCGCCAACGTACCGCAGGTGATGATGGTAGCCAACTTCCACCACAGGGTGCCATCGCCCAATGTGCCGATCAATAAATAGGAAGCAATATACGTTACCACCACCGATACGATTGAGGTGATCCACACCAACGAAGTTAAAGGTTCTTCGAAGTGCATCTTGGTGGCATTCTTATATTTGGCCGAAGCCATCATTTCGTTAATCCAATAGGAGAAACCGCTGGTTATGATCATCATGACGCGCATGGCGAAAATCCAGACCAGCAATTGAATCTGCACCGTGGGATCTGAAACGGCCAAAAGGATGAAGGTGATCAGGGCCACGCCCGTAACACCGTAGGTTTCAAAACCATCGGCCGTGGGGCCAACCGAGTCACCGGCATTGTCGCCTGTGCAATCGGCAATAACGCCCGGGTTGCGCGCGTCGTCTTCTTTAATATTGAAAACAATCTTCATTAAATCCGAACCGATATCCGCGATCTTGGTGAAGATACCGCCCGCGATACGCAAAGCCGCAGCACCCAAAGATTCGCCGATGGCAAAACCAATGAAACAAAAACCGGCCAAATTACCCGGGATATAGAGCAAGATGCAGAGCATGATCAACAATTCAATGGAGATCAACAGCATGCCGATGGAAATACCGGCTTTCAACGGAATGGCATAGGTCGGGAAAGGTTTGCCCGCCAAGCTCGCAAACGCGGAGCGGGAATTCGCAAACGTATTGATACGGATACCGAACCAGGCTACGAAGATACTGCCTGCGATACCTACCAAGGAGAAAAGTACGATAATCACCACATTGGCCGAACCGACCGGCTTCAGCCAACCGAAGTAGATTACAATGATGGTGCCGATGAAAACCCACAAGAGCATGATAAAACGCAATTGTGTGAACAAGTATGTTTTGCAGGTTTCGTAAATCAGCTCGGAAATTTCTTTCATGGACTTGTGAACCGGCAAGTTTTTTAAATTCATGTACATGCCCAAGCCAAATGCCATGCCCAAGAGACAAATGAAAATGCCGTAGGTCAATAAGGTGTGCCCGGGCATACCCAGGAACGACACCGTGCTCAAATCCGGCAATTTCAAATCCGCTTCGCTGGCAAACGCCAACGATGACATAAATACACCTGCTCCGGCGAGGAGGATCGAAACCGCCTTAGCCGTCCATCTGGAAAACAGTGGCTTACTTTTTGTACTCATGCTTCTTTCTCCTTTTTATGAACATAATGCTTTTAAATAGGATTGGCCCATTTAAAAAAATAAAAAACGGGTCGGATTATAACGTTTTTGTCATTTGCCTGTCAAGCGGTCATTTTGAAAAAAACGGTCTGTGCTCACACCTGTTTGTCAAAACTGAATGGAAATTTAAATGATGTTACGCAAGAAAAGGGGAGAAAAAAAGAATCCGGGGACTGAATGCGCGGGGGTGCGCAGCCAATCCCCGGATGAATCCAGCCGGGTGCCGATTGCAGGTTAAGGGGGTAAACCTAACAACCGACGAAGGGGGTTGAACCCAGCCAGAGTGAAATCAGCCAAGTTTACGCTTGGCTGATTTCACTCTTTTGGACACCCTGTTTATAAAATAGTTCTTCCGGAAATCATCTTATTAAAAAGTTTCCGCCGCTTCCTTTTTTATATGAAATACCACTTAAAACACATACGCAAACTATCGTTAATTTTTCGAACGTCGATTTTGTGAAATATATTTGCGCAAAATGATTTTTTGATAGCGTGTGACCAAAATATGGTAACGGCGGTTTTTATCCGGACAATCTCCCGCTTGTTCCCGTTTGGCCAAAAGGCGCTCGGTTATTCGTTTTCGATTCCAAAAAAATGAACGCAACATAAAATTCCCACCCGCCACTTCCCCGGCATAAAAACATACCTGGAGGTTAGTACCTATGTTGATTAGACACAGGAAACGGGAATTTTATTGCAAATATATTATTTTTTATTTTTCCAAGACCGGATACGCTTTACCCTGCCAGGTGTTTTCCTCCTGCAGCCAATTTTCCAGGGCTTGGATCACCTTGGTCTTTTGAGGCAACCATAGCGGCGCAAGCAAAACATCCTCCGGGCAATCGGCTGTCAATCGCTGGATAATGGTTTCCGGCCAAAGTTGCTCTAAAAAACGGCCTGCCCTTTCCACATACTCGGATTGCGTCAAAAGCGGAATGGGATTTTCCTTCTGGGCAAGTGCCAAAGCCGTATCCTTCACGATATACAAAGGATGGAGTTTAACCCCTTCAACGTGTAACCGTCCCAAGGTTTGAGCGGTTTGCTGTTCGTGCTCCGCAGTTTCACCCGGCAATCCTAAAATAACATGTACACAGACGCGCACCTCGGAATGACGCCGCGTAAGTTCCAAAGCCCGAAAAAAAGCAGCTGCGTCATGCCCCCGATTTAAGCGTTGCAAAGTGGCATCATGAATACTCTGCAGGCCGTATTCCACCCAAACCTCATACTGATCCGTATACTCCGCGATCAAATTAAGTTTATCCTCATCAACACAATCAGGGCGCGTACCAATGGCAAGTGCGCAAATTTCCGGGAAGGCGAGAATGGTATCGTAAACACATTTCAATTTTTCCCGCAATGCATAGGTATTGGTGTAGGGTTGAAAATAAGCCATGAACCGGGTAATGCCCCGGGTTTTACCTTTTTCAATTTGCAGGGAAATTTGCTTTTCCAAGGCAAGCGAACCGGTCATTTCCCGGGCCGTAAACCCGCGTGGATCGCAAAATACGCAACCCATGGCCGAGAGCCGTCCATCCCGATTCGGGCAGGAAAAACCGGCGTCCAAACTAAGCTTACGCACAGGGCCGCCAAACCGTTGGCGCAAATAGTGGGAAAATTTGCGGTATCGGCCTTCGGGAAAAGTGCTATCCACGGTTGGATTTTTTCTTTAAATGCATCATCAACAACATAATGGCGGCCGGCGTAACTCCGGAAACACGGCTGGCCTGTCCTAAATTGAGGGGACGAATCCGGGTTAATTTTTCCACGATCTCATTGTTGATTCCCGGCAAACCCTCGTACTGAAATGTTGCCGGGATGCGGATGGATTCCAGATCTTTGAATCGTTCCACTTCGGCCATTTGCCGTTTGATGTACCCTTCATATTTTACGCGCACATCCACACTTTGACGAACCTCCGTGGGGATTTGTTGCGTGTCGGGATCCAACTGGGCCAACCGGACATAATCCACCTCCGGGCGCCGCAACACTTCCAGCAAGGTGGACGATCCCTGAATAGGAGACAATTCCCAGGCCTGCAATTGCTGATTGACCGCCGCCGTCCCGGTTACGCGATGATTTTTCAGGCGTTCGTATTCTTGATGGCGCGCGGCAACGCGTTGGGTGTATTGCCCATAATCAACTTCCGAAACCAGTCCCAAGGCATGTCCCAGGGGCGTTAAGCGTTCATCCGCATTGTCCTCGCGGATGACCAAGCGGTATTCCACCCGCGATGTAAACATGCGGTACGGCTCGTTGGTGCCCTTGGTAACCAAGTCGTCGATCAACACCCCGATATAGGCCTGCGAACGGTCCAGAATAAACGGCGGCCGGCTGAGCACCTGACACGCGGCATTGACACCCGCCACCAAGCCCTGCGCCGCGGCCTCTTCATAGCCCGTAGTCCCGTTGATCTGGCCCGCGAAAAAAAGCCCGGCAATATGCTTGGTTTCCAAGGTGGGTTTTAACTGGGTGGGGTCAAGATAGTCGTGTTCAATGCCGTATCCGGTTTGCACGATCCGGGCGTTTTCCAATCCGGACACCGAGTGAACCATTTCCAGCTGCACGTCCAAGGGCAGGCTGTTGGACAAACCATTCGGATACCAACGCGGGGTGTTCAGGCCTTCAGGTTCGACAAAAACGTGGTGGCTGTCGCGTTCAGGAAATTTTACGATTTTATCTTCCACCGAGGGGCAATACCGCACTCCGGTGCCGGTAATTTGCCCTGAATAAAGCGCCGACTTCCCCAAATTCTCGCGGATAATTTGATGCGTCTTAAGGTTTGTATGCCCGGCAAAGCAGGAACGCTGCGGCAGTACCGGCGTGCGGGGCGAACGGACGGAAAACGGCAGATACTCCGCGTCCCCTTTTTGTTCGGCCAGACGTAAAAAATCAATGGTCGCGCCATCCAGCCGCGGGGTGGTACCGGTTTTAAAGCGCCCGAAATTCAGCCCCAAGGCTTGCAGCCGTTGGGGCAATTGCTCGGCAGCCGGATCACCCAAACGCCCTCCGGGAAAATGCTCGGAGCCAATGTGAATCAATCCATGGAAAAAAGTTCCCGGAGTTATTACCACGCACTTGGCCGACAATTCTCCGCCCTGGGCCAAGCGTATTCCCGCCACGCGATCGCCCCGGATTTGCAAGTCCACCATTTCATCTTCCAGAAGATCCAGTCCTGACAGGTTTTTTAAACGTGCGGAAGCGGCTGCCGGATATACGTCCAGATCAACCTGCATGCGGGAGGATTGCACCGCGGCGCCGCGGGTGGTGTTGAGACGCCGAAATTGAATGCAGGCCGCATCAGCCAATTCACCCATCAGGCCGCCGAGCGCATCAATCTCCTTGACCAGCTGTCCTTTGCCCACACCCCCAACGGCCGGGTTGCAGCTGAGTTGCCCCACGCCCCCGGGCAATGAGACCAAAAGCGTCGTGCAGCCCATCCTGGCTCCAGCCGCCGCCGCCTCGATGCCGGCATGGCCGCCGCCCACCACAATCAAATCATACCCATCCCTCACCACAACACGATCCTTCCCGGCGTTCCAAAACGTCAAATACGGCAACTACCGATCAATAGCCCTAAAAAGATAATTTGCATAAGTTGAGCTGCATGTCGGCATCGGATCAA
Source organism: Candidatus Goldiibacteriota bacterium (assembly GCA_020052235.1). Taxonomy (GTDB): domain Bacteria; phylum Oederibacteriota; class JAAXVQ01; order JAAXVQ01; family JAAXVQ01; genus JAAXVQ01. Next base: position 6,346 of record JAGVPM010000173.1, read on the forward strand.
TCAGTCAGCACGGATTTAATGCTCGGCGAATCTTTTTCCAAAACAAACAGCAAATCCTGCGCGGGTGCGGTTTGGTAATAAATCCGGCCCGTGACATTGCTCTCTGCGTTTTTAATGCACAACAACTGCGCCACATGTTCCCATAACTTCCGCCCGGCTCTGACCGAAGAAAATTCGCCGTCTTGATGATCTTTGCAGGCTTCCAATTCCTCCACAAAAGCCCGGCACGTAACTGCATCGCCCGAAACGGCTATAACGGCGTTCATCAGGGATTGCGCTTTTTGGGGCAACAAACGTCCGCCGTGAAATGCCAGCAACGTCAGCACCCAGGTGTAATATTTATAAATGGCTTCTTTGGGCAAGCCGGAAACTTCACATTCCGCCAAACGAATATTGCTGCCGATGCCCGTTGTGTTTTTCAGCATAAAATTGGCGATTTCTAAAAATCCGGACAACAATTTTCCTTCCTTGCCCGCATGGCGCTGCACGGCCGCGGCTAATTCTTCCGCGACTTCGTTATGAAAATGTTCCCAATTTCCCACCGAAGGCGCCTCGAGCAGCCACGGCTCGGTAAAATCCACAGTGACTTTCCGCCGGGATCTATGTTTTGGGAGTTCATCTGAGGTCATAGTTTCACCTTCCTTTCACTGATACTATTCACCGGACAGAAGCAAGCGCGCGGCAAACATGCCGTCCATATCCTTATGCCGGGGATACGTTCGGAAAAACCCTTCCGAATCCCAATAGCTTTGCGGCGGGTTTCCGTTTGCGCCTGGTCCTATTTTTAATGTAAACTCCGGATGCTGCTTTAAAAAAGAGTTTACCACATTTTCATTTTCTTCGGGTTCTGTTGTGCAGGTGGCATAGATTAAATGTCCGCCCAAACGAACATGGGACGCCGCTTGTTCCAACAGTGTGATTTGCGTCTTCGCGAGCCGGGCTAAATCCTGCTCCCGGATCCGCCAACGGGTTTCCGCATGCCGCCGCAGCGTGCCCAAACCGGAACAAGGTGCATCCACCAGCACACGATCCGCGCGCAACTCTTTTGGGACCGAAGTTGCGGTCCGCAGACAGGTAATGCCCAACCGGCGGGCGTTTTCCTCTACTTTGCGTAATTTTATTTGGGAAACATCATGAGACCATACGTGGCCTTGGTTCCGCATCAGTTCAGCCAGATGCGTGGCTTTTCCGCCGGGTGCGCTGCACCAATCAATACAGGTCTGTCCGGGCTCGGGATCAACCAAATATCCCACCCATTGGGAAGCCTGATCTTGAAAATAGAACCAACCCTCGGCCACGCCGGGAATCTGTCCCGGATCTCCGCCGGAGATATGCACGGCCATGGGTGCTTCCAAGGCTGCATGTTCCACACCTTGTTTTTCCAGTAAACCCAAAGCCGCATCGCGATCACCCCGCAGTGCATTCACGCGGGCCACTACCGGCGGCGCTTCATTGGCCGTATGCATCAAACATTCCGCGGCTTCCCAGCCAAAACGCTCCAGCCAGCGGCGCACCAGCCAGGCCGGCAAGGAGTGCAGCACCGAAAGATAGGCAACTTCGTCTTTTTCACGCGGCGGAAGCGCCGGGGCGCCTTGACGTCCCAAACTGCGCAAGACCGCATTGACAAAAGCAACTTGCCGGGCATCCATTTTGCCTTTGGCCAATTCCACGGTGGCATGCACGGCCGCATGGGGAGGGATTTTGGAGAGCAACAACATCTGATAGGCCCCCAGACGCAATAGATTCACAATCTTCCGCGGCGGAGTGCTGTCTGATTTATAAAATGATTTCAGTACATAATCCAAAAACAGTTGTGCCTTAAGTGTTCCGAAAACCAATTCGCGCAACAGCCGCGCATCGGCTCCGGTCAACGAATTCCGGTGCAAAGCTTCGGTCAATAAATCTTCAGCCCAAGCCCGGCGCGGTTCCATGTCATTTAAAATGGTCCACGCCAAGCTGCGGGCCGAAGGCTTGGTTTGATCCTGACGGGGAGGTATCTGTGAAGGTGACTCCAATTAAATCCCTTTCGGCAATCCCTTCAATTCCGCATCCAGTGCCCGCAAGCGCTCGGCCCGCTGTTCCAGGTTGGGATGGGTTGAAAACAGTGTGGCCAACCCACCTGCTTTAAACGGATTGACGATAAACAAGTGAGCCGTGACATTGGACGTGGGCGTAGCCGCCAACGGCTGGCGGGCCACGGAAAGATGCAGTTTTTCCAAAGCCGCGACCAAATCCATTGGCCGGTTGGTCAACACACCCGCGCCGCGATCGGCCGCGAATTCGCGTGAACGCGAGATGGCCATTTGAATCAAAAATGCCGCGATGGGCGCCAAAATGAGGAGTGCAATGCCTGCCACGGCATTATCCCGGTCGCGTCCGCCGCCAAACCACAAAGCCATGCGCGCAATCATGGTAATCGCTCCGGCCAAGGTGGCGGCCAACGCACCGATCAAAATATCCCGGTTGCGGACATGGCTCAATTCGTGCGCCAATACGGCCGTTAATTCACGGTCATTTAAAATTCCTAAAATCCCGGTTGTCACCGCCACCACCGCATGCTCGGGATTGCGTCCGGTGGCAAAAGCATTGGGCGTATCCAGCTCAATCACTTTGACCCTCGGCATGGGTAAATTGGCCTGCGTGGCTAAATTTTCCACCAACACAACCACCCGGCGTTCATCCGGTTGCGGATCGCGGGCGCGATACATGGCGAGCACAATTTTATCCGAGAACCAGTAGGAACCCAAATTTATAACAGCGGCAAAAATAAATCCCAGCATCATGCCGCGGGAACCGCCCAACCATTCCCCCAGCAGCATAAAAATCGCCGTCATAATCAACAGCAATAAAAATGTTTTAAATAAATTGCGCATTCGGCCTCACTCCTTTATTCTCGTGCTTAAACTATTGGATTTCCTCTTCTCCGCTTAACGACTGTTCAACGAACCGTTTTATCTTTTCGGCATCCTCTTCCCGCAAGGCCATAAAAAATATTCCGGCCGTAAAATCACCCGGTTCCTGCTGACTCGACCACATGACCTCGGAAAAAGCCCTGAGGACGTGGCTTTCTCCCGGGAGGCTGACTTCAATTTTAAGAATATCGCCTTTGGCCAATTCATGGTCCGTAACCAGGCAAAGCCCCTCGGGCGAAACATCCATGGAGTTTCCCGCCAAGGGTCCCCGTTTCTGCTCCAGCAGCGCCAGGGCTTCCTCGCTCTGATTAATCACTTTGTATTTCACCGGCACCTGAATTTTAATGCGTGGATGTTTACGTTTATCAAATGACAAAGATGCATTTTCCATGAACAACCTCCTTGTGTCCTCAGGCGGATAAATGGCGGTCAAGTGCTTCATTGACCAAGCGATCGGCCGCGGCATTTTGCTCCCTGGGGATATGCACGATTTCACATGCTTGAAAATGTTTCAGTTCCCGTTTCACATCTTCCCATAAAATTTTCAATTTCGGATCCTTAACCCGGTACTGCCCGTTCAACTGCCGTACCACCAGCTCGGAATCCAAATGTATTTTTAACTTGGGCACATTGTGTTCACGCGCCAGCTGCAGGCCCAACAAAACCCCGTGATACTCGGCCCAATTGTTGGTGGTGGTTCCCAAATACTTCCCGCGGCCTTCCACAACACTTCCCGTTTGCGTATATAATACCGCGCCGGCCGCGCCAGGTCCAGGATTACCGCGCGATCCGCCGTCGCAGTATAACCAACCGCGCTCTTGATTCACGCAGTTTCCCCCACCAGGGTATAAATGGCCTTGATGGTTTTTAACAAAGCAGGCAGCTCGTTCAACCGGACCATGGTCGCATTGTCGGAAAGCGCTTTTTCCGGTTCAGGATGCACTTCCAAAAACATGCCGTCAATACCCGCCCCTGCCGCTGCCCGGGCCAAGACGGGCACCAACTCCCGTTCTCCGCCGGATTGGACCCCTCCGCCGGGCAGTTGGACGCTGTGGGTGGCATCAAAAATAACCGGATAGCCAAACTTGCGTAAAATGGCCAAGGAACGCATGTCCGCGACCAAATTATTATAGCCAAACGTATACCCGCGTTCCGTAATTAAAATATTTTTATTTCGAGCCGCCACTTTTTCAATGGCCCATCCGGCATCCGCCGGGGCCATGAACTGGCCTTTTTTTATATTCACTGCCCGCCCGGTTTCCGCAGCTGCCAATAATAAATCAGTCTGACGCGAAAGCAACGCCGGAATCTGCAAACAGTCTAAAACCTTTCCCGCTGCACCGGCTTCTTCGGGCGTATGCACATCCGATAAAATCGGCATACCCACGGCTTGCCTGATACGACCTAAAATCTTCAAACCCGCTTCAAGCCCCGGTCCCCGAAACGAAGCATCCGAGGTACGATTGGCTTTATCGTAAGAAGCTTTGAAGACAAAATCCACGTCTTCCTCCCGTGCGATTTGCGCCAATGATTTCGCCAAAGCCAGCGCCGAAGCTTCGCTTTCCAAAACGCACGGCCCGGCAATCAATAAAAACCGTCCCGGAGTTACTGTTAATGACCCAATACGAATGGGTTCAGCCACGTTTTTTTCCCTTCAGCACTACCGCAGTTTTACCGTTGCCGTTTTTCTTCTTGCCTTGATGCTCCAACGCCGCCTTCACAAACGCACGGAACAGCGGATGTGCGGCATTTGGTTTGGATTTAAATTCCGGATGGAATTGCACAGCCACAAACCACGGATGATTTTTCAATTCAATCATTTCCACCAAAGATCCGTCCGGTGAAAGCCCGGATAAAATCATGCCGGCGGCTTCCAGCTTTTCCCGAAAAAGATTATTGAACTCGTACCGGTGGCGGTGACGTTCAAAAATCACCTTTTCACCGTATGCTTTCGCAGCTAGAGTTTGCGGCTTGACCCGGCAAGGATAAGCGCCCAAACGCATGGTGCCGCCCATCTCCTTAACACCTTGTTGTTCCGCGAGCAGTGCAATCACCGGATACGGAGTTTCTTCCTCAAATTCCGTGGAATTGGCGTCTTTTAACCCCGCAACATGGCGGGCAAATTCCGTCACCGCGCACTGCATACCCAAACAAATGCCGAAAAACGGCAGTTTGTTTTCACGCGCAAATTGAATGGCTTTAATTTTGCCTTCAATGCCGCGCACGCCGAATCCGCCCGGCACCAACACGCCGTGGCACTTTTTCAATTGCGCCAAAGCCTCGTTTGAGCATTCGCTTAAATGATCCGCATCAATCCAGTGCAAATCCACGGCCGTGCGGTTGGCAATACCGCCGTGCACCAGCGATTCTTTAATGCTCTTGTAGGCATCCTGGACCGCGGTATATTTTCCCACCACCGCAATCGGCACGCGTTGCGGCGGTTTGGAAGTAAGCGCGGCAATGGATTTCCAAGCGTCCAACTTGGCCGGCGCGGCTTTCATGCCCAATTGCTTTAATACAATTGCATCCAACCCTTCCTTATGAAAAAACAGCGGTAATTCATAAATGGACTTCACGTCCATGCCTTGGATCACAGCCTCCGGGGCGACATTGCAAAACAGGGAAATTTTATTTTTTATTTCTTGGGACAACGGATGCTCGGTCCGGCAAATAATGACATCCGGCTGTATTCCGATGGACAGCATTTCAGAGACCGAATGCTGCGTGGGCTTGGTCTTTAACTCACCGGCTGCTTGAATATACGGTACGAGCGTCAGATGAATGTTCAACGCATTCTCGCGCCCTACTTCCAGCCGGAATTGGCGGATGGCTTCCAAAAACGGCAAGCTCTCGATGTCGCCGATGGTGCCGCCGATTTCGATGATGGCCACATCCACGCGCCGCTGCTTAACCACCTCGCGGATGCGTTCTTTAATCTCATTCGTGATATGGGGAACCACCTGCACGGTTTTGCCCAAGTAGTCACCGCGGCGTTCCTTGCGGATGACCGTATCGTAAATTTTTCCCGTAGTGACATTGTTGAACTTGGTGATAATGGAATTGGTAAACCGTTCGTAATGCCCCAGATCCAAATCGGTTTCAGCGCCGTCTTCGGTTACATACACCTCCCCGTGCTGAAAAGGACTCATGGTTCCGGGATCAACGTTAATGTAGGGATCGAACTTTGCCATGGTGATGGTCAGCCCGCGGGCTTCGAGCAACTGCCCCAACGAGGCGGCGGCCAGCCCCTTACCCAAAGAAGATACCACACCGCCGGTTACAAAAATAAATTTGGTCTGTGCCATGCTGTTGCTCCTTCAAAAAAGTTCCCTTATTGTAACGCAGATGAGGCCGGAGTCAAACGGAAATCGGAAGCGGTTTTTTCATGAAAAAACGGAAACCATGATGCCAACCACGGGCACGGCATACCCATGGCGATTTTTTATCTGTCGTAGGGAACGGTTTTATTAAACCGTTCCCTACAAAATTCATAATCATAAACGTAAAATCCGGGTTACGGTACCAGCTGTACGAACGTACCGCCGTTGTTGCCCGATTTTGAAACTATGCCGATTGCTTTTGTGGTTTCTATCCACTTGGAAGGCGAAAGGACGAATGCGTTGCTCCCGGCCTGATGTATAAAGGAGTCGAATTCGACTCCTTTGAATCCTGGGTTATGCAATTTTTCCCACAAACCAAGAAACTCAATAGTGGCTTTGGAGCGCATCCAATTTTTCACAATGTCTTTCGGCGCGTTTTCCTGGCACCTGCCGCGTACTATCACAATGATTTCAGCATCTCTATTCCATCATGAACCGGATTGAGCCACTTTATTGACTTGAAAAATTTACTGCCTTCCTGAGTTTGGTTCAATGCACTCCGTAAAGAATCGTCGAGAGTAAGGATAACGCGATCAGCAGCAACTGCAGCCTCAAGAAGGTGTCGATCCTTTTCTATCTCCTCTTGTGCTTTTTTGGGAAACGCGCCGATATTTAGAGTAATTTCTGCAGGTTCCAAATCTCTATTCCACTTTCGTCTGGCAGCCATTGATAGCCGCCACTTACGCGTAAACCTGCTCATGTGCCTATCCCATTCACTTTTTATTGGCTCCGTTATAACCACACGGTGACAAATAGTGAGAACTGCTTGAAGACATTCGCGGCATGCAGATGATACAGGATGTTCAGTTTCACCTGCAGATCGGGCAACTGAAGCGTCAATTACAAGCAAGCGGGAGTAAATATTTTTCATTGCTTCACTCCGCTTCGCGCTTCAACCGCATCCAGGTATGCCATTTCTACCTGAAGTTCAGTCTGGTCGAAATCTTCAGGCCAGTCACCATAGGCTCCCTTATCATCCATATCCGCTGCCTTGACAACAGTGCCCCCATCCTCGCCGCGTTGCAACCAATGCAGTTTAACCTCGTCCTTAGATAGCTTGCCGGTAGCAACTAGTGTCTGTACCTCCCGCAACAGTAAAGCACTATGTGTCTCGATCACAGCAACAACTCCCCGCTTAATGGCTTTCAGCAGCACATCAACCAATCGCCTTATGGCTAATGGATGAAGATGAATCTCGGGTTGTTCCAAATAAACCAATTGTCCCGGATTCGCAGCCAGTAGTGCAACAACCACCGGCAGAGATTGCGATACGCCGAAGCCAACATCAGCGATACTTACAAGATCATATGCACCACCCTGTTTGCAATGCGGCAAACGTCCGACCTTCAACTCAACTTGCGTATCATCAATGGGTTCCACTTTGACACTCCAGGTAAGGCCCATGGTTTCCAGTGCGGAACCCAGTTCTTTCAATTTATCTCCGCCATTTGCTTGCCATTGGGCAATTACACTCGCCACATATGGCTCGAATGTGCCCTGAAAATCCGGACCGCCGGCAGTCTTGGGGTAGGTTCTTCGCGGATTGCCCCGGAGCCCAGGTAGATGAATCACGCCTTGAATATAAGGTACAAAATCACTGCTGGGTGAAACACCAAAGGGACCAAAGCTTACACGGCGTTTGGACTCGACCGTGCTCACAAGCTCAAAAATAAAGAAACATCGTTCACGCCGCACTGTCCATTTGAAAGGGCCGGATTCGCTCTTTTCCATACCATTGTGCAATGTTTTCAGCTGATCGGGCAGAACCTTAAGAATCTGTTCATGTGTCATTCCCTGCATTATATCGGTCTGTTTTTGCCCGGTGATATATTTCATAGTCGTCAATTCGATCCCTTTGACTTTTTCAAGGTGAAATATAAGTTCAAGAGAAGCCGCTTCGACGAGATCAATCCGAACTGCAAATTCAGTGTTGGTTTTTTTAGCAAGTAAATGGCTCGTTAGCTGATCTGCCTTTGTAAAACGAACATTCGGCCCATCCAATAGCAAAGAACCAGGATCACTAGGCGCCTCCAGTGTCTGCTTCAGAAGAAGCAACGGTTGAAGAAAGCTTGACTTACCGGCACTGTTGGCGCCAGCAAGAATAGTGAGCGGGCGGATCTCGATATGCTGCTCATTGAATATGGACTTGAACCCACGAACCGTAATGCCCGAAATCCTGTTGATATTCTTTTTCATATTGATTATTCCTTTCAGTCAAAAATTTGTTTGTGCTGTGATAGACCCCGATCCACTTCCGCATTCACTTTTTAATTTTTATAATCATATAATTTTCGGCTTTAAACTTTAAGACCGAAACGGCTGAAAATAGTTGCGCGAAATGTGCCGGTACCGGCTAATTGCTTAAAGCTTAAATCGTCTTTTTCGCGTTTGCAAGGCATTACTTAATCTTTTTTGGGAATGTGAAGAAACGGCGCATTAAAAGAGGACATTGTCCCCCCAGATAAGGCTGGAGTCAAAAGGAAACCGGATGCGATTTTTTCATAAAAAAGCAGGAAACGACAATAACGGACAGTGGCACAACACGCCTATGGTTTTTTTATCTATCGCAGGGAACGGTTTTAAACCGTTCCCTGCAGAATCCATGTGTATTTAGTCTTCGTTGAGGGCTTCCAGATCGGCAAAATCTTTTTTTCTTGCCAGAGCACGTTTATTGGTCACGAGTTGCGGGCGGCCCAGGTAAAAAACCGTGGCTTTGCCATATGTGCTTTTCACTCTTCCAGAAGCAGCTTCCTCCCAAGAAACACCGGTCAAGGAGGTCAGAATGTCGACCCGTACCGGCGGGACGCCGATCTGAATTACTTTTTCAGTCTGTTCAAAGTCTGCGGGCGTCAATTCGGAGGATTGAAAACCGAAATCAGAGAGCGCGGAAATAATGCGTTGGGCGTTTTGCGCGTCGGGTTTTACCAGAATATCGATATCCCCGGTAAACCGCGGAGCGCCATAAAATGCAACGGCGTACCCTCCAGCGATCAGATAGTCAACTCCGTGGGAGTTGAACAACGCGAGCAATTCTTCGAAGTCTGGTTGTGGTTCCATAATATTGTTGCCGCAAAAAATCCACTGCAGCAATGCGCTCCTCGGGGGATTTTTTCAGCCAAAAAGCCAAATCATTTTTAGGTGTGGATAAGTCCCGCAAACTAAATTTTCGAATCTCTTTGTTTAACATGAAAATATTATATCACATTCCAGCCTAAATCCGGGGCGCTTTTAATATCCTCCGGGCCGTTCATTCTTGCGTAGCTTTAAGTTTTTTCTGCGCTTTATCAATATTATCCGAGGCGCCGGGATAGTCCGGAATCAGAGCCAAGGTGTCTTTCCAATTGGCTATGGCCTGTTTCAGCAGGCTTTGGGTATATTGTTCAATGCCCTTTAAGTACAATTCCTTGGCCCGCTGCCTGAAAGCCGGATCATTGGTTTTCATTAATTTAAGCACTTCGATATGTTGCGGCGATAGCGCCAAAACCCGGCGCCAATTGGAAGCGGCGCGCACCAGATCGCCTGCCTGCAAATACCGGCTGCCGGCGCTGATCAAATCCGCAACTTTTTCCTCCAGCAAGCGCCCAGCCAACAGCATGTATTGCTTGGCTTCCTTATGCTTTGGTTCAAGCTTAAGCAACTTGGACCAAGCATCCATGGCCCCGCGATAGTCGCCTTGTTCAAAACGCTTCAACCCGGCAAGGTATAATTCTTTGATGCGGGGATCTTTGAACCCTTGCGCACCTTTGGCCATCTCCCCCCGGACTTTTGCCAACATATCCTTGGCCTCAACATGATTGGCATTCAGATCCAATACACTCTGATAGGCCAAAAGCGCTTCAGCCCAATCCCGGGTCGCGAAGGCTTTGCGTCCTGCTTCCAAATTCTTGGCAATTGCCTTGGCATTATACTCACCGCGCACCTCATCCAGTGCCTTGGCCGCGCGGGTATTTTTTTCATCAATCAGCAAAATCCGCTGATACTCCTCCATGGCGTCCTGATATTGCCCGGCCTTGCGGAATTGCTCGGCTTTGGCAAAGTGGACATTGATTTCCTTATCCTGTTCTTCGCGTTTTACAGCTTCGCGCGCCTTGGTCAACCCTTGGGACGCGATCGGATCATCCGGGACAAAGGTCAGCACTTTTTGGAAGGCATCAACCGCCTGGGGGTATTGTTTTTCCTGCAGCGCCTTTTGGCCTTGGCGCCGGGCCTCGGTAATCAACGCCTGCTTTTCCGAAGCCAAAGCCCGTCCGCCGCCGAAGAAATAAGTAAAGCTGGCGCGGTGCCCCAAGCCCAAATCCCCCTGCGGGATCAACGCATAATCCAACTGATACCCCTGGATGTTAAAACCCAGGCCCGCGCGCGCGCCGGACCAAACATCCAAGCCCTCCCGCTCCGGGCGCCACAAATATCCCGCCCGCAGGGCAAATAAATTTTGATACCAATACTCCACGCCTGCGCCATAACGGAACAAACCGGGTTCAGTCCGCGCCACTTCCAGATTGGCAATCAGGCTGTCGGCGAACCAACGCCCCGAAGCGCCCAAACGGAAAGTCAGCGGCAACGGGTAACCGGCTATTGGCAGCCCCAAGTTTTGCACCACGGCTCCGGCCGACCACCATTGCCCTTCTTGCCGGTACAACACTCCCAAATCCACGCACGCCGTGGAATACGTTACATCATCCAATTGTTCCCTGGCATAAGTAAGGTTCGCGCCCAAGGACAGCTCCGGCAACAGCCGATACCCGTACCCTGCGGCGATCATGGCACTGTAGGGATTGAACCCATCCCCGGTCAAAAGCCCGTCCTCATCGCGCCGCAATTGAATATCCGAATTTAAATATGAAAACTGCAAAGCAGGGCAGCCCCAAGCTTGGGGATAGGCAAACGCGAGATATTCCTGCCGCAGGTTGGCAATCCATTGATTGTGCATAAATAAAAACTGGGCATCACCCAAACGGCCCAAACCGCCCGGGTTCCAAGACAGGGTATTGATGTCATCGGCCACCCCGCTGAACGCCTCACCCATGCCGTAGGCCCGGGGACCGGCACCCATTTCCAAAAACGCCATGGCCCGGCGGGAAGCAAGCCGGTCGCCGGCCGTGGCCTGCCAAACGCACCCCAGCACCAAACCCAGCACCAGCACAAAGCAGGCAGAGGATTTCATCATTTTATCACCGTCAGCTTTCCTGCGGCAAAACTGCGGGTGGTGCCGTTGTTAAACCGGGCGGTAATTTTGAAAATATAGACCCCCGGCGCCACACCTGAAACTTGCCACACATGCTTGTTATATTGTCGGCCAATGCCCTGTCCTTCCCAATCCCAAATCAACTCGCCGGACTGATTGTATACGCGAATCAGCGCCGTTGCGTCCTCGTCCAGCCAAAATAAAAATGACAGCGCATCTCCCCGGCAAGGGTTCGGATAACTGATGGCTTCGTCGTGTCCGATCAGCGGTTCTAGCGAAAAATCCACGCGGTCACCTGGATAATGCGCCGGTTGCAGGCTGCTCTTCAGCCCCACAGCTGCGGCCTTGATCTGAAACGGCCCGCCGGTAAGCGGCGCCAATACATAGGTGCCGGTTTCGTCCGTGGCGGTTTGCAGCACCAGCGTCCCCTGCGCATCCAAGGCCTGAACCGCCGCTTGTTTCAGGGCATTGCCTTGGGCGCTTTGCACCACGCCGGCGATGGATGTTTGCGGAATCAAGATCAAATCCACTTGCCCGGTGGAGTTGCCGATGCGCGTTGCCACGGATGCCGTTGCCGTGGAATAGCCCGGTGTTTGGGCCCGCACAATAAATGTCCCGGTGTGCAGTCCTTTAAGCGTGTAATATCCGCCGGTATTGGCGAACGCGACCCGGACCGGAAGCGGATTGTCGTCCTGATAGGCTTGCACCATGGACAAATTCAGGGGATGCCCATTTGGATCGGTAATTCGGCCGGAGATAATGCCGCCGGTTTGCATGACAAACTCCTGCTGCAATGTCTGGGGCGTTGCGGGCACGGTGATGGCCGCCAAAGGTTCCATGGCCAGGTTGACCCCGAGCATGGAGGTAAAATACGCCTGACTGTGGTAGGTCCCCGGGGCAAGCATGGCCGAATAATTGCCCCACTGATCGGCCATAACCGCCCCCACGCCGGCCGGATCCGCATCGGACCAAAACATGATGATGCCCGTAAACGTGCGGTTGCCGTACGTATCGTGCATGGAACCATACACCTTCGCCCCGGGTACCAGATTGAAATTGTTCCGGTACGTACCCTTGTCCTGCACCGTGACATTGCTGATTTGCCTGCAGGCCATGCCGCCGCTGTCCACGGACGCCGGCATGGCCTGCAAGGCGTAGGTTCCGGGCGCCACGCCTTCCAAACGGTAATACCCCGTGTCGTCGGTATAGCTGGTCTGATCAAAAAACGCCAGGGAAGCCAAGACGTCAAACTTGTTCTTGGCCACAACCTTAACCCCGGCCAGGGAATTTCCGGATGCATCGTATACGTATCCGTCGATCACGGCACCGGTTGGAAGCTGTTGATTGTATTCCTCCAAGGCCCCGGCCGTGACGTGCAAATAATCGGTTATGGTCTGCGCATGCCCGGCTACATTTTGCACGATGCACAAGTAGTCTCCCTCCGGCGCATAGGAGAGCACATAACTACCATCCATTTCCAAATCCGCGCTCACGGCATGGTCCGCGTTTAATAAAATGACGCTCCCGGCATTCATGCTGTTTCCCGCGGCCCCGGTAATGACTCCGCGGCGTCCGCCGGCAGGGAGCAAATAAAAATCCTGCTGCCGGACCGCATTTTCCGTGACCGTGAGTCCCTTAACCGAAGCCGCGGTATTAAGTTCCGTCCGGCTGGCTTTGGGGGTAATGGAAAGAGTATAATTCTGAAAAGGCGAAAGTCCGTCCACCGAATAGTTGCCCGCACTATCGGTTTTGCCCGTCACCAATTTTTCAAACGGGAATTTCATGTCCAGATAAGTTTCCACCTTGGCTTCAGCCAGCGGCAGGCGGTTCGCATCGTAAACAGTTCCCTGCAATGTTCCGCCGGGCTGCAGAATGAAATTGCGCGTGGTTACGGTAACCGAGCCCTGCAGGGAAATCCCGCTGAATTCGGCAATCTGTAAATTTCCGCCCTGCGGCGGGGTCACCCGGATGGAGTACACCCCCCGCGTGAGTCCGGTGAACGAGTACGTTCCCACGGCCCCGGTCGTGAATTGTTGCTGGTTGTTGCTGTTGCCGGAAGCCGGATAAATTGTTACCACGGCTTTATTCACCGGCTGGTCAAGATAATCATGCACGAACCCATCCAGGCTCCCGCCCAATTGAAGTTCGAAATTTATACCGGTGATCGTTTGGAGATCAATGACTGTGAGATTGTAGCGTATGGCATTGGCATATCCCGCAGGCCCGTACGCAATCATATGATTGACCGCCGGGTACACATGCTGCATCATGTACGTTCCGTCCGCCGCCGTGTACGTGATGCTCTGCGGTAAAAAATCAGTAGCGCCCGCATACACAGTCGCCAGCGTAACCCCGGCTGCCGGAATGGTGGTCCCGGCAAACGTGACGCTGCCGGAAATAGCGCCTCCTACATAAAGATCAAAATCCACATTGGGATAATCCACTTTGTCGGTTAACGTGATTTTTCTTGTCGGCACGGAGGCATACCTGGAATCGCTCGTAGTCAGGCTGGAAATTCCCGGCGGCTGGCGCAGTTCATAATACCCATCCAGGCCGCTGGCCCCGCTGGCGTTGTAATGATTTCCCGTGTCATTGCTGTTGGCGCTGATAGTGGTTCCGGCTATAACCGCGCCGCCCAACGCGGCCCGTGCGTGACCTGATATCAGCGAACCGAGATACAGGCTTGCGTTTTTCGTGTTCACTTGATTGCCAACAATATCCGATGGATTAAGCTCGCCGTAACTGGCATATCCGGTTTTAGTCACAAGAAAATAATATACGGAATTTACGTCCACGATCATACTGGGGAAAAAATAATAACCTTGATTATTGGTATAGGCTGCGTCCACTGTATATGAATTCGCTATGGCAGCTACAAACGCATCCGCGCAGGGTGTATTGTTAGACGCGTCCCAGATGGTACCTACGAGAGTAGTAGCGGCCTGAGCTTTAATGTGGCCCAACCCGAGTAAACAAAGTAAAAAAAACGCCACGAAACATTTAAAAGCATTCATTATAACCCGCCTTTTTGCCTCTAACAACTTACAGCGGCTTTTCCATTTTCACTCCCCCATCAGCAATCCATTCCGCGTACGCAGTTTGTCTCGGCGCTCATTTAATTACCGCGATCTTACTGTATGCTTCATAATCAGCTGTTCTAATATAGACAATATAAATACCGCTTCCCACAATATTTCCCGAGGTATTCCGGCCATCCCAAGTCACCTCGTTTCTTTGTCCCGATGAATATTCTCTATGGTTAACCAAAGTAACAATCTTGTCTCCAACCATATTATAAATCTCTACCGTCATCGGCGCCGTCTGTGGTTGAGTCCAACGAATTATTGCACGTTCACCCCGTTTGGGATTTATTTTACTACAATATATTTTCAGAGATCTATCCGAGTCACTATTTGTTTTAGTGGAAGTAAAAAGCACGCCCGGATTGGTCGCCAATAAAGTTGCTGTCGCGGTTGCGGTTAAGGCAGGAGTTGGAGTGGCTGTCGGTGCAACCCAATGTTTAACATAAATCTGGCTTATTGAATTTTCGGGTTCATTCCACGCAATGTATAGTTTATCCGTTGAAACCGCCATGCTTGGCCCCGAGGCATTTTTGTTTACGTTCAAATTCACACCCAAACTTTCATTCGCCCAATTATTTTCCCGAAAATATTTTATATTCAATTGATCCGCTGTTCCGTTCGACTCAATCCAAGCGAGATACAGAACGTCATTAAAACTTGCCATAACAGGTGCGTTTGCATCTTTAGCAGTATCCAGATTCAAAGCGGGCCCAAGTTGTACCCAGGAAAATCCATCCCAACGTTTTACATAAAGTTGGTTCTCTGTACCATTTGATTCAACCCAGGTTATATGCAGTTGATTTTGATGAATAACCATGTTGGGTGAAGCGGCCGATTGCAGTGTGTTATTATTTAAACTGCCGCCCAATGGACTCCAAGCACTGCCGTTCCATTTTTTCACATAGAGTTGATAATAACCGCTATTTTCACACCAGGCCACATACGGATAATTATTGAAAATTATTATCTTCGCACTAGCTGCGTCTTGGTTGGAATTAACATTTAAAATGCCTCCATCTTGCACCCACGCCGCACCGTTCCAATGCTTGACATTCACATATTTGTATCCATTATTCTCGGCCCATGTTGCATATGGAGTATCATTATTTATTGCTATACAAGGTGATTCCGGCCAATGGTAATCACCCGGATAAACCCGCAGGCTTCCTCCTAAAGACACCCAGTTATTTCCATACCAATATTTGGTATAAATATTCCATTGCCACATTGAAGTGTTTTCCTGCCAGATTACATTTGGAGTCGTATTGGAAAAAGCCAAGATAGGCCCGGATGCCGTACAGGCGGTACTAACGTTTAAACTCCCGCCTTGTTGAACCCAACTATTGCCATTTAAATATTTAACGAAGATCTGTAAAGCGGAGCCTTGCGATTCACACCACGCTACATAGGGAATATTATTTTTCACAGCAATACTTGGCGCGAAAGCGCCTTGTGTGGTATTTCCATTTAAGCTCGCACCATCTTGCACCCAATTTGCCCAAGCCAAATTATTGGACACAAGGAAAATAACCACGACACCAAGCAAACCGACATTTCTTTGTAACATTTCTTTTTCCTTCAAATTATTTTTAAACACTTATCCCTGAAATATACGGTCGGATAATTTTAGCAGATTTTTTTCTATTTCAATACGGTTAATTTCCCCACTGTGGAATTAACCTCGCTCCCGTCCTCATAGCGGGTTTTAATCTTATACAAATACACCCCGGGTGCCACGCCTGAAACCTGCCACCCCCGCCGGTTGAATTTCGGGCCCGACACCGCGCCTTCCCAGTCCCAGACCAATTCCCCGGTTTGGTTATAAACCCGGATCAAAGCCGTGCCTGTTTTTTCAGCCCAAAATAAAAACGTCAGGCTGCTTCCACGGCAGGGGTTGGGGTAACTGATTACCTCGTCTTTATTGATCAGCGGCTCCAGTACAAAATCCGTGCGGTCCCCGGCATTTAAACCCGTATGCGTCTCGCTCTTGAGCCCGGGTGCCACGGCCTTCACTGTAAACGGGCCTCCGCTCAATGATTGCAGGACAAACGCCCCCTGGTCATCGGCTGAAGTCTGGACCACAACCGTTCCGCTTGCCGGATCCAACGCTTGCACAACCGCTTCCTTAATCTTACGCTGATTCTTATCCGTAACCGTGCCGCCGATGGTGGTCTGTGCCACCATAACCAAATTGGTCTGCACGGTGTTTGCCCCCAGCGCAATGCCATCCACCCTGATGCGGTTAAACGTATACCCGGTGGCTTGCGCCTGCAAATAATACGACCCGGTTTGCAGTCCCATAATCCGGTATTGCCCCGAAGCATCCGTAAGCGCAATCCTGGCCGGCAAGGGATTATCCTCCTGATACACCTGTACCAGGGCGAGTGAAACCGGATTACCCAGCGCATCCATGACCGAACCCGAAAGCGTTCCGCCTATTTGCAAAACAAATTCTTTTTGCAGGGTTTGAGGCGCGGCCGGAACCGTCACTGACGGATACGGCTCCATGCCCAGATTGGTTCCCAGCGTGGACGTATAATAGGCCTGGGCTTTGTATGTTCCCTGAGGCAGCATGACCGTATACGTTCCGGATTCATCCAAATTAACCGACGCATACGCGCTGGTTTGGGTATCGGACCAGAAAAAAACCGCGCCATTTATGATCCGGTTTCCCAATTGGTCACGGACCGTGCCGTATACCTTGGTGCCTGTTGGCAGGACAATATTCTGCACTTGGGTTTGCCCGGCTGAAATCACAACATCGTCTACTTTCCGGCTGGCCGGGCCTCCGTTATCCTGAACCTGAGGCAGCGCTTCCACGGCATAGGTTCCTGTGGTCAGCCCCTCTAAATGATAACTTCCATTGCTGTCCGTGAAGGTTTCCACATCGAAAAAATTAATGGATGACAGCGTCCCCATTTTATCCAAAATCCGGATGCGGACATTACTCACGGGTTGCCCGCCTGCGTCCGTAACCTGGCCGTCCAAACTCCCGCCCTGGGTCAATGTGATATTATAGGCGTCCATGACTTCCGCCGTTACGTGCATAAACCCCGTAAACCGCTGCCAATTTCCAGATGAAGGCGCCACTACAAATAAATAATCTCCTTCGACCAAACTCGTAAGTATATAACTGCCGCTCAAACTGTCAAAATCAACGCCAATGCCAATAACAGAATTAAAAGCAACAGCCGTTCCCTTTGAAACCAATTGCCCGTCGCTGCTCATCACCACCCCGCTCCGGCCGCCGCCGGCACTGAGTGTAAAATCTTCCTGGCGAGTTTCGCCTTCGCCCACATTGATGGACCGTTTGACTTGCACGGCCAAAATCGTGCCCGTGGACGGCGCTTGGACCGAAAGGGTATAACTTTGATAAGGCGACAATCCGTCCACCTGATACGTTCCCGAAGCATCGGAAGTAACCCGGTAAACTTCCTGGAACGGATACTGCAGATCCAGATCCAAGGAAATATTGGCATTGGCAACACCCTGCCCGCCCGTATCCCGGATCGTCCCGCGTATTTTCCCGCCCAATTGCAAGGTGGCGTTGCGCACTGAAGCGGGACCCGAGGCAATGGTAATGCCGCTGATTTGGGCTATTTGCAAATTGCCGCCCTGCTGGGGTTTAATGGTTAAGGAATACCCGCCCAACGGCAACCCGGTGAAACTGTAAAAACCGCCAGTGCCTGTTTTGATCTGCTGCGTGTTGGTGATATTTCCATTGTTCGGATACGCAATCACGTCGGCGTTAATAACGCCGGCGCCTGAATAATCCTGCACGGTTCCCTGCAAGCTCCCGCCTGCCTGAAGTTTAAAATCAATATTGGCGGCCGTGCCTTGATCCGGCACATCCACATTGTACCGGTAGGCATTGGCCCAGCCCGTTCCCGTCGGACTGGCCGACACGTCATTTTTGCCGGGATAAACGTGCATGAGTTGATAAGTTCCGTCAGCCGCCGTATACGTTATGCTCACGGGAACACTGGAACGTGAATTGGGAAGGCGCGCTTGAATGCAGGCATTGGCCACGGTGGCCGTGGTGTCGCCGTATTTAACGGTTCCGCTAATGGTGCCTCCCTGGTAGAGTGAAAAATCAAACGTATACGCCGCCCCGTCGTTCACGGTAAGCTCTTTTTGCATAGAATCGGCGTGCCCGGAGTTTGAGGCATAAAACCACATATCCCCCGGTGATTGCCGCAAGCTGTATGTTCCGTCAAGTTGGCTGAACACTTTATTGTAGGATGAATTTCCGCGGGAATTGGCCGTGATGGTAGCGCCGGCCAAGGCCGCCGAGGTTACGGCATCGCGCACGGTCCCGCTGATTAACGCTCCCACGTATACCGTGGCATTATGCGTCGTGGTGCCCCCGGCCGGAATGTAGCTGGGATTTTCCTCGCGGTAGGAGGCATATCCGGTTTTTGAAATAATAAAGTAATGGTAATAACCAGGTGAAGTATCAATGGTTAGATTATTAAGGACATACTGGCCCTGACTGCCGGTAATGGTCGTCGTGCCGTAGTCAACTTGCACTGTAGCCCCAACGCACGGTGCGTTATTTGAAGCATCCGTCACAGTGCCCAAAAGCGTCAAGGTGGTGGTGGCCGCCTGCGCCGGAAGAGTTAACCCGCTTGCCAGCATGGCCGCACACACCCATCGCCAAAGACGCATAGAGATCACCTTTTCATGATTTTTCGGGCACGCTCCAGATCATCCCTAGTATCGACGGACAAGGTGGATTTTTTAACCAAAACCACGCGGATTTTCACCCCGTGCTCCAAGGCGCGGAGCTGTTCCAGTTTCTCGAGTTTTTCCAGCGGCGTTTGCGGCCAGGACGCGTAACGCAGTAAAAAAGAGCGCCGGTAGGCATAAAGCCCCAGATGCAAACGGACGGCTTTGTTCCAGGCTTGCGTCACTCCGTCACGCGGATACGGAATAGGGGCCCGGGAAAAATAAAGCGCGTTCCCGTCCAAATCGCACACGACCTTGACGGCATTGGGATTGGCAAATTCCTCCTCCGGCAAGGGCGCGGACAGGGTGGCCATGGTTAAATTCCGGTCCTGCGCCAAGGGTGCGCACAAACGGTCAATGGTGCCCGGAAGAATAAAAGGCTCGTCCCCTTGAATGTTCACCACCACATCGCACGCGATTTTTTTAGCCACCACGGCCAGCCGGTCCGTGCCCGATGCGCAGGCCACCGGGGTCATAACCGCTTCGCCGCCAAAACGTTCCACCTCGGCGGCAATGCGGCGATCGTCCGTGGCCACAATCACGCGGGAAAGCAATTTGGCTTTTTGCGCGCGTTGCCACACATGTTCGATCAAAGCCTTGCCGTGAATATCCGCCAGGGGTTTCCCCGGCAAACGCGTGGAGGCATAGCGGGCGGGTATGATGCCGACAATGCGCATGCCTAAAACCGTTCCTTGATGATTTGAATAACCGAAGTCGTGCTGCGGCCTTCCACCAGGGGCATGTTCACCACATCCCCGCCCAGGGCGAGCACGGTTTCGCGGCCAATGACTTTTTCCTTGGGCCAGTCCGCGCCCTTGACCAAATAAAACGGTTTCACGGCCGCAATCAGCGCACCTGGATCGTCTTCATCAAAAATTATCACCAGATCCACGCATTCCAGCGAGGCGATCAATTCCGCGCGTTCATCCTGGGGCAGGATCGGGCGTTTCTCGCCCTTGATGCGGCGCACCGAGGAGTCGCTGTTTAATCCCACCACCAGCGCGTCCCCTAATTTGCGGGCCGCGGCCAGGTAACGGGCGTGCCCCTGATGCAGCAGATCAAAGCAGCCGTTGGTAAACACCACCTTGCGCCCGACTTGGGTCCAACGCGCCACGCGCGCGGCCGCCTCGGCGCGGTCCGTAATTTTCGAACGCGGATCCCGGGGCAACCCGACTACGACTTCCATGATTCCTCCGCAATGCTTTTTTTCAATTCGGCCTGGGTGGTGGTGGCCACGCCGACTTCCCCAACGGTAATCCCGGCCGCGCAATTGGCGGCCACGGATGATTCGCGGAAATTACCGCCTGCGGCCAACCCCAGCGTCAGCGTGGAAATCACGGTATCCCCGGCCCCGGAAACATCGTAAACTTCCTGCGCCACGGTGGGAATATGCGACACATGCCCGCCGCGTTCAAACAGGGACATGCCCTCTTCCCCGCGCGTAATGAGCACAGCCTCGCAGTGCAATTTTTCCAGAATCCGCGTCCCGGCCGCATGCAGGCTAGCCAAATTGCTGATCTTGATCCCCGAGGCTTTTTCCGCCTCCATCTGGTTGGGAGAAATCAGCGTGACGCCCTTGAACTTCATGATATTTTCAGGTTTGGGATCGCCGGTAATCGGTTTTTTATATTTTTGCGCCAGGGCAATCACGCCTTGGGCCAGGGTCTCGGTCAACAAGCCCTTGTTGTAATCGGAAATAATCACCGCGTCCACGGTTTTGATCACCCGCTCGATGCCGGACAGCAATTGCGCCACCATCTTGCCCGAGAGTTCCATGGAATCCTCGCGGTCAATGCGCACAACCTGCTGCGAATGCGCGATCACCCGGGTTTTTGTGATCGTCGGGCGCGAACCGTCGCGTATGAGCAATTGGGTATTCACGCCTTCCTTATCTAAAATGGCAATCATCCGATTGGCGGCCGCATCCGTGCCCACCACCCCGGCCAAAACCACCTTGCCGCCCAAAGCCCGGATATTGTTGGCCACATTGGCCGCCCCACCGGGCATGGCATCCTCGCGTTGCACGTGCACCACGGGGATAGGCGCCTCCGGGGAAATCCGGCTGACCTTGCCCCAAATGTATTCGTCCAGCATCACATCGCCCAGGACGAGAATTTTTTTATTGGTAAATTGATCCACTATTTTTTTCAGCCGCGCGGTTTTGACATTTTTCATGCCTGCGTACTCCGTTCTTGAGGATACACCAGCTCTTCCACCAGTTTGCACAACACGTGCCCCAGGGCCAGATGAATCTCCTGGATGCGCATGGTATTTTTCGAGGGCACGGCCAGCACCACATCCGAAAGCGGCGCCATTTTACCACCCTCGCCTACGAAGGAAATAATTTTCATGCCTTGCTTTTTAGCCGTAGCCATGGCGGCCAGCACATTGGCCGAATTGCCGGACGTGCTCAAGCCCAACAGCACGTCCCCGGGACGGCCCAACGCTTCCACCTGGCGGGAGAACACATGCTCAAATCCATAATCATTGGCCAACGCCGTCAGCGCCGAGGTGTCAGTAGTCAGGGCAATGGCCGCCATGGCCGGGCGCTCGCGCTGATACAGGCGCGCCACCAATTCCGTGGCATAATGCTGGGCATCGGCCGCCGAGCCGCCGTTCCCGCAAATCAGCAATTTTCCCCCAGCGCGCAGCGCATCCGCAATTACCTCCGCGGCTTGCGCCACGGGCAGGGACAATTCCCGCGCCGCCCATTCGCGCAAGGATACGCCTTCCAGCAATTCCTGCCGCGCGATTTCCGCCATTGCATTCATAGAAAAACCTCC
>JAGVPM010000060.1 GCA_020052235.1 Candidatus Goldiibacteriota bacterium
CGCTTTTTCGGAGCGTTTAGAGCTTAAAACAGATTGCTTCGTCGCAAAAACGCTTCTCGCAATGACAATCAAATGTAAAGAAGCGTTGGAGACACTACACTCGGTATGAGGGTGTGGCGGTAAAAAAGAAGGTTGCGCAGGAAAAAAATTCCTGCTACCATACAATTTACCAATCATTTAAGTGGATGGGACCAATCCATGGATACGCTGCAATACAAAGACATTTTTATCAGCGAATCATTGGAACATTTGGATGTTTTAAACCAAATGTTGCTTATTCTTGAGAAAAATCCTTCAGATTCCAAATCATTAAATGAAATTTTTCGGACCGCGCATACCTTAAAAGGCATGGCCGCGACCATGGGGTTTGATCAAATTACCGAGCTGACCCATCAAATGGAAAATGTGTTTGAGCGTTTCCGGCGGGCGGGCAGTCCTGTGGAAGCGTCGGTTATCGACGTGTTGTTCCAGTGCCTGGATATGCTGTCGCTGCTGGTGGATGAAATTTCTTCCTCGGAACCTAAAAATTTAGATGTGTCTCCCTTGTTGGATAAGCTCAAAGTGTTGGAAAAAGACGCCGCAAGTGCGGCCAAGGCCGGAACGGCATCCGCGTCGGCTCCCCTGTTGGCGTCTTTGAGCCCCGGCGAAGTTTCCATTGACCATCTGGAGCAGATCATCGCCAATTCCAAAGATGAGGGTTTTGTAACTTACGGCATTAAAGTACGGGTGGACATTGAGTGTTCATTTAAGGGCGTTCGTGCTTTTATGGCATTTAAAGCCCTTTCCGAGCACGGCGAGGTGATCGCCACTCAGCCTGAAGCGCAGGCCTTGCAGGAAGGGCAATTTGAACGGGACTTTGCGCTGGTTTTGCTGTCTAAAAAAGAACCGGATCTCATGCGCAAAGCGTTGAAAGGCATTGCGGAATTGGAATCCTATGAGGTGATGGAGTTGCAGCCCCGGGATGTGCAGGGATTTTGCGGCAATGCGGTTCCGGTGGCCAAACTGCAAATTACGCCCGCCAAGGATGAAGAAAAAGTTCAAACAGTTAAAGGCGAAACGGTTCAGGGCCGGGCCGTGCAGAGCATCCGGGTCAGCATTGAACGGCTGGACAATTTGCAGAATTTGGTCGGGGAATTGGTCATTAATAAGATCCGGTTGTCGCAAATTTCCAAGCAGTACAATTTAAAAGACCTTAAGGAAGCCCTGGCCCATTTTGACCGGGTCACCAATGAGTTGCAGGATGAAGTCACGGAAGTACGCATGGTGCCCATGGAGCATATTTTCAACCGGTTCCCGCGCATGGTGCGGGACTTGGCCAAGGAGAACGGCAAGGAACTCGATTTGCTGATGGAAGGCAAGGACATTGAACTGGACCGCACGGTCCTGGATGAAATCAACGATCCCCTGGTGCATTTATTGCGCAACGCGGTGGATCACGGCATTGAATCCCCGGAGGAACGCCTGCGGGCCGGGAAGAATCGCCGGGGGTTGATCCGGCTGGCGGCTTCACGCGAAAAAAACCATGTCATCATCAAAGTGGTGGATGACGGGCATGGGATCGATCCGCAAACCATCCGGCGCGTGGCCGTGGAGCACGGGTTGGTCAGCCTGGAAGAGGCCGAGCGCATGTCCGAGCAGGAAGCCATCAATATGATTTCGCTGCCCGGCGTGACCACGGCCAAGGTGGTCACGGAAGTCAGCGGCCGCGGCGTAGGGGTGGACGCGGTCCGCACCAAAATCGAGTCGTTCGGCGGAAGCTTGCGGATTGAGAGCCATGTGGGCCAGGGCAGCACGTTTATCCTGCGGCTGCCCATGACCTTGGCCATTATTCAAGCATTGCTGATCCGGGTGGGGAAGGAAATTTATTCCATCCCGGTCATTAATACAGTGGAAACCTTGGAACTGGCGGCCGCGGAAATTAAATTCATCAAGCATCGGGAAGTGGTCTTGCACCGCAACAGCGTATTGCCTTTGGTCCGGCTGCAAAAGGTGCTCAATGTTCCCACGGACGTTTCACCTGCGGATTTGGAAAACAACAATCCCTCCATTTTGGTGACCGAGGTGGGCGAAATCCGCGTCGGGCTGCTGGTGGACGAAGTGCTGGGGCAGCAGGAAATCGCCATCAAGTCTTTAGGCGCCATGCTCAAGGGCGTACGGGGTTTTTCGGGTGTAACCATTTTAGGTGATGGCCGCATTGCCCTGGTTTTGGACGTACCCACACTGTTACAATAAGGGAGCGAGGTAATCTGTTTTGTTTGATACACCCAAATTAGACGAAACCCAAATGGACGCCATCAAGGAAGTCGGCAACATCGGGGCCGGGCACGCCGCAACGGCGTTGTCGCAATTGATTGAGAAAAAAATCTTTATTAAAGTCCCGCAGGTGCTTTTCCTGACGCTGGATGAGATTATTAATTTGGTGGGCGGAGCGCAATCGCTGATCGCCGGGGTAACCATGCACGTGCTGGGCGACGTGTCGGCTAAAATCGTGCTGATTCTGCCCCGGACCAGCGCCGTGCAATTGGCGACCATGCTGACCAAGCAACAAGCCGATGAACGGCAAATTTTAACCGCGCTGGAGCACTCGGCCATCAAGGAAGTGGGGAACATTTTGGCGGGTGCCTATTTGAATGCCTTGACCGAATTTTTGGGCCTGATGCTGTTGCAGTCCGTGCCGCAGCTGGTTTTTGACTTGGCCGAGGCGGTCATGGCGGAAGTCACCAAGGGCATGCCCGAGGATTTGAAGGTGCTGTGCATTGAAACCACATTTTCAGAACCCAACCGCGTCATAAACGGACATTTCTTTTTAATCCCGGAGAAAAATTCATTGGAGCAAATTCTGAAAGCCATCCGGACAAGAAGCTGAGCATGAACGAAAAACCCCTTTTGGCCTTGGACATCGGAACGCGCAAAGTCGCGGGCCTGGTGGCATTGCCGCACCAGCGCGGATTGCGCATATTGGCGGCCTGCATCATTCAGCACCCGGACCGTTCCATGGTGGACGGTCAGGTGCATAAAATCGAGGCCGTGGCCGAAGTGGTCTGCCAAGTCAAACGCGAGTTGGAAAAAGCCTCGGGCTTGAAACTGACGCACGCTGCCGTGGCCGCGGCCGGGCGCGCCCTGCTGACCGAGTCGGCCGAAAGCCGCAAACAGTTTCCCTTTATTACCGAAATTACCCAGGCTCAAGTTCAGGAAATGGAATTGGCGGCTGCCCGCGCGGCCTATCATCGCGTGCAGTCCGGCAACGAACGGGCCACCCTGCACTGCGTGGGATATTCTCCGGTCCGCATGCTGCTGGACAATCAGCGCATGGACGAGCTGGCCGGGCATCAGGGCCGGGATGTGACGCTGGAAGTGTTGGCGACATTCCTGCCGCGGCAGGTGGTGGATTCCCTGCTGGCGGTTTTACGCCGCGCCGATTTGCAAGCGACCACGTTGACGCTCGAACCCATTGCGGCCATGGAAGCAACCATTCCTCCGGACCTGCGCCGCATGAACCTGGCTTTGGTGGACATCGGCGCGGGCACATCCGATATTGCCGTGACCCGGGACGGTTCGGTATTTGCCTACGCCATGGTGACCGAAGCCGGCGATGAAATCACCGAAAGTTTGTGCGATCATTATTTGCTCGAGTTTGCCGAAGCCGAGCGCGTGAAGCGGCAGCTGGAAATCGCCGGCAACAAACCGCTTGAATTTAAAACCCTGCTGGGGCAAGCTTTGCGCCACACACCGGCGGAAGTGTCGGCGGCATTGGAACCGGCCGTAAATAAACTGGCCAGAGCCATTGCCGAGCGTATTTTGACTTTGAACGGCGGCGCACCCAAAGCCGTGATTATGGTCGGCGGCGGCAGTGCCACGCCGGGGCTGGGCGCGCTGCTGGCGCAAGCTCTGGGCATGGATGCCACGCGGGTTGGGGTGCGGGGACCGGACACCATTCCGGATTTGGAGGACGCCACGGGAGTGCTTAACGGCATTGAAGCTGTTACGCTTTTAGGCATTGCCTTTTCCACCCTGCGCGGCCGGGGACTGAATTTTTTCAATGTGCATGTCAACGGCCAAGCCGTGCAGTTGCTGGCCCTGCATGATACATCCACGATTTTGGATGCGTTGGTGTCGTCAGGGCATGAAATCAAACGCCTGTACGCCAAACCGGGCCGGGCCGTGACCTACACCTTGCAGGGGAAATTGCAGGTGGCCCGGGGCATGGCAGGAACACCGTCCGTGATGCTGGTCAATGACCGCCCGGCCGGATTGGAGTCACCCCTGGTTGAGGGCGATTCCTTGACGATTCAAGAGGCAATGGACGGCGAGGATGCGGTTTTGCATTCGGATTCCATTCCCAAACCCGTTGGACCCGTATGGTGCTCCATCAACGACCGGCATGAAGATTTGACCCTGGTGCTGACATTGAATGGCGAACCGGTTTCCGGAAACGTGTTGATTCAGGATCGCGCCGAGTTGGAGTGGGTCTCGGACCGTATGCTGGGAGAATTGTACCCGGAACTGGCAAGTTCCGGGTACGAGTTGGCGTTTCAGGTGCGGGTAAACGGGGAAGTCCGCCGCTGGGATGAAAAACAATTAAGCATCACAGCCAATGGCAAGGCCGTGGGAATGGAATACCGCCCCCGCCCCGATGACCGTATTGAATGGAAACGCACCGGCGCCGCAGTCCGGGTGAAGGACTTGGTGGGGCCGCTGATTACTCCGGCCCGCATGACGGTCCTGGTGAATG
Organism: Candidatus Goldiibacteriota bacterium; assembly: GCA_020052235.1. Lineage (GTDB taxonomy): Bacteria > Oederibacteriota > JAAXVQ01 > JAAXVQ01 > JAAXVQ01 > JAAXVQ01. Next base: position 4,733 of record JAGVPM010000060.1, read on the forward strand.
GCCAACCCAAAACTCTTGATTACGGCGGGAGCCGGATTTTGGTGAACGGACACCCTGCCCAATTAAGCGACCTGTTGCCGGATCAGGCGGATGTGAAAGTCGAGAAACACGCCGATGATGCGCCTATCCTTTCCCAGGTATTGGAAGGCGTTCCCTTGGTTCCGCCCCCGAGCGGCGGTTCCCTGAAACTCACCGTGGACGGCCAACCGGCCGGATTTACCACCCCCTTGCGTGACGGTGCCAAAGTCACCGTGGCTTTTGTGTAACCCGGCCTCATCATAGAACAGAGGCGGGGGTTTGGGGGCGAAGCATCCCCAACTAAAATAGGAAGGAACAGCGGACTTTGAGTCCGCGTCAGGGAAACCTGTGGTTTCCCTGAAAGCTTCGCTTATGATCACCCCCGCGTTCGGCTGGATCGGTTTAAATTTAGTGGAAGGCATTGGACCTGCGCGGGCGCACCGTTTGGCCCAAGCCTGCGGCTCCCCGGAAAAAGTTTTCGCCATGTCCCTAGCCGAGTTGATGGAGCAGGGGAAAATTGGAACCGAGGTGGCCGGGCGGATCAAAGCCTTGGATTGGCCCTGCCGGGTGGAAGAAGAATTATCCCGCTGCCGGTTGGTGAATTGCCGGATTTTAACTTTGGCCGATGAGGCTTACCCCGCCTTGTTGCGGCAAATTTCCATTCCCCCTCCCGTGATTTACCTGCGCGGGAATTTGACCCCCGAAGATGAAAAATCCCTGAGCATTGTCGGCTGCCGCAAACCCAGCATGTACGGCAAAGAAGCCGCGTTGCAATTTGCCCGGTCATTGGCGGAAGTGGGGTTTACGGTGGTTTCGGGTCTCGCGCGCGGCATTGACGCGCAAGCCCATCAGGGCGCGCTGGATTCAGGCGGCCGGACCATCGCCGTGCTGGCGCACGGACTGGACCGGGTTTATCCCGAAGAGCACCGGGACTTGCATGACCTCATCGTGAAATCCGGGGCCGTGATTTCCGAGTTTCCCTTGGGCACATCGCCGATGAAGGAAAATTTTCCCAGGCGCAACCGTTTGATCAGCGGGTTGTCCCTGGGGGTTTTGGTGGTTGAAGCCGGAGTGAAATCGGGTGCACTGATTACCGCGCGCTGGGCCGCCGAACAGGGCCGCGAAGTGTTTGCCGTCCCCGGAAAATACGATTCCCCCACCTCGCAGGGAACGCATGGGTTGATTCAGGACGGCGCCAAACTGGTCATGAACCTGCGCGACATCTTGGAAGAGTTTTCCCTGGCCCATGAAGAGGGCGGGCTGATTGCGACGGGCGTGGGGTTGGAGAGCCGCTTGCCGGTATTGACCCAGGAGCAACTGAAAATTTATCACGCCCTGCATGCCGGAGCCTGCCACGTGGACCAACTGGCGGCGGAATGCGGACAGCCGGTTTCGAAATTATTAAGCGAACTTTTGCGATTGGAATTGGACGGCTGGGTCCAACCCACCCCCGGCGGGTTTTATACCTGGAATGAAAATTAATAAGTGGGCGGATATTTTTGATTGCTGCCCCGGACTTGATCCGGGGTTCGGGCATTCCGGTATCGGGATGACGGACAAAGATAAAAATGTTTACAAAGTAATTTTATCCTGATAAAATTACCGCATGAGAAAGATTTGCAAAAGACTATTTTCGCTCAATTTACCGCCGCGGCGTTCGGCTTTTCTTTGGGGACCCAGAAAAGTCGGGAAGAGCTACTGGATCTCGCATGCTTTGTCCGGGCACACCTTAATCGATCTTTTAAAAACCGATGTGTTCGCCGAATATGCGGTCAGGCCTGCTTTGCTGCGGGAGCGCTATTCCGAGCACAAAAAACTGATTGTCATTGACGAGGTACAGAAAGTTCCGGCCCTGCTGGATGAGGTCCATTGGCTGATTGAAAATAAAGGCTTGTCGTTTCTTCTGACCGGGTCGAGTGCCAGGAAACTGCGCCGGGGGCATGCCAATCTTTTGGGGGGGCGGGCCTGGCGCAAAATCATGGTGCCGCTTTCGTTTATGGAAGTGGAAGGGTTAGATTTGGAAACGGCCATGCACTCAGGGTTGCTGCCCATGCACTTCCTTTCACCGTCGCCCCGGGAGGATTTGCGCGCGTATATCGCCGATTATTTGAAGGAAGAAGTGTTGAGTGAGGCCCAAATTCAAAACATCCCCGCTTTTTCCGAATTTCTGCAAGTGGCGGCCATAACGTCCAGTGAGTTGCTGAATTATGTCAATGTGGCCCGTGAAGCGGGCATCTCGGCCAAGACCGTGCGGACATATTTTGATATTTTGGAAGACACCTATCTGGGGTATCGGATTCCGCCGTGGAAAAAGTCGCGGACACGCCGGATGATTCTTACTGAAAAATTTTATTTTTTCGATGTCGGCGTGACTAACTACCTGGCCCGGCGCACGCCGTTGGTGGGCAGCTCGGATTTTGGGAAATCATTTGAGCATTTTGTACTCATGGAACTGAAAGCCTATCAGGCCTACCGCAATCCGGAACTGCCGATTGCGTTTTGGCGTTCCAGCAGCGGGCAAGAAGTTGATTTTATCGTGGGGGAAAAAGATCTGGCCATTGAGGTCAAGGGCATGAAACGGGTCCACGACGGCGATAACCGCGAGTTAAGCGCTTTGCGGGAAGACGGGCCGGTCAAGCACAGTGTGATCGTGAGTTTGGAACGTGAACCCCGGCGTATGGGGAAAGACATTGAGGTACTGCCGTGGAAAGTATTTTTGGAAAAGCTTTGGGCAGGCGGGTTCGGTATTTGAGGCATGAATAAGTCCGCCTGCCGGCGGGGAAAAATTATTTTAGGAGTTCGTATGAGCCGTTGGTTGGGTATTTTACTTTTAATGGCCGGTTTGGCCTTGACCAGCCATGCCCGGGGTGAGATTGAGGGCGGGATCGGCATGGAATATTTTTCCGTGCAAGCCTTTACCCGGGATGCGGCAGGGAAATATTTCGGGACGTTGATTCAAAGCACCTTGGCTAAAGCTGCGGTGAAATACAGTTATGCAGGCTGGTTTGGGCAATTTTCAGGCGGCCGGAGCGATTGGGCAAGCAGTGGGATGTGGCAAGGCACGGATTTTGATTCAAACTGGGTGGATGAACGTTTTTTATGGGCTTGGCAACAGCAAGTGGGGATTGATATCGGATATGAATATGATCGCTGGCAATTGGGTGTGTCGTATTGGGATCATGATGTTAAAAATTACTACGGTGATCAACCCCGGTTGCTCTATCGTTTACGCGAGTACGAAGCCTTTTTGAAATTTGCCGCGTTTCGGAATTCATCCACGAGTATTATTTTGGGAGCCGGGTATGCACCCCAGGCTTCGCTTGAGTTGTTTGAAAGCGGCTATTTGACCTACCAATGGATAACAGATATTTACGAGGTTGATTCATCCGGGACCGCTCCGCGCTGGCACGGAAATATTCACTTGAAATACCGTGATTCCGAGCATTGGAGTATTGATGTCATTTACGACGCGGGTTGGGCGCAGTTTTCAAACCCAAGCAGTTTGTCGGAAATTTCTTTGCGCACAGGGAGTTTGACCGGGTATTTTAATGTGTGGTTTTAAACACATGGCACTCTAGGAACGCCCCCTCGCTCCCCCTCTTTAAGAGACTGTGTCACAACTGTCTCAACGAGAGGAATGAGCATCATATAATATCCCCTCTCCCCGGCGTTAGCTGCGGGAGAGGGAGAGGGTGAGGGGTC
>JAGVPM010000048.1 GCA_020052235.1 Candidatus Goldiibacteriota bacterium
CGATGCCGAGGATGTGTCCGTAGAACTCTTCGAGTGACTCGTTGCTCATGCTGTGCATTTTACACAATCATCCCACACGAATTCCAGAAGCGCCAAAAACATTTCCCGCGCCGTCTTTGCGCTTCATCCAGCCGACCCACGCTTTGAGCGTAGAAAACAAAAAAGTGAGATAGGGATCACGGCATTCAAATTGAACGCCCTGGGTTTCCGCACTTTGTATTTTCCGCTCCCAGCCTTGGTAGTACGCGTTTTTACGCAAGGCTTCCAGCGCATGCATTAAATCTTCCTGCTCATAACCCCAGATCGTCCAAAAAAAAGCTTCCTGGGTTTGCCCCGGATATAAATCCCGTGCTGGGGTTTCCATGCTCACGGTCAATTCCGCATCATGCGGATTCTTTCCATCCGCCGTTCCATAATCATTATCGTGTTCCCCGCCGCTCATCAATCCGCCCTGCGGTCCCCACCCGAACGCCATCCAGCTTTCCTCGAACGTCTGATTATCGTGTACATACAAAGCCTCGCTGCGGGGATCGGCTATGACATCGTCCAAATCAGTGCGTCCCGCCCCCCGTTCAGACCGATTGACCATTTCCATTTCCCTTAACTGCGCCACCAAACGAACGCCGCTCAAAGCATGCGGGGTTTTATTGCGGACTATAAACCGCAATCCAGTGGCGGCATAAGGCGCCGGCTGAAAACAAATTCGTTTTACAACCAACCCGTCCCGCCAAACCCACTCCTCACAAACCCACCCCGGATGGACCGTGACTGTCAAGGAAGCGCCGGGGGCATCCGGAACCAAGCGGCGGGTTTCACCCTAAATAATCACGCCAAAATCCAGCTCCGAACGCAGTTGCCGGTTTCCCGGCAAAAATATATTGCCGCTGGGCCCCATATGTTGCGGACCAAAGATGAGTTCCATAACCAAAGGATGTGAATAAGCGAGTGCTATCTGAGTGGTAGGACGAACCGGCGGGAAACATAACCTGCGCAGGCTAGGGACTTTTACTTTGGGACAATAAATAAATTGAACGGCGGAGGTGGTGGAATCCGCATTTGCCTCCATCGCCTCCGCCGCCATACTTTCAACCCCGGGCACAGTAATCCACAGCAGTGTCAGCCCAAGTATCCAACCGGCCAAGGGACGGCCCAGCAAGCCCGCCCTGGCTTTCATAACCGGTTAAGCTCCATTCTTAAATTGCTTGACCAACTCCGGAACGACCTCATTCAAATCACCTACAATACCGTAGGTCGCCACTTTAAAAATCTCCGCGTCGGGGTTGCTGTTAATGGCGATAATAATATCCGAGGATTGCATGCCCGCCAAATGTTGAATCGCCCCGGAAACACCAACGGCAAAATATACTTTTGGGCAAACCGTTTTTCCGGTCTGGCCCACCTGATGAGAATACGGCATCCACCCTGCATCCACCACTGCGCGGGAAGCGCCCACGGCGCCGCCAATGGCCGAGGCCAAATCGCGGATCAGGCAAAAATTGTCTTTCGAGCCCACACCGCGGCCGCCGGTTACGATAATATCGGCTTCGGCCAAATTGCAAGTATCTTCAAGTTCCTTCACCGTGCTTACCACTTTGGCGCGCAACGTCAATTGATCGGCGTTCAGTTTCTTTTCCACCACTTCACCCTTGCGGGCGGCATCCCGATCCAGCGGTTTCATGACCTTATGCCGAACCGTTGCCATTTGCGGACGCCTTTCGGGACAAATGATGGTGGCCATGATATTGCCGCCATACGCCGGGCGTGTTCCCAGCAGGAGTTTTTGTTCCGGGTCAATTTCCAAGCCCGTGCAATCCGCCGTCATGCCGGTTTTTAACCGGGCGGCAACCCGGGGAATGAATGAGCGCCCAATGGCTGTGGCTCCGCCTAAAATAATGGAAGGTTTGTGTTCTTCAGCCAAATCCGCCAAAGCCTGGGAATAGGGTTCATCCTGAAATTTTTCGAACACGGAGCAATCAACGTAAAAAACTTTGTCCGCACCGTAAGCCACCAGCTCATCGGCCATGGCGCGGCAATTGTGTCCCAAAAGGACCGCCACCAATTTTTGACCAAGGTCATCCGCCAGTTTCCGGCCCGCTCCCAACAACTCCAAAGAAACAGAATGCAATTTTCCGTCACGTTGCTCGGCAAAAATCCAAACATCTTTATAATCATTTACATTCATGGAATCCAATTTCCTCCTCATCATCCCGTGATTCCCAATGAAATCCTCGGGCTATGCTGTTGGCAAAATATTGTAGAGACGCAAAATTTTGCGTCTCTACACCTTCCTTTTTATTTAATCACGTTCAGTTCTTTGATTTTGGCATAAAGTGTGGCCGTCATCTCACCCACACTTCCCTGCAGCATGGTGGCTTTGTACTGGCGCTGAGGGGTAAAGGTTTTTTTAACCCGCGTGGGCGAACCCTTTAACCCGACCTGAGTCAAATCCATATCCGGCAGGTCCGCCGCGGTAATCTTGGCAGGTTCATATTTTTTAGCGCGCATCTTCCCCTTCAGGGACTCCAGGCGCGGCTCATTGATTTCTTTGACCACGCTGATCAAAGCCGGCAGGGGTGTTTCCAAAACATCATAGCCGTCCTCCATCAAACGCTCGGCTTTCATCGCCGTTTCACTGACTTCCTCAATTTTACGCACCCAGGCCACCATGGGAATATCCAGGCAAGCCGCGACTTCAGGGCCTACCTGCGCGGTATCACCGTCCACGGCCTGCTTGCCGGTGATGATCAATTGATAGTTGCCGATTTTCTTTATTACCTGCGAGAGGGTATAGGCCGTGGCCCACGTATCGGAACCCGCAAATTTGGCATCCGAAACCAGGATGCCTTCATCCACACCCATGCCAATGGCCTTGCGGATGGCTTCCACGGCTTGCGGCGGGCCCATGGTCACTACCGTGACTTTGCCGCCCAATTTTTCCCTCAGGCGCAAGCCTTCCTCGATCGCGTATTCATCGAAGGGGTTCAAAATATTCTCAACGCCTTCGCGGATCAGAGTCCCCGTCTCGGGATTAATTTTGGCACTGGTGGCTGCCACCACCTGTTTGATTAAGACAATAATGTTCATGAATGTTTACCTTCCCTGAATGTTGTAGGGGCGTATTGCAATACGCCCCTACGAATTCCCTGCAATACCCCTCGCCGGTTATTTTCCCGCCGCCGCAGCTTCCTTAATCAATTGCAAGGCGATTTCATTGCGTTGAATCTGATTCGTGCCCTCGTAAATTTGAGTGATTTTTGCATCACGCATCATTTTTTCAACCGGATATTCCTTCATGTAGCCATAACCGCCCATGATCTGCACCGCATCGGTGGTTACGCGCATGGCGACATCCGAAGCAAACAACTTCGACATGGCCGAGGCCTTGGCAAAATTCTTTTCGCCGCCGTCAACGGTGCGGGCGGTGGCATACACCAAGGCGCGGGCCGCTTCCACTTCCGTGGCCATATCGGCCAACATGTGCTGCACGGCCTGAATGCCGGCAATCGGTTGCCCGAATTGCACACGCTGACGCGCATACGCTATCGCTTCATCCAACGCTCCGGCGGCAATACCCAAGGCTTGCGCCGCAACGCCCGGCCGTGAATTGTAAAGCGTGTTCACCGCTACGATAAAGCCGGCGCCTTCTTTACCCAAAATATTTTTAGCCGGCACGCGGCAATTGGTGAAAATCAATTCGCGCGTGGCCGAAGCACGGATGCCCATTTTGTCTTCTTTTTTTCCAAAATCAAAACCCGGCGTGCCTTTTTCCACGATGAACGCCGTAGCTCCGCGGCTGCCCTTGGCCTTGTTGGTCATGGCAATCACCGAATAGGTTTCCGCCTCGCCGCCGTTGGTGATCCACTGCTTGGTGCCGTTTAAAATATAATGATCGCCGTCTTTTACGGCTGTTGTTTGCATGTTACCCGCATCCGAACCGGCGCCGGCTTCAGTCAAACCGAACGCCGCCAATTTCTTGCCCGAGGCAATGTCCGGCAAATACTTTTGTTTCTGTTCTTCAGTGCCAAATAGCAAAATCGGGAACGTTCCCAAGGCGGTCGCGGCCATGGCCAGCGAAATGCCTCCGCACACTTTGGACAATTCCTCAACCGCCAGGACCAAGGCGAAAATTCCGCCGCCCATTCCGCCGTAAGCTTCCGGAATATACAGGCCCATTAAATCCGCGGCCGCCATTTCCTTGACAATATCCCAAGGAAAATGCCCTTCTTCATCGTATTTCTGGCGCACCGGCTTAATCTTGGTCTGAGCCAATTCCCGTGAAGTTTCCACGATCATCTTTTGTTCTTCGGATAAAAAATAATTCATTCTTCCTCCCCAAATTTGGAAATGTCCTTTTTTAAGCTGGTCAAAGCCTGTGCGGCGGCAGTTTGCGCCGCTTCCTTCTTGTTGCGGCCGGTTCCCCGTCCATACTCTTGCCCGGCCAGAGAAACCGAAATTTCATACATACGGTTATGATCCGGGCCGTGAATATTCTCCACCGTATATACCGGCAATTCCTGTTTTACTTTCTGACTCAACTCCTGCAACAGGGATTTGTAATCCGTATCCCCGGGTTTCAAAATTTCCTGTTCAAAATCCTCGGCCCACAAATCCAGTACAAACTGTTGTACCTTTGCCAAGCCTTCGGTCAAAAACCACGCACCAATCACCGCTTCCATGGTATTGGCTAAAATCGAATCCCGGGTGCGGCCTCCGGTCAATTCTTCTCCGCGGCCGAGCAGGAGCAATTCGCCCAACCCCAAACGGCGCGCATGCCGGGCCAAAATTTCCGCTGATACCAAATGGGCCTTGGCCTTGGATAATTGTCCCTCGTGGTGTCCGGGCAGGCGGGCATATAAATGATGGGCCATGATCAAACCCAAAACTGCATCGCCTAAAAACTCCAGCCGTTCATTGGCTTCAAGCTGTCCCGAGCCGTGGGTACCTGTCGAACATTCATTCAGGCACGAACCGTGCGTCAACGCGGCACGGAACACATCTATTTTTTCAATTTCCACTCCCAACGCCTCCAGGAAACGCCGTACTTGGACATCATGGGAATCCGGGAGCATGTTACCTCACACAAATTTTACGGTTCGAACCGTTTAACCAGCACCGACGCATTGTGGCCGCCAAAACCAAACGAATTGGAAAGTCCGTAAGTCAGGGCCAAGCTGCGCGCTACCTTCGGGACATAATCCAAATCGCATTCCGGATCCGGATTATCCAGGTTGGCCGTCGGGTGAATTTTTTGATCCAGCAGCGACTTGACCACCGCAATAAATTCAATACCCCCAGCCGCACCCAAGCAATGCCCCACCATGGACTTCGTCGAGGAAATTGGCGTTTTATAGGCCCGGTCGCCAAATATCCGTTTAATGGCCTTAGTCTCGCCGATATCACCCAAGCCGGTCGAGGTTCCATGGGCGTTGATGTAATCCACTTGTTCAGGCGTGATGCCGCCATCGCGCAAGGCGTTCTGCATGGCGCGTGCAGCACCCAAGCCTTCGGGATGCGGTGCCGTGATGTGATATGCATCGTCGGATTGGCCAATTCCGACAATCTCCGCCAAAATTTTCGCCCCGCGGGCTTGGGCATGTTCCAAGGCTTCCACCACCACAACACCAGCCCCTTCGCCAATTACGAAACCATCGCGATCTTTATCAAACGGCCGTGAGGCATGGGCCGGATCGCCGTTGCGGACCGACAAAGCTTTGGCCGCACAAAAACCGGCAACCGCCGTGGGGCAAACCGCGGATTCGGCGCCGCCGGCGAACATCACATCCGCATCCCCATATTGAATCCAACGGGTCGCATCCGCCAAAGCGCTGTTGCCCGAGGCACAGGCAGTCACCGTGCAGCCGCTGGGACCTTCCAAACCAAGCTTAATGGCCAAATGTCCGGCGGCAATATTGGGAATCATCATGGGGATTAAAAATGGCGAGCAGCGGTTCGGACCTCTATTGAGCAAAATTTCGTGCTGGTTTTCCAGCATGCTGATGCCGCCAATACCCGTCCCAATCACCGCGCCAAAGCGCTCACGGTTGGATTTTTCCATATCCAACCCGGACTGCTCCAAGGCTTCCTTGGCAGCCATAATAGTGTATTGGACAAACAAATCCATATGGCGGGCTTCCTTCCGGTCAATCATGGAAGAGGGATCAAAATTCCGAATTTCGCCGGCGATTTTGGAATCAAATTGCGCAGTATCAAAATGTGTAATCGGGCCAATGCCAGATTTGCCCGCTAAAGCATTATTCCAAAATTCATTCACCGAATTCCCCAGGGGGGTTATCGCACCCAAGCCGGTCACCACGACCCGCCGCTTTCCCATAGCTTACCTCCTGAAAGATCAACCCTGCGCCGCAGCGCTATAAAACACTTGCCTGCGCTTAACACTACAACTTCGTTTTGGAAAATGATTGTCATTTCGAGCGCAGCGAGAAATCTCTTTCAGATTTCTCGTCGCTAAAGCTCCTCGAAATGACATTATATTACAAAAACGCAGTTGTAAAATTAAACGTGTAAAAAGTCCCCCGCCGACGTTTCCGCGGGCGGGGGATTTTCCGTTCCACGCTATAGCCTAAAATTAGGCCTGCGCCACATTGGCATGCGACTTGATGTACTCAATAGCATCGCCAACGCTTTTGATTTTCTCGGCCTCTTCGTCGGGAATTTCCATGTTGAATTCCTCTTCCAGGGCCATCACCAATTCTACGGTGTCGAGCGAATCGGCCCCCAGATCGTCGATAAACGACGCTTCCGGAGTCACCTCATCTGCATCCACACCCAGCTGATCTACGATGATTTCCTTTACCTTGTCTTCTAACGCCACGCTTCATTCACCTCCTTGCTCTTGAATTTGATGGTACGTCCACAAACTCCCGGCATCACTCGCAAGTGTCTTTCCGCCGGAAGGGATATTTACATCACCATGCCGCCATCCACCGTCAACACTTGCCCGGTAATGTAGGCCGCTTCGTCCGAGGCCAGGAACAACACCGCCTTGGCCACATCTTCCGCTTCACCCAAACGCCCCAGGGGGATCAAGCGCTGCAAATTTTGTTTCGCTTCATCGGAAAGCGCATCCGTCATCGCGGTTTTGATAAATCCCGGAGCCACGGCATTAACCGTAATGCCCCGCGAAGCCAATTCCTTGGCCGTGGTCTTGGTCAGCCCGATCACGCCCGCTTTGCTGGCCGAATAATTGGCTTGGCCGGCATTGCCCATCAGTCCGGCCACCGAAGCAATGTTGACAATCCGCCCGGATTTTTGCTTCAACATCCCGCGCGTTACGGCTTTGATGCAGTTAAACGTGCCTTTGAGATTGATGGCAATAACCAAATCCCAGTCCGCGTCGCTCATCCGCATAATCAAGCCATCCCGGGTTACCCCGGCGTTATTGACCAATATATCGAGGCGATTGTATTTGTCAATCGTTTTTTTAACGCCTTCTTCGGCGTCGGTGATATTCGAAACATCCATTTTCACGCCAATAACCTGGCGTCCCGTTTCTTGGGCCAAGGCTGCGGCTGTTTCTTCCACCCGGGCCAAGTTAATATCCGCCAAAGCCAGATCCGCTCCGGCCATGGCCAATTCCTTGGCAATAGCCCGTCCGATTCCCTGAGCGCCTCCGGTTACCAAGGCGATTTTGCCTTTCAAATCCATAAAAAATCCTCCTTAACCAAATTTATATCTAAAATTAGCGGGCGACCACCGGTCGCCCCTACACCTGCATCATGCCCACGATACTATCTATCTCCTCAGCCGAAAATGCGCCGTAACTCTTCATCTCGGGAGCTATTTTCTTAATCAAGCCGCGCAAAACCTTGCCCGGGCCCAATTCAATGACCGTCTCCACACCCAAGGCCGCCATGCGCCGGACCGACTCTTCCCAACGTACTGAACCGGAAACTTGTTGCACCAACAACCCGGGAACTTCCGTGCCTTGAGATACCGCATCCGCCGTAACATTGGCCACCACGGGAAATTTTGCATCCACAAACGTCACTTGGCGCAAATGTTCCGCCAAACCTTCCCCGGCGCTCTGCATGAATTTGGAATGAAAAGGGCCGGATACCTTCAAAGGCATAACTTTAACCTTTTTCTCCGCAGCCAAAACCTTAAACCGTTCCAAAGCTTCATTGGAACCGGAAATCACAACCTGACCAGGACAATTATAATTGGCCGGTTGAACACCACCCTGGGCGTCAGCCTGTTGGCACAAGGCCTTGACTTCCTCCGCCGACGACCCCAACACCGCCGCCATGCCGCCCTGCACGCTCTGAGCCGCCGCCTGCATCAGTTGGCCGCGGATTTGAACGGTCTTCAAGGCGGTTTCCAAACTCAAAACACCCGCAGCCACCCAGGCCGCATATTCGCCCAAGGAATGCCCGGCCGCCAAACAAACTTCAGGTAAAGGTTGCCAACGGCTGATCAAGGCGCGCCACGCAGCCACCTCGACAGTCAATAAGGCCGGTTGGGCCATATCGGTTCGATTTAAGGTTTCTTCCGGACCTTCAAAAATAACCTTGGTCAAAGGAAGTCCCAATACGCGGTCAGAAATTTCAAATACTTCGCGCGCAGCCGGAAAAGCATCATACAACGCTTTCCCCATGCCTACGCTTTGCGATCCTTGTCCTGGAAAAACCAACCCGATTTTCTTCACGCGCCTGAACTCCTTATCACCACAGCTTCGTTTTTAAGGTATATGTCATTTCGAGGAGCATTAGCGACGAGAAATCTCAAAAAACGCGTAAATCAGATTTCTCGCTGCGCTCGAAATGACAATCATTTTCATAAGCACGGTTGTAGCGTTATGCTATCAAAACTACCAACGCAACACCACCGTACCCCAAGTTAGTCCGGCGCCGAAACCGACCAAAACAATAATCATCCCGGGCTTTAACCGGCCGGCTTCTTTGGCTTCGGCCAAAGCAATCGGAATTGACGCAGCCGAGGTATTGCTGTAACGGTCAATATTTACTACGATTTTTTCCATAGGCAAATTGAACCGTTTGGCCGCGGATTGGATAATTCGGATATTGGCTTGATGCGGCACCAATAAATCCATATCCTTTTCCTGCAATCCCGCCTTGGTCAAAGCCTGCTCCACAGCCTCTCCAATAATCCTCACGCCAAATTTATATATTTCCGGGCCATTCATCTTCATGAAATGCAAACCTTGTTCAATGGTTTCATGCGACGCGGGACGCGCCGAGCCGCCGGCAGGAATGCATAATTGGTCAATGCCCGATCCGTCTGCGCCTAATACACTGGTTAAAATTTCGCCTTGGGGTGAATCCGCAGTTAACACCACCGCACCTGCTCCGTCACCCATCAGCACGCAAGTGGAGCGATCGTTCCAATCCAAAAGGCCGGAAAACTTTTCCGTGGCCACCACCAAGACACGCTCGGCCTGGCCGGCTTTGATCATCTGGGCGCCGGTGGTAAGGGCATAAGGAAAACCCGCGCACACGGCCGTCAAATCAAATGCCCCGGCATTCACGGCCCCAATTTTATCTTGAATAATGCAGGCTGTTGCCGGGAATACCATATCGGGCGACGCCGTGGCCACAATCACCATGTCCAATTGATCCGCCGCCATGCCCGCATCCGCCAATGCCCGCTGCGCAGCAATCAGGCCCAAATCCGAAGCGGCTTGTTCAGGCGCGGCAATCCGGCGCTCCCGGATACCGGTCCGCGATTGTATCCATTCATCGGACGTATTTAAGGTCTTTTCCAAATCAAAATTGGTCACAACCCGTTCCGGGACATAGTAACCCACCCCGGCAATGCCTGCCCGTCGTTTCGTACTCACAACTCCGCGACTCCATTCTGTTTTAAGGCTTCTTCAATGTGTTGATTAATATGACTGATACCGAATTTTTTCGCTTGAAAAATGGCATTTTTAATGGCTTTGGAATTTGATTTACCGTGGCCGATGGTGGAAATGCCCGCCACGCCCAATAAAGGAGCGGCGCCCGTTTCCTGGTAATCCAACCGGCGGAAAAATTTGCGAATAACCGGCAACATGAACCCGGCCGCCACTTTGGTCATCCAACCATTGTTCACCAGCTCGTGTTTGATGGCATCCACGATCAAACGCGCCAAACCAGTGCCGAATTTCAGGATAACATTTCCCGTGAATCCGTCACATACCACCAATTCCGCCTTGCCGTTCACCACATCCTGGCCTTCGACATTCCCAATATAATTAAGTTTTAAACTTTTCATTAATTCACGGGTTTCATGGATCAGTTCGTTGCCTTTGCTGTCTTCTTCCCCGAGCGAAAGCAGGCCCACGCGCGGATTTTCCACGCCGCGGATATACCGTGCGTACATATCGCCCATGACCGCAAACTGAGCAAGCATCTTGGGTTTGCAATCCGCATTGGCGCCCACGTCGATGATACTGGTATATCCGCTCGGGCTATTGGACGGAAAATCAATCAACAGCGCCGGACGGACAATCCCGGGTATCCGTCCCAAAATCAAGAGCGAAACAGCCATGGCGGCGCCGGTATTTCCGGCCGTAAAGACCGCTATGGCGTCACCACTTTTCACCAGACGGTTGGCCACATGCAATGAAGAATTGCGCTTTTGGCGCACCACCACGGCCGGATGATCCTCCATGGTGACTTCTTCTTCCGCATGATGGACTTCAATTTGTTTCGGATTATACTTAAGTTTAGCCAATTCCGCTTTCAGGATATCCTGATTGCCGACCAGCAAAACGGTTAAATCCGAATCTTGGTTGACTGCATCAACAGCCCCCATAACCACCGTACCCGGACCTTTGTCTCCGCCCATTCCATCGACAGCAATACGCACGCTGGATCACCGTTCCTTTGGACTTTTTGACTTAGACGCTTGGATTAACGACTTCTTTACCGCGGTAATATCCGCAATTCGGGCAAAGACGATGCGGCTGTTTTGCCTGATGACATTGCGGACAGGTCGAAATGTTGGTCCCGTCAATCTTCCACATGGACCTGCGTTTCATGGTGCGGGCTTTCGAAAATCTTCTCTTTGGATTTGCCATGGTAATTTCCTCCTACAAATTCAACCGAAAACTTCTGTCTTCGATGTTTACTGATCCGTTTCATCCAGCCGAATTCCGCAGTCCGGACATAATCCCGGACAGTTTTCTTCGCATAAAGGCTTCATGGGGACAGCCAAAATTAAAATACTGCGCACTTCCGGTAAAAGTTCCACTTGGTCATGTTTGTAGGCCATAAAGGAGGTATCTTCCTCTTCAGGATTTTCCTCCGCCAATTTGGCCGGCCGGCTTTCACTATCCGCAGGAAGAGCCACCAAATCCAAATCCGCTTGTATTGGCAAAATAAATTCATTTAAACAACGCGCACATTCCAGGCGAATCCGGGCCGAAACCGCGCCCTTGATATGAATTTTCTCACCCAGGCGTTGTAATTCCACCTCAACCCCAACCGGGGCCTCAACCCGCAAGTCGGCATCCAAATCCAAATCGCGGGCCGGGACTTCCGCCGAGGCAACCCAAGGCTCTTCGGTCAATGACAATACATTAAACGTCAGCATCATTTTAGTCAAAGAAATCAGAATTGTATCCGTCCGACCCGGATATTGTCAATGCTAAAAACAAGTTCTACTTCGAAGCCGGTACTTCCAACGGGGCCTTATCAGGCGCCGCCGGCTGAGGCTGACCCGCCGCTTCGGGCAATTGGCGCATAACTCCGCGGTACGACTGCGAAGATCTTGATGACACAATCGAGAGCAAAATCGACGTAATCATGAACACAACCGCCAACCCCGTGGTCAGCCGGGCGAAAAAATTCTTGCCCCCGGAAGAACCAAAAACGGTTTGAGATGCACCGCCGCCGAAAGAAAGACCCATGGTCGAGCCTTTTCCCGCTTGCAATAAAACCACGATAATCAAAATCACGCAAACCAAAATATGAAACGTCAATAAGATACTGGACAACATATTTGCCGCCTCCCCATCATTAAGCTATTTTTCGGAAAATGATTGTCATTTCGAGCGCAGCGAGAAATCTATTTCGCGCTTTTCTTTTAGATTTCTCGTCGTTTCACTCCTCGAAATGACATTTAAAATTTCACCAGGGCCGCGAAGGAATCAGCCTTCAAACTGGCGCCGCCCACCAAAGCGCCGTCGATATCCGGCTGCGCCATCAATTCTTTCACATTATCCGGCTTCACACTCCCGCCATATTGAATCCGCATTTTCGCAGCCACTGTTTCTCCGCCGATTTCCTTCAGCAGGCTGCGGATAAGCGCATGCACATCCTGAGCTTGTTGCGGGGTCGCGGTTTTGCCCGTGCCAATGGCCCAAACCGGCTCATACGCAATCACGATTTGTTCCAGCTCGGCAACCGAAAGGCCAACCAAACCGTGGCGGACATGTGCACTCACAACCGCTTCCATTTTACCCGCTTCGCGTTCAGCCAAGGTCTCGCCCACGCACAAAATCGGAGTTAGACCATTTTTCAAAACCGCTTTCACCTTTTTATTGGCTGTTTCATTGGTCTCGCCGAAAAACTGACGGCGTTCGGAGTGAGCCACGATCACATACGTGCAACCGATGTCTTTTAACAAGCTGCCGGAAACTTCACCGGTAAATGCGCCAGTTTCTTCCCAATATACATCCTGTGCGCCCAATTTCACATTGGTCCCCGCGACCACGCGGGCCACGGTTTCCAGGGCCGTAAACACCGGGCATAAAATCACTTCAACACCTTTGGCATCCTTAACAGCTTCCACCACGCCCTTGGCCAAAACTTCGGCTTCAGCGCGGTTCTTGTTTAATTTCCAGTTTCCTGCAATAATCGGAGTGCGCATATTTTTATCCTCTTTTATTTAAAATCATATCTGTTGGAACGATCACCCAGGGCGAACATAAAGTTCGCCCCTACAAATACATTATAACCCGTAGGGGCGATCCTTGTGATCGCCCTGGTTCGCCCTACAAAATTTTATTTTTTATCCGTCAATGCCACCACGCCGGGCAATTCCTTGCCTTCCAAAAATTCCAACGATGCGCCGCCCCCGGTGGAAACATGCGACATCTTGTCCGCCAGCCCCATTTGGGTTACAGCTGCCACGGAATCACCGCCGCCGACGATGCTCGTGGCGTCAAGTTCCGCCAAAACTTGGGCAATGGCTTTGGTGCCCTGGGCAAAGGGTTCCATTTCAAATACGCCCATGGGGCCGTTCCAAACCACGGTTTTAGCGCTTTTCAAGGCTGCAGAAAACTTTTTAATGGTCTCCGGGCCGATATCCATTCCTTCCCAACCTTCATCAATGGTCCCGCGCGGAACCACTCGGATATTGGCATCCGCTTTGAAATCATCAGCCACCACATGATCAATCGGCAGCAGCAAGGCTTTGTTTAAATCCAACGCTTGTTTCAATATATCTTTGGCCATGGGAATCAAATCATCCTCACACAGCGACATCCCGATCCCAATGCCCTTGGCTTTTAAAAACGTATAGGCCATACCGCCGCCCAAAATTAAAACATCCACCTTGGGGAGCAAACTTTTAATGACTTCCAATTTGCCCGAAACCTTGGCGCCGCCCAAAATCGCTACAAAAGGACGTTCAGGATTGGCCAACGCCTTGCCTAAATATTCAATCTCTTTTTCCATTAAGAAACCGGCAGCTGCTTGTTTCACCAAATGCGCCACGCCTTCGGTGGAGCAATGGGCACGATGCGCCGATCCGAAGGCATCGTTTACATACAGGTCCGCCAAGGCTGCCAACTGTTTGGAAAACTCCGGATCATTCTTGGTTTCGCCTTTGACGAAACGCACGTTCTCCAGCATCAGAATGCCGCCTTCCGGAATCTGGGCGGCCAGTTTTTCAACTTCCGGGCCGACAACATCCGGGGCCATGACAACTTGCATTTTCAGCAATTCGCCTAAGTGCTTGGCCACAGGCGCCAAGGAAAATTTTTCTTTATCCCCAGGCTCGCCTTTGGGGCGGCCCAGGTGGGAACACAAGATGACTTTCGCGCCGTGTTCACGCAAATAATTGATGGTCGGCAACGCCGCGCGCATGCGCGTATCGTCGGTGATTTTTAAAGTCCCGTCCTGAGGCACATTAAAATCAACCCGCACCAACACTCTCTGCCCTTTTACATTTAAATCCTTAATGGTGATTTTTTTCATCTCGCGCCCTCCGCGCTCAAGCCGGCAGTAAAAACAGCACAGCGGGAACCGGAAAATTCCGGTTCCCGCCGATGGTTATCATATATCATGTCCCAGTAAGGAGCGGTTTCAAACCGTTCCCTGCAAATTACAGCTTATTGGCAATCAACGCTACCAAGTCAACCACACGGTTCGAGTAACCGCATTCATTGTCATACCAGGCCAAAACCTTGACCAAATCGCCGCCCACTACGAAGGTGGACAAGCCATCGACTGTCGAGGAAGCCGGATCGCCGTTGAAATCATGCGAAACCAGCGGTTCGTCGGTATAATTGAGGACCTTGCTCTTGGCCGCGCCTTCTTTCAAAGCCGCATTGACCTCTTCCTTGGTGGTCGGCTTGGAGGTTTTCACAACCAAATCCACCACGGAAACATTCGGAGTGGGAACGCGCATGGCAAAGCCGTCCAATTTGCCCTTCAATTCAGGCAACACCAAACCAATGGCTTTCGCGGCACCGGTCGAGGTCGGGATCATGGAAACCGCAGCTGCACGGGCGCGGCGCAAATCCTTGTGAGGCGCATCCAGGATCACCTGGTCGTTGGTGTACGAATGGATGGTGGTCATCAAGCCCGACACAATGCCGAACTTCTCCAATAAAATCTTGGCCACAGGGCCCAAGCAGTTGGTCGTGCAGGAAGCATTGGAGATGATGTTGTGCTTCGCCGGATCATACAAGTGATCGTTGACGCCCATGACAATGGTGATATCTTCATTCTTGGCCGGTGCGCTGATGATGACTTTCTTGGCTCCGGCTTTGATGTGCAACTCGGCTTTTTCTTTGTCCGTAAAACGGCCGGTTGATTCGATCACAATGTCGACGCCCAAAGCCTTCCAGGGCAAATTCGCCGGATCTTTTTCCGCAACCACTTTCAAGCTCTTGCCGTTGACGATGATCTCGTTTTCCCCGGCTTTAACCGTACCCGGAAAGGTACCGAAGACCGAGTCGTATTTGAACAGATGCGCCAATGTTTTGGCATCCGTTAAATCGTTGACGGCCACCACGTCGATTTCCTTATTTTCCAACGCGGCACGAAACACACTGCGGCCAATGCGGCCAAATCCATTAATACCAACCTTGACTGCCATATATAAATCCTCCTAAACAATAAAATTACAAAAACGGCGGTTATTTTCACACAACCCCGCGGTCCCGTCAATCTTTTTTCATGGATTGTTGGTCAATTTTCAAAAATTGTCCCTGTCCTCTTCAATACAAACAACACATTCACGGGCAAGGGGCGTATATGCCGATTTTGGCAACGGTTTTTCGTTGTCATAACCTGCTCCCGGTTAAACTCCACGAAACGCAAGTACTCATCCATGGACAGATTTTTCGGCTTGTCCGGCAAGCTTGTTTTAAACCTTGGCAATTTAAGCTTTTTCATGCTTCATTTCCCCAGGTATTTTAGAATTGTAGAATAAATATTGGCATTGGCATATTTCAAGCACAAAATTTTAAATTCCTGCGCCTTGGCATCCAGCTTATTGGCCCGAATTAAGTCAATGACATCCGGCAAATCTTTCAGCAGGCGGGTTTTCGGGTTGCTTTTAATGGCATGCAATTTCAACGCCAATAGATTTTTTAAAGAAGGAACAACAAATTTCTGGCCGGCAATGCTTACCTCTTTCCCAGCCCGTTTTATCATTTCCAGCGTATCTTCTTCAACGAATAAAAAATCCAAATCCACAAGATGCGCGTCCCTTCCTTTAAAACGCGCGAATATTTTCCGCGAGTATTCCTTCGTATAACCTGCGTGCTCAAGATTTTTTTTTATCTTTTGCAATCCGTCCGAAGTGATTAAAAAATCCACATCCATGGTTTGCCGCGCCACATGATAAAAATTAATAGCAAAGCCGCCAATCAAAACACACGGCACTTCAGCTCTCTTTACCGCCTTGGCTACCAGGCGAAAGCTTTGGCTATAACTCATACTTTTTCCATTTCAACGGATTTAACTCCTCACCAGGCACTCAATTATAGTCTCATCAGTTTAATTTATAAACCATTTTTTGGCGCCTGTAACCAACGATTATTTAGCCGCCTTTGCGTCGTACCCATTGCTGTTTCCGCTGTTTTCCAGCAAAGACGTCCCGGTCATGGCTTCCGGTTTAGGCAAGCCCAGCAATTCCAAAATGGTCGGGGCAATATCGGCCAAAATTCCATCCCCGCGCAGATTCACCTTGGGCCCAAGTCCCCGAATCATCAACGGCACCGGGTTGGTGGTATGGGCCGTATGCGGCTTTCCGGTCGCATAATCCTTCATTTTTTCGGCATTGCCGTGGTCGGCGGTAATTAACACCACCCCGCCCTTGGCCACAATGGCTTTTTCAATTTTACCCACGCAGCGGTCCACCACTTCCGCTGCTTCAACCGCGGCCAGAAAAATCCCGGTATGCCCGACCATATCCCCGTTGGCAAAATTCAATACAATCAATTCATATTGCTCGCCGGCAATACGCCGCAAAACTTCCTCGGTTACCTCTTCCGCGCTCATGGGCGGCTTTAAATCATACGTGGCCACTTTGGGCGAAGGAATCAATACCCGGTCTTCGTTGGCAAACGGTTGCTCCCCGCCCCCATTGAAAAAATAAGTCACATGCGCGTACTTTTCGGTTTCCGCAATGCGCAATTGTTTCATCCCCGCCTGCGAGACCACCTGCCCCAAAATTTGATTCATGCTCGTGGGTTTGAAGGCCACGGCCGCTTGGATGCTTTCCTCATAAAGGGTCATGGTCACAAAATGCAGCTGGGGCATGGGCTTGCGCTTGAAATACGAAAATTCCTTATCCGTAAACGCATGCGCAATTTGCCGTGCGCGGTCCGCCCGGAAGTTGAAGAAAATTAAAGCATCGCCATCCTGAACTTTGGCCACAGGTTTGCCCTGCGCATCCGTCATCACCGCCGGCAGCATAAATTCGTCGTTTTTTCCGGCTTGATAAGAAGCTTCAATGGCCTGAACCGGATCCTGCGCCGTGTTTCCAATGCCTTCCGCCATGGCTTGATAGCCTTGTTCCACTCGTTCCCACCGCTGATCGCGATCCATGGTGTAATAGCGGCCGGCCACGGTGGCCACTTGACCCACGCCCAGTTCTTTCTGCTTTTGCACCAATTCGCGCATATAATTGGCCCCGGACGCAGGCGGTGTATCCCGGCCGTCCAACAAGGCATGAATATAGACTTTATCCAGGCCTTCTTGTTTCGCCAGCTTTAACAGTGCGTATAAATGCGTGTTGTGGGAATGCACACCGCCATCGGATAGCAATCCCAATAAATGCAGCGCGCTCCCTTTCTGCTTGGCCGACCGCATGGCGCTGATGAATTCAGCATTTTGAAAAAAAGTTCCATCCGTGACCGCTTTTGATACGCGGGTAAATTCCTGATAGACAATCCGCCCGGCGCCCAAATTCAAATGGCCCACTTCGGAATTCCCCATTTGTCCGGCCGGCAAGCCCACGGCTTCGCCGGATGCGGATAAATAGGCCGCCGGCCCTTCCGCCATGCAACGGTCAAACTCCGGAGTCTTGGCGGCAAAAACGGCATTGTGCGACTGACAGGAATTTATTCCCCATCCGTCCATGATCAGCAACATGACTGGCTTGAATCGCGGCATGCGGTTTAACTCCTAATGACTAAATTTCGTACTTGTTTTCCCCATCCATTTGTTAAAAATCCAGCTCCCCGTACACCATCAAGGTACGAAGGGCTGGATTTATAGTGCTGTGCTATCGGTTGCCTGTGCGCTTACGCTAAAAATTATTCTTTTTACTTTGTTCTTCCTTGGACCGGCATTCCACGCACAATTTGGCAAACGGCAATGCCTCCAAACGCGAAGGGGCGATCTGCGATCCGCAACCCTCGCACTTCCCGTAGGTTCCGCCATCAATGCGTTCCAGTGCGTCTTCAACTTCCTGCAACCGCATGCGTTCCGTTTCCGAAAGCCCCCACGCCAATTCGCGTTCATAATAATCCGAAGCCGCATCCGCTGAATCGCGCACTTCGTTGGGCAGATCCTCTTTGGATGACGAAACGTTGGTTTTTACCTTTTCCAGCAAAGACTGTTTTTGTTCATTTAACATTTTACGCAGCGATTCCAGTTGATTCTTTTTCATCCTTCTCGACACCAACTTCCTTTCTGCCAATTATGCCCCAGAAACGGAGGCATTATCCCTTTTCTCCATGTTCGGCGCAACATCTTTATTTACTTTTTTTATCTCCAACCCCGGACGCGCAACCACCTTGATGGTGCGTAATTTCGTATCGGCCTGGCCTTGAACGCGCCCGCCGCGCGCCTGCAGTTCTTTAAGGTAATCAATCAAATCAGCCGATACCCGTTCTCCCGGATTCAGCAGCGGAATGCCCGGAGGATACGGCGAAAACACTTCGGCGCTTACTTCCCCCACCGCATCTTTCAAGGGAATTTTCACCGTGGGGGCAAACATGGCCTCGCGCGGCGTCATGACCACTTCGGGTGTGTTGCTGGGAAGCCGCAAACGAATCCGGTTGCGCGTGCTTCCGGGAGCCTCGGCCGCGATACTCTCCAACGCTGTAATGAGACGATTGATATCCTTCGAGGTATTTCCAATGGAAACGATGCATAAAAATGTATCAATATCGGCAAACTCAATCTGAATTTTATGATTCCGGTTAAGCATCTGTGCCACTTGATAGCCGGTCAGGCCCAACCCCGTTACATCCACACTCAACTTGGTCATGTCCAGGCCAAAAGCTCCCGCTTGCCCGATGCATTCGTGCCCGAAGCAATATAGTCCGGATATCTGATTGATCCGCCGCCGCGCGTCTT
This sequence comes from Candidatus Goldiibacteriota bacterium, assembly GCA_020052235.1. Taxonomy (GTDB): domain Bacteria; phylum Oederibacteriota; class JAAXVQ01; order JAAXVQ01; family JAAXVQ01; genus JAAXVQ01. The sequence continues at coordinate 19,008 of JAGVPM010000048.1, forward strand.
CCGCCAGCATGATGGCTACGGAAAGCAATTCTTTTCCCCGGGTGGCCATTTGCATGCGCGCCAAATCCAAAGAGGCCATTAAAATATACGAAGGACTGGTGGTCATCAGCAGGGTTAAAACGCGTTTTAGTTTTAATATATCCACGCTCCGCCGCACCAACAGCATGGACGCCTGCGTCATGCTGCTGATGATTTTATGCGTGCTTTGCACGCAAATATCAGCCCCGCAGGTCATGGCCGAGGGCGGCAGATCCGGATGAAACTTCATGTGCGGCCCGTGGGCTTCATCCACGAGCATCAAAGCCCCGGCTTTATGAGTCAGGCGGGAAATTTCCTTTAAATTGGCGGCAATGCCTTGATACGTCGGGTTGGTCACCAGCACGGCCTTGGCATCGGGATGTTCTTCCAACGCTTTGGCCACACTCTCCGGTGTGACGTTCAGCATTAAATTCCATTCATCATTGCGCTCCGGCATCACATACACCGGAATGGCGCCGGACAATATGATGCCGGCCAGCACCGAACGATGCGCATTGCGCGGCACGATAATTTTATCCCCGGGGTCGCACACGGACAGGATCATGGCATGATTCCCGCCCGAGCTTCCGTTCACCAGAAAAAACGCGTAATCCGATCCATAGGCCGCCGCCGCCAGTTTCTGGGCTTCCTTGATCACACCGCGCGGATCGTGGAGCGAATCCACTTCCTCCAGCAGCGTCAAATCGCAGTCAAAAATGCGTTCACCGACAAAATTACGGAATTCCTGCGGAATGGAAACGCCGTGTTTGTGGCCCGGGGTATGAAAAGAAATTTTGTGCTCGCGGGCATAATTAATCACTGCTTCGAAAAGCGGTGTGGCATGTTGATCCAAAGAATTATTCATACACGATTACCTCCGGGCAACCCTCTCATAAAAAAGGAATGCAGAACCTGCTCTATCCCATCCGGCAAGTCCTGCATTCTATTTCAGCGCTGCTGTGATACTCCGCCCCGCACGCTTACGAGGGTTTGTGCTTCAACATCGGCACATTCAAAATCCCCCGCTGCATTTCCAATGACGTTTTCGTTTTGGCTTTTAAATGCTCGGCAACATAATGATGGGCAATCCACGGATCGATGTCGTCACCGCAGGTGAATAAATCCACCGCGGCATAACCATATTCCGGCCACGTGTGAATGGCCAAGTGGGATTCGGCGATGACCACTACCCCGCTTACCCCATGAGGATTGAAAAAATGAAAAACCGATTTAACAATGGTTGCTTTTGCGGCTCGTGCTGCGTCCTTCATGATTTGTTCGACTCGTTCATAGTCGTTAAGAATATCGTGGTCGCAGTCGTAAAGCTCCAGCAGAATATGACGACCGAGAGCTTTCAACCTGATCTCACCCCCTTTTAAAAAATTTATTATCACTGACTAATTTTTATTAAATTTTTGACGTGATGTCAATATATTTATCACTTGCAAAAAAATATTCTTGCCCGAATATTTTTCATTAAACTCTGGAGCGGGAGACGGGGCTCGAACCCGCGACGTCCAGCTTGGGAAGCTGGCATTCTACCACTGAATTACCCCCGCTTATTTACCGCTTTTACTTTGGTTTCTCCACGGCCGCCGGAAGGATTGCGGGTTCCACGGCAATCTCCGCCTCCTGTACCGCCGTCCGGATCATCTGCATTTCCGTTGGACTGACATAACCATCCTTCAGGGCTTTTTCCATGGTATCCGCCACTTTTTTAAACCGCAGGATGTTCTCATTGTCCAGCTTGACGGTCTCAACGAACACGCGCAGCCCTTGGACCACGCTGTTCAATTCCCGGCTTTCCGCCTGGGGCATTTTTATGCGTCCCACCTTCTGGTCAAGAATGCGAACGGTTCCTTTAAATCCGAAGCGCGCAATATTCGGAATGTTATATCCCAGCACGACCAACCCGACAAACACCGCCGTTCCCCAAAACAAGCAGCCCAATATTTTTTTCGCTATGGATTTCCCGGCCGCAGGGGCCTTCCCTTGATCCGGCCCCGGTTTGGCTGCCGGTGAATTTCCGGTTCCCGATTGATTTGTTCCCATGCGCTCACCCCTATGGTCGTAAGTCTTTTTCACTCAAAGGCCAAAAAATATTTACGTGTCCGCTGAGCGTATCCTGTTCCAGTCCGTTCACTAAAAACTTGAACCGTTTCACATTCGGATAATTCGACGTCAAGGTCGCCACCAGGGAACGCAAAACCCTCAATTCACCTGCGGCAGTTGCATGATTATACGTAACCCCAAGGTCTAAGTCAAGAATCAGAAGTCCGTTTTTGCGTAAAAAAACATTGCGTAAACGCAGCGCTGCCGGCCAAAGGGTTGGTTCGGAAGCTAGGGTCTTTTCCGTCATCTTCTCAATAATGCAGCGGATTTGTTCCGGGAACGGCAAATGTTCCGGAAGCAGAAAAGATTTCACCAAAGGTTTCTCTTCCGCCGCTTGGAAGAAAAAGAGTGTGATGGTTTGCGACTTTGGGTCCGCAATTCCGGAAGCGCCGCCCGGCGACGCCGGCTGCCAAAAAAAGTAATAAACAATAACACCCAAAACCGCCATCACCAGCAGAATGGCGGCAATGAAAATCAAAGAAGCACGGCGGCCTCGGAGCGACCACGCCATAGCCTACCTCCGTCCTAAAAATTCGTTGATTCCAGCCGCCAGCGCTTCGGACGTTTGCCGGCAAAACAGATCATAGGTTTTGGTTGCCGGCGAATTAGGCAATGGAAACTCCACTAAAACTCCCGGCGCTTTCACCCCGGTTAAGACCGTTATGGGCACCTCTTGAATATAAACCACGGGAGATTCCATTTGAGGCCAATTGGCCGATTCCAAAGCTTTACCGATATGTTTGGCCAGATTCCCGCTTTGGGCTTGAACCGGTTCTTGAGCCATTTCCCAGGGAATTGCCGGCAGATTGCTTTCTTTGGCTTTATTGGTCAAATCATTCAACCGTTCATCGTCAATCACACGGTGCCTAAACACAAAAACCGCTTGGGGTTTTAATGAGCCATCGGCCGCATGTATACTTATGAAAACTTGAGCATTTTTGGCATTGGCTAAAGATTGGCGACCCTTTAACGACACTGCCGTGTCTTTAACCCGGGTTAACCACACTGTTTTATCAGTATCGCGGGTTAACCGCAATTTTAAATCCTGAGCCACCTTGAGCGTGAAATCCTTTTCCAAAACAGCCGGGGACAAATGCTGGCCCGAATCATCTCCGCCGTGCCCCGGATCAAGCACCACCACAAAATGCGGAGCTTTATTTTCCTCTACCGGAGTATCCGCAGCATGTGACGTTCCCCAAATCAAGAAGATTGCCAGGAACACAAGCAGTTGGCATTTAAAATCTAAAACAATTTTAACACTCATGGGCGGCAGCTTCAAAAACCCCCACTTTCCGGAATTTCATATAGCGTTCCTCAAGCAAAACTTCAATAGGCTTGGCCGAAAGTTCGGGCAAATTTTCCTGCAAATATTGTTTAACCTTGGCAATGATGGTTTGCGGTTCGCGGTGAGCTCCGCCCAATGGTTCAGTGATTATATCTTCAATAACACCCAAGCGTTTTAAATCCGCGGCCGTTATGCGCAAAATTTCCGCTGCCTTGGGAGCTTGAGCGCGGTCTTTCCAGAGAATGGCGGCACACCCTTCGGGCGAGATGACGGAATACACCGAATTTTCGAGCATAGCCACGCGGTCGCCGACTGCAATACCGATCGCGCCTCCGCTGCCGCCCTCGCCGATGACCACCACGATAATGGGCACGCGTAAAACCGACATATCCCGCAAATTGCGGGCAATGGCTTCAGCCACGCCGCGCTCTTCGCCTTCCAAGCCCGGGAAAGCCCCGGTGGTATCCACGAAGGTAATAACCGGCAAATTAAATTTCTCGGCAAATTTCATCAAACGCAGAGCTTTCCGGTAACCTTCCGGCAAAGGCAACCCGAAATTGTGGGCCAAATTTTCCTTGGTATCCTTGCCTTTTTGCGTACCAATCACCACCATGGGTTTTTTATCCAGCCATGCCAAACCCCCGACCATGGCACGGTCATCAATAAACGCCCGGTCCCCGTGAAGTTCAATGAAGCGCTCAAAAACGCCGTTAAAATAATCCAAGGTATGCGGGCGCATCGGATGCCGGCTGACCTGCACAATTTGCCAGGGAGTTAATTTCCGGTAAATGTCGCGGCGCATGGTTTCGGCCTTTTGTTCCAATTGTTCGATTTCTTCCTTTAAATTAAGCCGCTGATCATCAGTGAACGAACGCAGTTCAGCGATTTTATTTTCCAATTCCACAACGGCTTTCTCAAATTCCAAATAATTTTCCGCTGCCATGTTAAGTAACTCTCCCGAGTTCAATAGTGAAGTGCAACACTTAACTGTTTGAAGCTTCCGCGATAGAATAAGCGGATATGAAACCAAACTACCAGCACTTGTCATC
>JAGVPM010000072.1 GCA_020052235.1 Candidatus Goldiibacteriota bacterium
CGGCCACCTGTGTTATATTTTGATCGTTGAGATTTTGTTCGGTGGGAGGGTGGCCGCCATGCATCGGAATAGGTGGCCGTCTTGAGCGGAATGCGCACGTTGGTAGCAGAACGGGAAAATAACGGATTATACACAAGTATCCATGATTTGCTGTCTAGGAGCAATTTGACTCTGAAAGAAGCAAAATCACTGGTAGCAGCTGGTGCCTGTGACGGATTTTCGAACAATCGTTTTCAATTGGGGTGGATGCTGCGCCAGGCAAGGACACAGCATCAGGTGGTGGAATCTGGTGATTTATTTTTACCATATGAAACGGTTCCTGACATGATTGGGACACCGAATGAGACCGAGGTTATGTGCATGGAACAGGAACAGATGGGGATGTCTCCACGGGTACATCCGCTGGCACTGTTTCAGGTTAAATGGGCGCAGCAACGGGAGCGGGAAAGGTGGATTAAAGCCCGCGATTTGGTGTCCAGCGCAGGACAGAATGCCAGATTACTCGGCTGGAGGGTTACTTGGAGGCGAACCAGTGTACACAAGACAGGGGAATGGATGAAATTTATGACCTTGGAGGATGAAACTGCGACTTTTGAAGTGGTTATTTTCCCCAAAGTATACCAAAAGTATGGACAATTTCTTACGGATTGCGGACCTTATTTGGTTGAGGGCAGAGTGGACAATGACCGGGGAGGCATCACCGTGGTTGCTGAAAGGATAGAAAACTTAGGCAGCGAAACTACTGTGCAAGAAATTTTTCCGAGTTAAGTTCACCGAGAATGGTCTCCAAGTCAGAGCGCTGGATAGAATCCAGGGTGGTCATTTCCATGCCGATTTCCGTGGTTTGGTTCTGATCATCCCAATAGGCCCAGACAATTCGTGCTTGCCCCCGTATTTGACGGTATGGTTTTGGAAGTTCAAGAAAATAATCCATGAACGAGTTTGGGTTGTCTTGAAGCTGGATCGGCACTTTGACTTTCATCCCGCAAATGCTTAAATCCGAGACCTTGCCAATGGAGGCAATGGTCCTGCCTTTATTGAGATCAGCGAATTTACAATAGATGGGAAGATTCACTTCAGTACGTTTGTGTTTGCGCCGTTGGGTCATGATGGATATACCTCTTCAATAAAAGTTCACACAAAATTAGATTCGGCAAATTTGCGTAAAAGATGAGTGCAAAGCGTAGTGAAAAAAATGGTTATTTAACTGGAAAAACCCCGGCAAAGGGAGTACGATTCAATAAAGTTAATGTACGTAAGTTCCGCACTGATATCGGTTTGCTGTCCTGGTTTCGATCATTAATGCGAAACATCCATTCCGTTACAGTCCCGTGATTTTCTTGGAACCAAGAAAGAAGGCATTGCCTATGAATATTTTATTGGTTTTTCCTCAATATCCGGAAACATTTTGGAGTTTTAAGCATGCTTTGAAGTTTGTATTTAAAAAATCGACCAACCCTCCTTTGGGCTTGCTAACCATAGCGTCCATGCTTCCGAAGGTCTGGAAAAAGAAATTGATTGATATGAATGTCAACAAACTTCGGGATCGGGATATCCTCTGGGCTGATTATGTTTTCATTAGCGGCATTTCAATTCAAAAAAAATCCGTGAAAGAAGTCATTGAACGCTGCCGCACCTTAGGCGTGAAAATAGTTGCCGGGGGACCGTTATTTACCAGTGGTTACAAGGAATTTCAAGGCGTGGATCATTTTATTCTAAATGAAGCCGAGCTTACATTGCGTCCTTTTTTGGAAGATTTGGAGAAAGGTTGCCCTAAACCAGTCTATCAATCATCGGAATGGGCTAATTTGGAGCAAACGCCGATACCGCAATGGGATTTGATTAAAATGCACCGCTATGCCAGCATGAGCATCCAATATTCACGCGGTTGCCCATACAATTGTGATTTTTGCGACATTACATTACTGTATGGCAAGCGCTGCCGGAGCAAATCAGCGGAGCAAATTATTAATGAATTGAATGATCTCTACACGCGCGGCTGGCGCGGAAGCGTGTTTTTTGTGGATGATAATTTTATTGGCAATCACCGGAAACTGAAACAAGAGATATTGCCGCCCTTGACTGAATGGTTGGTACAGCGCAAATATCCATTTCAGTTTTTTACTCAGACTTCCATTGATCTGGCGGATGATGACGAGTTAATGACGCGGATGAAACAGGCCGGATTTGAGACCGTATTTGTAGGAATCGAAACGCCGGATGAGACCAGCCTGAGCGAGTGCACCAAATCCCAGAATAAAAACCGGGATCTCATTGCGTGTGTCCATAAAATTCAGAAATTCGGATTTCAAGTTCAAGCCGGTTTTATTGTCGGTTTCGACAGTGATCCTTTGACTATTTTCGAAAGCCAGATCAATTTTATTCAAAAAAGCGGGATTATTACGGCTATGGTGGGCTTGTTGAATGCCTTGAACGGCACGCAACTTTACCACAGGTTAAAATCGGAAAATCGATTATTGCATGATGTTTCAGGTGATAATACTGATTTTACCATGAATTTTGTGCCTAAGATGAAACTGGAAACGCTTATGGAAGGGTATCGTGGGATTATTTCCAGTATCTATTCACCGAAATTTTATTATGCGCGTGTGAAGACGTTTTTGAAAACTTATCGCGCGGTTAAAGGCCGTAAAATGCAAATACGCCCGATGCTGGTGGTTACCTTTTTGAGATCGGTGCTGCGCCTGGGTGTGATTGGACGCGAACGCTTTCAATATTGGAAACTGCTGGGCTGGTCTTTATTTAGCCGCCCGCATACTTTTCCGCTGGCAGTTACGTTTTCCATATATGGTTTTCATTATCGTAAAGTTTTCCAAAAATATACTTAAAAATTAAATTAACATGAAATCATTTTTTATCCATACCCTTGGCTGTCAGATGAATGAATATGATTCCGAGCGGTTGGCTCAAATTTTTTTAGATGCGCAATGGAAACGAGTTTCAAAACCCGAAGCAGCTTCCTTACTGCTCATTAACACCTGCACGGTCCGTCAATTGGCTGAACAGAAGGCTTTCTCAATTATTGGACGCTGGGTTGCACTGAAGCGCAGCCGTCCGGATTTATTGATTGGAATGGTGGGATGCTTAGCTCAGCACCTGGCCCAAGCGGTTTTCAAACGTGCGCCTGAAATTGATTTCATTGCCGGACCAAGAGCCTTGACGCGTGTTCCGGAACTGGTTGAAAAAGCCCGTAATTTTAAGCGTATTTTTGAATTTGAGGACTCGGGATATGGGAAAGGCGTGGAGCTTTCTTCGTCTGCTCATGCACTGCAAGCCCGCGTGGGAGTGATGGAGGGATGCAATCAATTTTGCGCTTATTGTGCCGTTCCTTACGCCCGCGGGCGGGAAATGTCCCGGCCTGTTCAAGATATCTTAGCCGAGGTTCAGCAAAGAGTTTTGGCTGGTGCCAAGGAAATCATGCTTTTGGGTCAAAACGTTAATCACTATGGTTTTGACTTTAAAGAGCAATTTGACTTTGCAGATCTATTACGCCAAGTGGCGCAATTGCCGGGAGTGGCTAGAATCAGGTTCATGACCAGTCACCCGAAAGATTTTTCACCCCGGCTGATTGAAGCCATTGCCCAAGTCCCCAAAGTAGCGGAAGCTTTGCACCTGCCATTACAGTCCGGTTCGGACAAAATTATATCTTCCATGCGGCGCGGGTATACCTTTCAGGAATACGTTGATTTAATAAAGCGTTTGCGCCAAGCCATACCGGGCGTATCATTATCTACAGATTTGATCGTTGGGTTTCCGGGTGAAACTGAAGAGGATTTTTTAGCTACGGTGAATGCCGTAAAACAGCTGAAATTTGATTTGGCATACTGTTTTAAATTTTCGCCTAGAAAGGGAACGTTAGCCGCGGATTTGCCGAATCCTGTTTCTCAAGAGGTTTTGGAAAAGCGTTTGAATGTCTTGCTTGAAGTTGTAAAACAAACCTCCATGATCTCGCAAGCATCATGGGTCAACCGCCGGGAAAATGTATTGGTGGAAGAAGTGGACAGCCAGCAACCCGGGAACGTAAAAGGGCGAACAGCCACCAATCGCTGGGTCTCATTACCCGGTCCCTTGGAATGGCTGGGAAAAGAAATCCCGGTTAAAATAACCGCAGCCGCAGCCTGGAGCCTTTTGGGCGAACCTGAGCTTTAGTGCTTCTGGATTTCGCTTTACAATCAAGCAAAATATCGTATAATTTCGCTTTATCCTTTGAGTAAAAACTCTATGACGGAGTAATGAACTTCTTCATCTCGGATCAAATTCCCCGCGCTTTAGAACGGGGTAATTTAAGGAGGAATTTTTATGTCTGGTCACTCTAAATGGGCGACAATTAAACGCTCAAAAGCCGTAGTGGATGCCAAACGGGGAAAAGCGTTTACCAAAGTCACCAAAGAAATCATGGCAGCAGCCAAACAGGGAGGCGGCGATCAAAATTTAAATCCCCGCTTGCGTACGGCCATTGCGGCAGCCAAAGCTGTAAATATGCCTTCGGATAATATTAAAAAAGCGATCATGAAGGGCACGGGAGAATTAGCGGCCGAGGCCATGGATGAAATTGTTTATGAGGGTTTTGGTCCCGGCGGAGTTGCGGTCATGGTTGAAACCACTACGGACAATAAAAACCGTACGCCTTCGGAAATACGCTCGCTTTTTGCCAAACACGGCGGCAATATGGGGGAGCCGGGAAGCGTAGCTTGGATGTTTGAGAAAAAAGGCGTCATTAATGTGCCGAAAAGCGCCATTGGGGAAGACGATTTGATGACCATCGCGCTTGACGCAGGCGCCGAAGACATCGAAACCGAAGATGCCAATAATTATGTGGTTAAGACCATGCCAACGGATTTTGATGCCGTGGTGGAGAAAATTAAAGCCAAGATCAAAGTTGAACTGGAATCCGCCGAAGTTATGATGGTGCCGAAAACGTATATGGCAATTGAAGGCAAGGCGGCTGAACAATTGCTTAAACTGCTGGATGCGTTGGATGATCACGATGATGTCCAAAAGGTGCACGCCAACTTTGATATCGATGATGAGTTAATGGAAAAATTACGGAGTTGATGCGGCATCATGGCTGAATTTTTAAATCCTGAAGTGCCTGAAGAAACGCCGAACCTTCATGAATCACTGGTTGAGTTGTTTCCTGAAGCTGAAACTCTGGATAAGGACGATTTAAATACTTTGGTTGGGTTAATGCGCCGTTATGTGCTTTTGGAGCATCTGGAAGAGCGTGACTCGCAAAATATAATTGATGTGGCCGATTGGCAGGCCTTGCGTCCCATCATTGCCGGATTGCCCCTGAATACAGTGAAGGAAATGTCCGAGATGATGGATGAGCTGGCTTTGGATCCGGAGGAGTCGGAGATCGAGACCATGAATTGGGCTTTCCGGCATCAATCCGTAGGCGGTGATTTGTTGGTGGGTGAGGATTTAGTTCCGTTTAAACTCATTCGCCTGAAAGAACATTCTTATATTTTGCTTTCTCAATACAGCCGGCCGGAAATTTTCTTTAATTTTTCCCGGGCATTTGGGCATGAACCTTCCGTATATAACGCGAAGGCCTTATTGGTTGAAAAACAGCCTTGGGCGGGTTATGCCTGGTTTTTAGATCCGGATGTTCAAGCAGCTCAAACAGAAGCGGAAAATTTGCGCCTGCTTTGGGAAGGAACTGGGAAATGAAATTACGCTGGGCCAGCGAAATGATGCCGCTGATTGCAGGATCGTTTTCAGCGGTTTTGGTGGGTTTTTTACTGAGCTTCGGGTGGGTAACAAAAACACCGTGGGCTCGGGGTTTAGGGCTTATTTTAATGGTTTTTGGGTTATCGCTTAGTTTGTTGTTTTTGATTTTTTTTCGCGATCCGGAGCGTTTTTCTTTGGCAGAAGCGAATAAATTGGTCGCACCGGCGGACGGCCGGGTCATGGTGGTTGAGACATTGAATGAAGAACGTGTATTCAAAGGCCAAGCCCGGCGCATTGCCATATTCATGCATGTGGGTAATGTTCACGTTCAGCGCGTTCCGACAGATGCCAAATTGCTTTGGACCACCCATTTTCCGGGGAAATTTTTACCGGCATATAAATCAACTGCCGGTTTTGAAAACGAGCAGCAATGGTATGCATTTAGTCATGCCGGGAAAAAATTTGCAGTTGTTCAAATTGCGGGTTTATTGGCCCGGAGGATTAATTGTTGGATTAAGCCGGATGCGGAGTATGCCCGGGGAACCCGAATGGGAATGATCTCGTTTGGATCGGAAGTGGATGTTTATTTGCCTTTGGATATCCAAGTATCGGTCAAACCCGGCGATATTGTTCGGGCCGGTGAAACCATTATCGGAGAGTGGCCGAAACCATGACCACGGAAAATAAAATGATCCGGCATGGTGTATATCTGCTTCCGAATTTATTGACGTCGTTTAGTCTTTTGTGCGGGATTGTGGCCATGGTGATATGTTTGGAATACCTGGCAGGGCATGGGTCCACCCGTGAAGGAAGTCCGTTGTACACCTCGGCCGCCTGGTTGATTATTGCCTCCATGGTATTTGATTTTTTGGACGGCAAAGTTGCGCGCTGGGTGCATGCGGAAAGTGAATTTGGCGTTAAAATTGATTCTTTAACTGATTTTGTATCTTTTGGAATTGCTCCCGTAGTTTTAGCCTATACGGTATTGCTTCCGCATGTTCCGCTTCCGATTCAAGCTTTGGCCTGTGGAATATTTCTATTCGGCGGCGCCTGGCGCTTGGCGCGTTTTAATTGTGAATCAGCCGGTAATTGCACAGGTTCGACGCATTTTACAGGGTTGCCGATTCCAGCCGCTGCTTCTTTTATATGCTCCTTGGTTTTGATAACGCCCAGCACGGAAAAAGGCGGAACTGTTTTTCTGGGCCGTTCGTTTTCCATGTTGCCGCCTGCGGTGGCCGGCGCTTTGGCTGCCTTATTGCTGATCATTTTGGCGTTTTTGATGATGAGCCGCATTCCTTTTCCGGCATTTAAAAAAACCAATCGCCGGAATCTGATCTTATTCGGCGGTGTGGCTATATTTATTCTGGTTTTGATGCTCGTTTTGCCCATTCCGAATATTGTGTTTTTAATTATGGTATTGTATTTAACGTTTGGGCTGTTTCAGTATTTCCTTGATCGTGTTTTAAAATTGCAAAACCAAGCGAATACCCAACCGCCAAAAAAGTAGGAGTGAATAGTCCCCATGGCCAATGAATATTGCGTTGAATTGTCCGATGTCAAATCACTGTCAGTTTCTGTTGGAACAACCTGGTCGGAAGCAATTAAGCAAATGGATCCTGCTTTATACGGACGAGCCCTGGCTGTGAAGTTAAACGAACGTTTGTTGGATCTTTCCGGACCAGTACCGGAAGGGCGGCATCGGATTAAGGTTTTGGATTTTTCAGATGAAGGGGGAATGGATATTTTTCGGCATTCCACCGCGCACGTTATGGCGGCGGCGGTTAAAGAACTTTTTCCGGATGCCAAAGTAACCATTGGGCCTTCGATTAAAGATGGGTTTTACTACGATTTCGACCGTGAACAACCGTTTACTCCGGATGATTTGGTCAAAATTGAAGAGCGGATGCGGGAAATTGTTCAGCGCAAGCTGCCATTTATACGGAAAGCTGTGACCGCCTCGGAAGCGCGTACTTTTTTTGAACAACAAGGTGAAACCTATAAAATAGAATTATTGGATGCTATTCAGGAAGGGGAGATTACCCTTTATTCTTTGGGCGATTTTGTTGATTTGTGCCGCGGGCCGCATGTGCCGCATTCCGGCGTGATTAAAGCATTTAAATTAATGTCCATTGCCGGTGCCTATTGGCGCGGCGATGAGCGCAATAAAATGTTGCAGCGGATTTATGGCATCAGTTTTGATAAAGCCAAAGCCCTGGAAGAATATCTCGTTAAAATTGAGGAAGCCAAACGGCGCGATCATCGCAAACTGGGGAAGGAACTCGATTTATTTTCCCTGCATGAGGATGCCGGGGCCGGGCTGGTGTATTGGCACCCCAAAGGCGCTCTTATCCGCAAAACCATCGAAGATTTTTGGAAGAACGAACATTTGCGCAACGACTATGAACTGCTGAATACGCCGCACGTCGGGCGTGCGCAATTATGGGAGACTTCGGGCCATCTGGGTTTCTATAAGGAAAACATGTACGCACCCATGGTCATTGACGACGCCGACTATTACGTCAAGCCCATGAACTGTCCCTTCCACATTAAAATTTACAAGACCCGCATGCACTCATACCGCGAGCTGCCCATCCGTTGGGCGGAGCTTGGGACTGTCTACCGCTACGAGAAATCGGGCGTTTTGCACGGCCTAATGCGCGTTCGGGGCTTTACCCAGGACGATGCCCACATTTTTTGCCGCCGGGACCAGCTGGAATCCGAGATCGTGGAAGTTATCCGCTTCGTGCTTTTCGTGCTGAGCACCTTCGGCTTCAAGGAATATCAGGTCTATTTGTCCACCAAACCCAAGGAAGGCACGGTCGGCAGTGACGAGGGTTGGCACGAAGCCACCGAGGCCCTGCGGAAAGCCCTGGATGCCACGAATTTGAAATATGCGGTGGATGAGGGCGGCGGGGCTTTTTACGGACCCAAAGTGGACATTAAGATCATGGATTCGCTCAACCGCACCTGGCAGTGTTCCACGGTGCAGGTGGATTTTAACCTTCCGGAACGGTTCGATATGACCTACATCGGCGAGGACGGCAAGGAACACCGGCCCATCATGATCCACCGGGCGCTCATGGGCTCCCTGGAGCGCTTTTTTGGGGTATTGATTGAGCAGTATGCCGGAGCTTTTCCAGTTTGGCTGGCACCGGTGCAGGCCCGCATATGCACCATCACGGACCGCCAGCTGGATTTTGCCAAACAAGTTCTGGCCCAGTTCAAAGCGGCCGGGATTAGGGCCGATGCCGATCTGCGCCCGGAAAAGATCAACTCCAAGATCCGCGACGCCCAATTGGAAAAGATACCCTACATGCTCGTGGTGGGTGACCGGGAGATGGAAAGCAATACGCTGGCCCTGCGCTTGCGCACCAATGAAAATTTGGGCGCCAAACCCGCGGATGAAATTATGCAGCTGATCAAAACGCAGGATAGCACCAAGTCATTAAAATTGATTGAGTAAATTGAAAAGCCAAACCCTGAAGAGCAGATAATTCTAATTTGTGCATCTGTTTTTCAGGGTTTTTAGTTTTCTGATAACGTCGTATAATATATATTATGTTAACTTTAGCTAAAAAAGAACTTAACAATGATTAGTTTAATTTAAACCTAGCTATTTGGTCGTTTCGACAGGCTCAACGACCATTGCCAATTGTAATAACTGATACCCACGGACAACGCTTTCACCAATCATTTGAATCAAGTTATTGTTTTCACCCATGTCCGCGCGCCCAAGACCTAAGTAATATTGCGCTTGGTCGTCAATCCGGATTAAAGCCGGCGGATATCCGTGACTTAAAAGATGAGTATTAAGCAAGAGCCGTCCCACACGCCCATTGCCGTCAAAAAACGGATGAATCCGTTCAAATTCATAATGGCAAATTGCTGCGTTTTTAATCATGCTGTGCTCCGGCTTTTTATGCATATCGGCAATGAGTTTTTCCATTCTTCCGGGAACCAGTTGCGCTGCCGGAAGTTTTATTTCCGTATTGGTCAAATTCACATATCCGGTCCGGTACTTGCCGGGCAATTTATTGTGAAAGTTGTACATGACTATGGAGTGGAGGTTTAAGATATACGCTTCGCTGATTTTGAACCCGTGCTTAACTTCATCCAGCATGAATTTTAAGGCATTGCGGTGGTTCACGGCTTCGAAAATCTCGAATTGTTCTTTACCCCGCACATTTTTACCTTCCAAGGCTTGCTCGGTTTCCTTCAGTGTCATGCGGCTGCCTTCGATGGCGTTTGAATTATAGGTTGTTTCGAGGAAGAATTTATCGCGAAGTTTATCGTTGGCGCGCAGTAATGCGCTGGGATCGCTTATGCCTTTAACGGCTTTATCAATAAAGGGAATTACATCCACCGTATCTTTAAAAAGCTCGTCAATCCGCTTTGACCATATTGGCTGCGGTTCAATTCCCTCTTCCAGCCAGCGGTGAACGTTGCGATACGTTGTTTCCAAAAGCCTGGCAATTTGACTCTTGGTGAGTTTGGCTTGAGCTAGGATGGCTTTTAATTTGTCTATGTCATTTGCTGGCATATTTTCCATATGTTTAGTATGTCATAAAGCATATTTATCTTCAATAAATATTATGTCAAATGACATATATTACAAATGTTCTTCCGAATAAAGCGACAGTTCCACCAGGTGTTCCAGCAATTGGTCTGAGCTTAAGCCCGGAAAATTGTCACATATCAGTTCCTTGGCGAATAAACGAAAAATGTAGCGCAGCTTGCGGGCCTTATTTTTTGAGGCGAACACAAAATCCCGGTGACCGTTGTTGACGACAATGACATTGGCCGCCTTATCATACCGGGAACGCCACATCTCGCCGCGCGCGGTTTGAAACGTGTAGGCCGGAATGCCTTTCTGCGGCAACGTTTTGTTTTCCGTTTGTTCAAAGAGCGCATCCGTTACCGTAATAATGCCTTCGGCTTGGCAAATGATTTCTCCTTGCGCAACTGTAAGTTTCAAGCGCACTAAGCCCGGTTCCGAAGGGGCGGTAAAAATCACAATTTCCCGGTCCACCGCATCCAACGTCCCCTGCCCTTCGATGATTTCCCAAAGAAAGGCAAGATTGCTTTCCACGGTTTTGTTGCTGCGGTCACGGGCCAGGGCGCGGTATTGTTTTTGGCAATTTACACTCACAAAACTGGAGGCCGGAGAAGCCGACGCTTTGAACAAAGGGCCGGGAAATTCAAAAAACTGTTTTTGCCTGGCTTGGCCTGCAGACGGGGTTTCGCTTTTCTCATCATCCTCTATTATTTCAGCCTGATTCCCCTCCCCCTCCGCCCTGCCTGATTTTTGTCCGTTTTTATGCACGTCGAACCAATCATATTCTTCCTGGGGCAGATGGAGCAAGGCCTCTTTCAGCGCGTTTTGCACAGTCTTAAGCATCTGCTTGCTGGTTTTTTCATCTTCGGCCTGTTGTTGTTCGCCGATGATGGCGCGCAATTGATCCTCTATCGGTTGAATGGCTTCGGAGAACGCTGCAAATTGTTCGTCATGTATAATCCCGTCGCGAGTCCCCGGAGTCAGATTTAAAAATGGCACATCCACGATCCCCGATAAATAGCCGGAGATCCAAGGGGCTTGCTGAAAACGGTCCAGCTTTGCCAGCGACTCCAACACCCGCGTTCCTGAACGATACAACCCCACTTGATTTTCCGGTTCCGGCGGATTCAAATAGAGTTCCAAATATAGTTCACCGGCTGCCGGTTGCTTCAGCTCCAACTGGTGCAAAAGCTGGCCGGAAAATTGGCGCGGTTCCACTTTATATTCCTTGCGGGTGATTCGGTCAATGACCCTGATATGGACGCAGGTTTTGCGTATACGGTCGCGCAACTCCGATGCCAGATAGCGTTGAATTTTTTCTCCGTGAATTTGCCGAATTCCCGGCAGCAGGGGGCTGATAATTAATTCCGTGCCTTTGGCCGGCACCAATAGTTTTCGCTGATGAAGAGCATATCCCGGTTCGCCCTTGGCCATTTGCATGACATAGGTTTTTCCGTCCGCCCCAGAAGAAATCAGTTTCAATTCCTCTCCCACGGTCCAGAAGCTAAGCAACCCGATGCCAAACTCGCCTTGAATGCCAGTCGGCCCGTCTTTTTTCAATCGGCGCTTGATGGAATCGCAAATGTGCGTGGCCACGTATTTAAAATCCGGTACGCCCTCTTCGTCTTTGGGTATGCCGTCTCCGTCATCAATAATTTTTAAAAACAGCTCATTGTGCTCCCGGCCGCGGATGATGGTGATGTTTTTCGCCCGCGCGTCAATGCTGTTTTCCACGAACTCGGCTATGGCTTTCAAGGGATTGTTTTGGGAAAGCGCAATAATAGTTATGGCATTCCAATTGTCGCCAATGCGCAGTTTACCGCTTTGAGTGGATTTTGCTTTGGGCACAGCATCCTCCGGGAAATACATCGTTGTGAGTATAAGAATGAAATCTATGCCAGATCATGCAAAATAAGCGCGCGGATTTTATTGAAAACTTCCAAAACCGTTTCTTGCGGCAACGTGCAGCAAAACTTGGCATTGCGGGCATTCCAGTCAAAGCTTTTGATCTGATCACATAGAATTACGCCGGAAGCCTTATGACCTTTAGGTATGGCGACCTCGAAGGGGTATCCTTTAGCTTGGCTGGTTACAGGCGCAAGCAACACCAGTCCGACCTTGCTGTTATAAATACCCGGCGAAATCACAAAAGCAGGCCTATGCCCCGCCTGTTCATGGCCTAATTGAGGGTCGAAATCAATCCAGATGATTTCACCGCGTTCAGGAAAATAATTTGCCGACATTTTAAAGCTCTTTTCCAACCGCAGGCCCAGTTTTAATTTCCGTATGAATGTTCTTGGGCGTTACTTTTTCCAGCAAATCGTCCAACAATATTTTTTTTTCAACATTCGGGTTAACAATCAGTTTATCATTTTTTAAACTGACCTCAACCGCCGCGCCATTGACAATATGCAAGCTTCTGGCAAAACTGGAAGGAATCCGCAAAGCCAAGCTGTTGCCCCATTTTTGAATTTTAGTGTTCATGTTAACCTCCAAAATCATAGTATCTACAATGAGTATACAGTAGGATGCGCCAAGGGTCAATAAATATTTGTGAAACTGGAATTGAGGGGGGAAATTAATGCGAGTTACTTGGCGCTATTTAACGATTCGTGGATTTGTCCAGCAGCCGTCCTGCCCGCTCCCATGGCCAAAATAACCGTGGCTGAACCACTAACAATATCCCCACCGGCAAAAACATTTTTCAGGTTGGTCTCGCCGGATTCATTGGCCGTTATATAGCCCCATTTATTTGTCTCCAAACCCGGTGTGGTTGCGGCAATGATGGGATTGGCCTGTGTGCCAATGGCCACCACGGCAGAATCGATCTGGAACTCAAATTCACTCCCGGCTATGGGCACCGGCTTGCGGCGTCCGGAGGCATCGGGTTCAGCCAATTCCATGCGGATGCAGCGCATGGCGCGCACGGAACCGTTGGGGTGGCTTAGATATTCCAAGGGCAAGGTGAGCAGTTGGAAATCAATGCCTTCTTCCTTGGCGTGTTTGATTTCTTCGGCGCGGCCCGGCATTTCCGCTTCCGAGCGCCGATAGACGATATAAACTTTCTCAGCCCCAAGGCGCAAGGCCGAGCGTGCGGAATCCAGAGCCGTATTTCCGCCGCCAATGACAGCCACGCGCTTGCCGATATAAATAGGCGTGGCTGATTGGTCGCCCTTAAAGGCTTGCATGAGGTTCACACGAGTTAAAAATTCATTGGCCGAATAAACGTAGTTTAAATCCTCACCCGGAATGTTCATGAAGGTGGGATAACCTGCGCCAGTGGCGATATAGATGGCGTCATATCCCATGTCTTGCAATTCCGGTATGGTGTGGATTTTTCCAATGACGGCATTGGGGACAAATTGCACTCCCATGTTTTTTAAGGTATCGATTTCGCACTTAACGATCATTTCCTTGGGCAAACGAAACTCAGGAATTCCGTAGGACAAAACTCCGCCCAATTCATGCAAGGCTTCGAATACGGTCACTGCATACCCAAATTTGATCAGTTCCCCGGCGCAGGTCAAACCTGAAGGTCCGCTGCCGATGATGGCGATTTTGCGGCCATTGGCCCGCACGTTGGACATATCCGGCAAAATGCAGGCTCGAATGGCGTGGTCCCCTACAAAGCGTTCCAGGGCGCCAATGGCAATGGGTGCTCCCTTCTTAGCTAAAACGCATTTTTCTTCACATTGTGTTTCTTGGGGACATACCCGGCCGCAGATGGCGGGCAATGAATTATCGACGCGAATTCTCCTTACGGCTTCATCGGGGTGATCTTCTAAAATTGCTTGAATAAAATGCGGGATGTTGATATGCACCGGGCAGCCTTCAATGCAAGTCGGTTTTTTGCAAAACAAACAACGCGCTGCTTCCTGTTTGGCAAGTTCGGGGGTTAAGCCGGTATTAACCTCAGCGAAATTATGGGCGCGGATATTCGGTTCTTGTTCGGGCATGTGAGCGCGGTTTAAATTAATGGGAGACATGTCAGTTCCCTGCTTCCATGCGTTTTTTTTCTTCGTCTTTGAACATGGAAAGCCGGCGTTTTAGACTGTCGAAATCCACTTGATGGCCGTCAAACTCCGGCCCGTCCACGCAAGCGAATTTGGTCTTCCCTGCTACTTTACATCGGCAAACGCCGCACATGCCCGTGCCGTCGATCATCAAGGGATTTAAACTTACCATGGTTTTTATTCCCTGAGGACGGGTTAATTCAGCCACGGCCTTCATCATCACGACGGGACCAATGGCTACGATGATATCAATTTTTTCTTTGGAAATAATGGTTTTTAAAACGTCAGTCACCAAACCCTTTTGACCGCGCGAACCGTCGTCGGTGGCAATAAAAAGTTCGTCGCTGACTGGCTTGAGATCATTTTCCAGGATTAAAAAATCCTGAGAGCGTCCGCCTAAAATGGTTATGACCCTGTTCCCTTTTTGTTTGAACGCTTGTGCAATGGGAAGCAAGGGGGCGATGCCGACACCGCCGCCGACCATTACGGCAGTTCCGAATTTTTCAATGTGCGTGGGATGCCCCAGCGGCCCGGCAATATCGTGAATGGCGCCTCCCTCGGGCAAGGCTGCCAATTCACGCGTGGTGGCGCCAACGACTTGAAAAATAATATCCAAAGTCCCGGCTGCCGGGTCAGAGGCGACGATGGTTAATGGGATGCGCTCGCTGTTGGCCGCAGGGCGCAAAATTACAAAATGCCCTGCTTGGCGCTTAACGGCAATTTCAGGAGCACGTATTGAATAGCGCCAAACATTGGGGGCAATCAAATGCTTGGTAAGAAGGTCAAACATAACACGGCTGCTTTCTGGGTTAAATGGATTAAATCAATTATAATTTTTTATTAACACCTGTAGGGGCGATCCTTGTGATCGCCCTGGGCGAACATAAAGTTCGCCCCTACGTATAACAGGAAAAAATTATACTTTTTTAAACCTGGACCTTTGATTGGAAAGCTCCTGCTTTAATTCAGTCGGTAAAGTTTTTCCGAATTGTTTGAAAAATTCCTCGTGTTGGTCCATTTCCTTCTCCCAGGCTTCCTTGTCAATGGATAGAAGTTTATCCAAATTGCCGGCTGGGAGTTTCAAACCGGTTAAATCCAAGCTGCGCGGTGTAGGTGTGTAACCAATCGGGGTTTTAATCGCTTCGGCTGTTTTTTCACAGCGATCCGCAATCCACTCCAGCACACGGAGGTTTTCACCATAACCGGGCCACAGGAAACGGCCCTCGGAATCAGTGCGGAACCAGTTGACATTAAAAATCTTGGGTGGAGTTTGCATGTTTTTCCCCATCCGCAACCAATGGCGGAAATAATCGCCCATATTGTACCCGCAAAAGGGCAACATAGCCATGGGATCACGGCGTACTTCCCCTTCGGCACCGTATTGCGCTGCTGTGCGCTCCGAGGCCATGGTGGCGCCAACATACACACCGTGCTGCCAGTTAAACGATTCGTAAACCAGCGGAGCCACATGCGCACGCCGTCCACCGAAAATAATGGCTGAAATCGGAACACCATGATGGTGTTTTAAACGGAAAGAAGCCGTCGGGCATTGCATGATCGGAGCCGTGAAGCGGCTGTTGGGATGGGCCGCTTTGATGACTTCACCGTTTTCATCCGTTAAACCGGGTTTCCAAGGGCGGCCGCGCCAGTCAATACCACGTGAAGGAACAGGACCATCGGCACCTTCCCACCAAACGGTTTTATCCGGTTTTAAAAGCACATTGGTAAAAATAGTATTGGATTTGATGGTGGCCACGGCATTGGGATTGGTTTTGGAATTGGTTCCGGGTGCAACACCAAAAAATCCGGTTTCAGGGTTGATGGCCCATAAACCGCCGTCCGTGTCGATGCGCATCCAGGCAATGTCATCCCCGACGGTCCAAATTTTATAGCCCTTTTTCGCCAATCCTTTTGGGGGAACCAGCATGGCCAAATTGGTTTTACCGCACGCACTCGGAAATGCGGCCGCAATATAGACGACATGGCCGTTTGGTTTTTCCACCCCCATAATGAGCATGTGTTCGGCCATCCAGCCTTCCTGGTAGCCGAGGTAGCTCGCAATGCGCAAGGAGAGGCATTTCTTACCCAGGAGAACATTTCCGCCGTAACCGGAACCCACACTCCAGATGGTGTTGTCTTCCGGGAAATGCAGAATCAACCGGCGGTTGATATCCAGGTCGGCTTTGCTGTGCAAACACTTCGTAAATTCACCATCGCCGCCAAGTATTTTCAGCACCGGCGCTCCGATGGTGGTCATGATACGCATATTTAGAACCACATAAATGCTGTCCGTAAGCTCCACGCCGATTTTAGAAAAGGGCGATCCGACAGGTCCCATGGAAAATGGGATCACGTACATGGTCCGCCCTTTCATTGCATTTTTAAAAATGGCTTTGGCTTTGGCATAACCGGTTTTAGGCGGCAGCCAATTATTGGTAGGCCCGGCATCCGCTTTGTGGCTGGTGCAAATATAAGTCAAATGTTCGGTACGCGCCACGTCGTTGGCGGCCGTGCGGTGAAAGACGCTGCCGGGCATTTTTTTCTGATTGAGCTGGATCAATTCGTCGGTGGCAAACGCTTCCTTTTCCAAGCGCGCTTTTTCTTCTTCTGAACCGTCGATCCAAACAATGCGGTCGGGACGGCACATTTCAGCCATTTTTTTAACCCATTCATGCAATTTCATGTGGGTGAATTTCATAATCTTTTTATAATCCTCCTATACTCCTATTAATTCTCAATTAATGAATTTTGTTTTTATATCATGTCTTTTTCTCAGATGCAATGCTTTTTGAAAATCTTTATTAAAGGATATGCCTTAAAATGCCTGGCCAAATCCCCACGTGTAATAAGTTTCCGAAGTAGAATTGGTGATTTTTGAAATATCAAAACGGATGGTTAATAATTCCTTGCCTAATAAAAAAGTATGGAAGCGGAAACCCAGGCCCACTGAATTGCGCAGTTGCGTGGAATTGGCGTGGAGCAAGTCATTCGTAACCACCCCGGAGTCGCTAAACAGCACCATTTGCACGTCCTTTAACAATAGGAAATCCAAAGGCCAGAGCGAATAGTTGATATTTCGCGCCAGGGGGAAACGCAGCTCGGCATTAAACGCGGAGATTTGGGATCCCAACAGGTCTCCGTAACGGTAACCCCGGAGTGAACCGGATTCGGGCAAAACCCCGATACCGGCAAACATCAGCACGGGCGCCTGCGGCCCCAAACTGCATGCGGTAATCCACCGCGTTCCCAATACCAAATAGGGATTGATGAAATCCAGGCTTTTATAAGCTTGGGCGTTTAATTGCACTATGGAATAAGAAATGTCGCTTTGGAATAGTTTATCGGCAAGCAAAGCCGAGAGCACATGCCGGAAACCATTGGTGGGTTCAAAATCAAACCAGGAGATGCTGTCATGCACCAAGGAAAGGCGGTATTGCGAAACGCGTTGTTTGATTATATCGTCTTTGTGTTCACGCTGCAAATTGCGCGAAGCAAATTCAAATTCCATCCGGTCGTACAAGGAAAAGGGTTTGCCCAATTGAAGTCCGCCCGTGATTTCTTGGTCATTAAATTCGTCGGTCAGCGTCCCGGTCTCCAGGTTGATTAAACGATAATAATTGCGCCGGTAAAGCCCGGTAAAGATCAAGTCCACAGGAAACATGAAATTCCCATAGCTTAAAGTGGTGCGTGCCTGGTACCCCGGCACCCAATCGCTTAATAAAGATACCATATGGTTGCCCAGATAATCGCTGGCAGTTAAGTAGCCTCCGCCCACGAAACCTTGAGAACTGTCATACCCGGCCAATAAAAAAAGCAGATCCGGGGAAAATCGGAAGTGGTATGGTTGGGAACCCAAGGCAGTAAAGGTATTCACGTTTTTGTGTGGCAGTGCGTATGCCACTGCAGTCGTATCGGCTGCATCTGTTGTTTTGGGCATTTCCGTATCAGGGGTTTGCACGTATATTTCGCGCCGGCCCTCTTCATACACGCTGAATGCCATTTTGCGCCCATCGGGCGAAAGCGCGGGTTGGAAAGCGCCGCTGCGGATATTAGTCAAAATCATCGTGGTTTTGCTGGATAAATCCAATTGTTTTAAATTATAAATTCCATTGGAGTCGCAGGTGTATAAAAGCAGCCGCCCGTCTTGGGAAAACGAAGGGTGGATATGATTGGAATTATCCTGTGTCAGGAGCGTGCTTTCACCGGGATCATCCAAGCTCTTTTTAGCAAGTTGCCAAAAGGGTCCGCGTTCGGAAGCGTAGACCAAAGCTTGGCCATCGGGAGTCCATACCGGGGTTTCATCGGCCCAGCGGTCGCGCGTGAAATACGTCAGGTTCCGGGTTTCCAAATCCCAAATTCCAATGTCGGAAATACCGTTGTTCATAATTGCTAAAGCGATTTTTTTGCCATCCGGTGACCAGGCGGGTGAATAATAATCGTCGCCGGGCAGTTCATCGCACGTTAGGGACCGGGTTTGGACATTCAGGCGGTAAAGCAGGTTTTTTCCTTCAACGCGGGCTACGAAGGCGATGAATTTAGCATCCGGAGACCAAGCGAGCGGATGGCCGTGCTGGGAAAGGAATTCAAATTTTGCGGTGGTAATCGGCACCGGAGCGTCCCCACTGCGCGGTTTTAGATAAATACGCGGAGTTTGGTCATAATCAGCCAGGTAAGCCAAATAACGCCCGTCCGGGGACCAGGTGGGACTGACAACCTGCTGGGGGCGTCCGGGCTGGCTGTCCCAAACAGGAGTGCCGTATTTCTCGGGGCCATGCCGGTCATGGGCTTGCAGCCAATATTTTTGGCGCGCCCAATATTGGAAGTTTTGGTTAAATTCAACCAAGCCGATACCCAGGGTTTCGCGTAAAATTTGCGAAAGCGATATTTGGTTTTTAAATTTATTGAAAATAGTGCCGATTTTTTCTTCCCCATAGTGCTCGGCAATATAGATTAAGGCCAATTGCGATTCCTTATACGCCAAATAAACATCTTCCAGATGGGAAAAACCGTCCATGAGTGTCAGAGGGATCAGCCGGTCATGCATGACCGCATCCCGGACGACCATATCGGCTGTGGAATCCCAATCCTGGGCCGCATACTCCGCCAGGCCTTCAATCAGCCATAAAGGCATCAAATAACCCTTATAGACGCGGAAGGAGCGCATGCCTTCCCCATATAAAATGTCAAATTGCAAAGCGTGCATGAATTCATGCTGAATGACCTGGCGTAATTGCAATGGCGAAGCCGGAGCCGGCAAGGCTATGCGATTTTTAAAGGCTTCGGTAAATCCGCCCGTGCCGACGCCAATCACCGAGGGCGAAATATTGGTTTGCTGAAAATCAATTTGGTTGCGATAAATAAAAACCGGGGTTTTATCCGAAGGTTTATAGCGTAAAAGCAGCGTATCATGTTCAAAAGCATCTTCGGCAATCTGACATACTTCACGGGCCAAAGCTTCTTCCTCGGGATAATAAAAAATTTCAAAATGTTCGGTTTCGAAGATTTGCCATTGGAAATCGCGGGTGCGCAATTTATTTTGGCCAAAAGCCCAAGCATAGGAAAACCAGTCCAAACAGGCGGTCGAAAGCAAGACCAGCGCCAGGACGGGTATGAGTCGTTTTAGGCTGAAATAAGCGGGAAAAATCACGTTACAGCCTGCTCCTTTGGCTATATTTCTACCATCATACGTTCGCGAAGCGTAAAAAGTCAAACAAATCGGGATATTAGTGCGTGTTTTGTTGGTTCGGAACCTGGTTTAAATCATGCAGGATTTGTTGCGTCAATTTCTGCTTGCGTTCGGAGGCCTGCGTCAGCGCGGTCAGGTAATTCGCAGCCTGGATTCCCAGGCGCCCCATGCTTTTTCGGACGCAATACTCTAAATATTTAGGGTCGGAAAAATCGCTGTTGCCGGCATAATGAAAATCCAGGGAACCCCATAGGGCTCGGGCAGCCCTGGGACCATTCCCTTTTTGGGAGTGAAATTCCATAACATCTTTCAACTCGTCGGTCGTCAGCCAACCGGCTCCGGAAAGAAAATATAAAGCATCTTCCCGAATCGCGGAATTTTGATTTTCCAGGGATTGCAGAGATAAAATTGCATAACGGGAAAGCGCCCAGCTATCATTAAACGCGGCCCGGAAATCATCCAAGTTATGCTCTGGGGCGTAATATTTTATCGTGCGGATTTGTTTCCCGGCAGAGTCCTTCCAGGCCAGGGTCACGGTTCCGTGGGCAGCATGTGCGCGCAGGTTTTTGCCCCGGTATTCAGGTTTCAGGGCAAATTCAGGAATGGAACGAAGGAACTCGAAAGCGGAAAGATAGCGGTCCAAGGGCAATTCTCCCCGGCGCTCCCCCAAATAATTTTTCATCCAAATTTTTACCGTGGAACCTTGGTGGTCAAAAATTAAAATAGTTTCTTCGGCGTCACTTCCGCGCACATCGTAAATAATCAGGCGCGAAAATTCGAAAACCGGTTGGGTTTGAGCCCATCCGGCCGCATTCCACCCTCCCAGCAGGGAAAAAAAAATTATCCAGGCAAGCGGAGCTTTCAGGGAAACCTGTGGTTTCCCTGACGCGGACTTAAGTCCGCTGTTCCTTCCTATCTTCGTTGGGGTGCTTCGCCCCCAAGCCCCCGCCTCTGTTCTAGGATGAGGCCACGGTTTCATGCGGTGGTGGAAGGATGCTTTAAATAGGCTTCGATAAAAGGATCGATATCGCCGTCCATGACACGCTGGACATCTCCGATTTCCTTATCGGTACGATGATCTTTAATCAGGCAGTAAGGCTGAAATACATAAGAACGGATTTGGCTGCCGAAAGCAATATCCATTTTTTCACCGTAGAGTTGTTTGGTCTTTGCCGCCTGTTCTTCCTGAGCGCGCATATATAAGCGTGCTTTTAGGACTTTCAAGGCATTGGCCCGATTCTTAATTTGAGAACGGTCTTCCTGGCATTGAACCACAATGCCGGTCGGCAAATGGGTAAAACGAACAGCCGACTCGGTTTTATTCACATGCTGCCCACCGGCGCCTGAAGCGCGGAAAACATCAATTTTCAAGTCATCGTCTTTGATCTCAATTTCGATTTCATCTTCGATATCTGGGATGACGTCCACCGAGGCAAACGAAGTATGCCGCCGTTTATTGGCGTCAAAGGGAGAAATCCGCACCAACCGGTGAACTCCGCGTTCCGAACGCAACAAGCCGTAAACATAATCCCCGTCCAGGCTGAAGGTGACGGATTTAATTCCCGCTTCTTCACCGCTTTGAAAATCCAAAAGGGAGATTTTGAATTTGTGATTTTCAGCCCACCGGGTATACATGCGGAAAAGCATTTCAACCCAATCTTGCGACTCGGTACCGCCCGCGCCGGGATGGATAGAAACAATCGCCGAATCACGGTCATTGGGCCCGGACAGCATAAAACGAAATTCAAAATCATCGATTTCTTTGGATAGTTGCGCGGAGCCGTGTTTAAAATCGCGCTGCAGTTCAGGGTCCGGTTCCGCATCGTCCAGTAATTCAGCCGCAGCCTGTAAATCCGCCAGTTCCTTGGTCAATCCTTGATAAAAGGCAACGTCTTTGCGGAGCCGTGATAATTCGGTGTTTAAAGTTTTGGCCTGGCCGGGATTACTCCAAGCATCGGGTTGGGACAGGAGATGTTCCAGTTCCCCGATTCGTTTTTGTTTATTCTCGAAGTCAAAGATACCCCCTCATCTTCTCCAGGCGAGAAGATAAGGTTGAAATCGCATCCGAATACAACGTAAGCCACCTCTTTCCAAACGTGTAAAATTTAAAAGTGTTGTTAGTATACAAAAAGGGTGAAAGAACGACAACCCGAAAAATGGTGTGGTAGGGTTACTGTTCTTGGAATTCAACCGGCAATTCGGAAAATGGCAATACGACGAATAAGGTTGGAGGAGTTGATTCGAAAACCGGAACCACGGATACCGGACGCTGGATGCGGTATTGAATCAGTATTTTTTCCGGCATTTGCTGGATGGCATCCAGCTGAATATGATAACCGGGGCATTCCTCGGGATTAAGAAAAACTGCCGCTAACATTTGCTTTTTCCAATCCAAGTCCGTAAACAGCGGCGTGGTTTGCTGGGTTTTTTGCATGAGCGTCTGGAGTTGATCTCCATTGCGCACGGTCATGGTCTTGGTTTTTTGACGTACGGGAATTCCGGTCTGTAAATGAGTTAAAACCTTAGCCTCGGCCAGGGGCTCGGACCTGAAACGAACTTGTTCGGGCGAATGCGGAACCGTATAAGCAGGCACGAATTGCCCGCTCTGGGAAAAATCAGCATCTTGCAGCAAAGTTTGCCGGGCAGCCATGACCGGTGCAGGTTGGGCAACAACCGGGGCATCGGCAGAACGTTGGGGAGGCGCCGATTGGGCCATGGGCAGTGCGGAAAATGTTTTTTTGGCCCGGGCAACAGGTTTGCCGGGTTGCCCGTCTTTGGCGAGAATCGCTTCCCGCTCGCTGCGGGCTGCAGGGTGCGGGTCAAGCAAAGGTGTCAATTTTTCAATTTGAGATTTGGGAGATAAACCGGCCATGAGGTCGTTCGGTGCATGCATGGATTTTGGGGGAAGAATAATCAATGCCGCCAATACCGCCGCCGCACTCAAACTGCCCGCCATTAAAGGCATTTTCCAAAACCATGTTTTTGGTTCAGGTTCCCTGCATTCAGATGCCAAACGGCGGAACAACCGGTCGTAAAAATCGCAAGGAATTTCGGCTTGAGGCAAATGACAGCAACCGTCGACAATCGTTTTGTAGGTTTGTGCTTCTTTTTGACAAGCAGGACACGTGGCCAAGTGTTTTTCCAGCTGGGATTGCTGTTTTTCAGAGAGCAGGCAATCCGCCAGGAAAGGCAACCATTGTTGGTATTTACGGCATTCCATAGGTCCTAGTATCTCCCCAGCACAGGTTCGAGGGCTTCGCGTAAAAGCCGGCGCGCTCTCGCCAACCGAGATTTAACGGTTCCCAAAGGAATATTGCACAATTGGGCGATTTCTTCGTAAGCATAACCCTCCACATCACGCAAAACCGTGACTTCGCGTTCATCTGGCGGAAGCTTGGCAATGGCAGTTTGAATAATCCCGCTAAGTTCCCCATGGGATACTTGTTCGGCGGGATCAGGCCGTTTTTCAGTTATTTCTTGAGCCAATCCACGCGAACCTTCTTTGGGCGGCTCATTCAAAGAACGATGTTGGAAATATTTTCTTCGAACCTGACTGCGCACTAAATTTTTCCAAAGGTTCACAGTGATTCTATGCAACCAAGTTCTGAATTCCGAACGCCCTTCAAAACGTTTTAAGGCTTTAAAGGCGCGTATAAAGGTAGTTTGAGCCAAATCATCGGCATCCGAATGGTTTCCACCCGTCAAATGATACGCCAAATTGAACACATAAGACCCGTGTTGACGCACCAATTGTTCAAAAGCCGCCTGGTCACCAGTTTGCGCCAAACGGACAAGATTTTTTTCTTTTTCTTGTAATTCAAGGTTAAGCATAGTTTAAGACCCCAAAAACACAATTAGGTTCGTATTTAAAAATTTTTTCCTGTTGCATCCGGGCCGGGGATTTGCTAAAAAATATCCGACCGTCATTCACGTACGAAAAGGACCCACCCTCATGACGTACCACCGTTTTTCGGCGTTTACGGCATTTGCTTTAATGTTTTTCCTGGCCGCAGGAACCGGCTGCACCAATTTCGGCAATGTCATGACTCATCCTGAGGTAGAAGTTCAATCACTTAAAGTCATTCAAATGACGCCGGATGAAACCCGTATGCTGGCGGTTTTATCCTTTGAAAATCCAAATCCGTTGAGTTTACGCCTAAAACGGCTGGAATACCGGCTGCATTTGGATCGGGTGCCGCTTATCACCGGAACCATGGAATCTTTGCCATTGGTTAAAAATCAGCGCATTCAGACAATAGAAGTACCCATGATCATTCAAACCCAAACCTTAATGGCGGCACTTCCCTTATCCCCTAAAAATCCCGGCCAACATAAATATCATTTTGCCGGCCGGGCATTGGCTTTCAATGAATGGGCGTCTGCTCCCATGATGTTTGATTCCGAAGGCCAAATGATGTTGCCTGTTCTGCCCACGTTTAAATTCAACGGGCTTGAATGTTCCAAAGACGGCCGGAAACCGGAATTTGGGTTAGAAATAACCAATCCCAATAATTTTGTTTTAAAGTTGCGAAAGCTCCAGGGCCAGCTGGAACTTTCCAGTCATGCATACACCTGGCAGTTTCAACCCAAAGAAATCAACCTGGCAGCTAATCAAAGTCTGCGCTTGCATATCCCCTGCCGGCCGAATGAAACCGCAGACGCCAAAATGGATGCCGAAATCATTCAAAAAGGCTCGGCCATGCCGTATTGGATTCAAGGTGAATTGGAATGCAACTCGCCGCACGGAATAATCATCGTGGTTATACACGAAAAAGGATCAATCGGCAAGTAAAACCGCCGTTTGGGTACGCCTTCGGCAAATTTTCCGAAGGCGTATAATTTACTTTTTTGCGGGTTTTTTAGGCGGTTCTTTTACCGGTTGGGTTGAAGCGCCGGCGGGTTTTTTAGCCTCTTCGAAAACATCGCGGCCGAAATGCAGACGCAGATCTTTGTCAAAAGCGCGCCGCGGAACCGTTCCAGCAAACAGGTCAATTTTCCAGGCGTTTTTTTCCTTAACCATCCAAATAAGCCCGGGCATGGTCAGGCGGTCCCCTTCCCAAACCCACCATTGTTTAAAATACGCCTCGTCACGGACTTTGGACAAGACGTTGGTGGGATCGACCCATAATTTGCGCGGATCATCGCGCACCGGTCCGGTATCATTGCGGGCAATTTCATAGGTTTCGCGCGTAAACACAGCGGCGAAATTTCCAACAATATAATGCTGACCGGGAACGAAAAAAGAAATCCGCTGCGGCATAATGGTTTCAGCATCCTTTTTTTTCGCCATCCCGGGATTGGTTTGTCCTTGAACCAAGTAAAAACTTTCACTGATTATTTTTTCCAAATTGACACCCTGGCCTTGCTTGCCCATCTGTTTTTTCAGCTTCAACACGGCGGCATGGTCGGCGTTGGATAGATAATCGGCGGCTTCCGCATATTCCTGGGAAGCAATTAAACGGAAAAATTCTTCCGCAATCACCGTCGGTTTTTCGGTTTTGGCCCAAAGTGAAAGTGGAGACAGGACGGTTATCAGGGTTAAAACGACTGAAAAGCACCGGAGGCGGAGGCGGACCATTACGGCTGTTCCTCGCTCTCGGTTTCAGGAGTGGTGCTGCGCAATTTACGGATATACTGGATCAACTGAGTGCGCTCGGGAGCATTGGGATTCAGTTTTAAATAAGTTACGTATTCTTGAGCACCTTCTTCTTTCAACCCTTGAGCCACATATTCGGTTCCCAGTAAAAAATGATCCTTGTCACGCTGGCTGTCGGCAGCGGCCCGCGCATTTTCCAATTGTTTGTGAGCTTCTTCCAAATAGCCTTTTTTACGCAATACCTTGGCCATGAGCAGGCAAGTCTCAAAATGCCGCGGCCGAAGTTTCACTGCCATGGAAGTAAACGTATAGGCGCGGCTTAATTCATTGGTCTTAAAATATTCGTTGCCCAAAGCCAATGTGGTTTTGGCCTTTAACTGTTTCAAGTCCTCGGTTTTATGCAAAGCTTCAGAGAATTGGATTTCATCCATGGTATCCAACCAGCGGCCGGTGTTGAATAAGGCCAAGGCCCGCCAATAATGCAAGGCCGCATTTTTGGGTTCCAGGGTGATGACTTCTTTTAAAAAGTTTTCGGATAATTTATCTTTATGATTGAGCAATAAGAGTCCCAATTCCAAATTGAATGGTTTTTTTTGCAGTGCCGTCCCCTGTTGGTCCAAGGCTTTCATTAGAACTTTTTCAGCCTCGGACCATTGGTTGGCTCCGAGATAGGCGCGCCCCAATAGAAGATAACTTCTATAATTGGTTACGTGATTTTGGATGCACGTTTGGCCTAATTCAATGGCGGGTTGAAATTGCTGTTGGGCTAAAAATATTTCCAAACGCGTGATTTCCAACAACGGATTGGCGGGTTCCGTCACGAGTGCGGATGCGATTTCCATGTTGCAAAGCGGCAGCAAGGCCTTGCGCTCTTTTTCAGTTAAATTGGGTTTGGTCAAGCGCAACGATATGCGCCGGGCCGCAGCGGAAACAAAAGCCGGGTCGAGTTTGACGGCTTTATCAAAGTGCGCAAGCGTTTGTTGATATTTCGGGAGCGTGTCCGTCCCACCCTGGCGGAGGGATTCCAGGGCGCGCGTGTAGGCTTCCAAGGCCGGCCAAGCATTGGTGCCGGGAATAAAGGTTAATTCCTTTAGCGCGTTCTCAGTGGGTTTTAATTCCAAAGCACTGAGTGTTTCCTTTAGGACCTGGGCGAAAAGGGTGCGCACCTGGGAATCGGTTCCCGTGACCGTAAAGGAACGGCCTTCGTCTCCGCGGCCGGGAATGATATGGCAGTTCAAAGTGAGCGTGTTTTTTTGGTGCGTAAATGATCCGTAGACAATGGCCAGTTCTTTATCATCGGCGATTTTTTCCATTAACCCCGGTTCGGGATCCTGGCGGGGTTTGAGTTTATATTCCTTGGCAAGGTTGGATACTTCATCATTTTTTAGAAACACGACGGTGTTGATGGAAAGAAAAGCTTCGGCCAGTGCTTCATGGAAAGCATCGCTGAACCAACCGGCGCTGATGTTGGAGCTTTCATTGGCGGGTCTTAAAGGCAGCACCAACAGGTGTTTTTCCCAGGCACCGGCATTAGCGGGAGCTCCGGTTGCCATCAGCCAAAATCCGGCAATCAGGATCAAACCTTGAAACCGGAAGCGTCGCAGTCGGAGACTCATGATTAAACTCCCGCTTGTTCCAGACCCAGGGTGGCGCCGTTGATGTCGCCTTCCAGCAAATACAAGCGAATGCGGTCGGCGCGCAAAGCCGGAGCGCCGCTTTTACGCAAACGGTAAAGGCGTTCGGGTAAAAAAAGCGCCGGCAAAGGCCAAAGTTTTTTCCCGGTAAAACGGGCGGCGTATTCACGCGTGGTTATCAATTCACGGTATCCCCACCCGGGAACCGCCGCATTTTTATGCAGCACCATTTCTTTGACCGGCTCAATTCCCGAACCTTCGGTATGATCGTTCCAGGTTCCAATCTGAATAAACCGAGCTCCCTGCTGCAGATTCATTTCCCAAGTGGCGGGATAGCGCGCGCCCTGTTCACGGGAGTAAATTTTCAATTGCTTGGCACCGCTGCCGCGGTTGTCACAGCCTGAGGTTACAAGTCCGGAAATGAAGGAAAACGGTTTGATATCGAGTGATTGGCGGCTGCGAACCCAGAAATTTTCGATCCCGCCCAATTCGTCAAGCAAGACCGTCAGCCAAGGATAAACGCTGTTCCAGTTGGCAAAATCCAAAGGTGTAACCCCAGCTTGATAATTTTGGATCAGGCAAATGGGTTCTTTAAGGCCGTTGAGGATTTGCTGCCATTCTTCCGGAGTGAAAAAGGCGGAATCCCAACCCGCCCACCGGCAGCCTTGGTTTAAGGTTGTGACCACCGGAATACCCGCCCAGCGTAAATAGGCGTGCGAGGAAAAATAATGCCGCTGAGCATAGACGAGAGCCTCGTGCGCGGCTTCGATTGCCTGTGCCCGGGAGGTTACCTGCGGACGCAGGGGTGCGAAAAAAGCCCGGTCTTCGAAACACAGGGCGATTTTAAATTCCAATTTTTCTGCTTGTTGGAGCAAAACCCGCGCATTGGCGTCCAGGGCGGGCAGGTCTTCGCGTAAATGCGGGCCAAACCAATCCACTGTAAAAGCTTCGATACCCGAGGCTTTGGCCAGCAGAATGTGATATTCGCACAGGTCCGGATCACCGGAATCGTAGGGGCCGATGACCGGCGAGCAAACCGCAGCCAGGTCATGTTCTCCGTTGGGGAGAATTTGATCCGGATTATGCGTGAATTCCGCATCACTGTTTTTGAAATTGGATTTCCAAAAACCCCACCGGTCCGAGAAATCGGGTGTATGAAAACCGCTGACATAGTGAGCCGCCAAGGTGGGCGGAATGGAACCGGGCAGGTCAGCGAGCATTGTAATCAACTTTCTCTTCAGCAGCCGGGGTATTGGCATTGAACGTATAGGACTTGACCACCCCTTGTTCCGAGAAGCGGACGGTTAAATCTTTAGTGATGGTATTAGTAAACAAACCCATACGGTAGTAAACATAGGTTGCGGTAGGGTCGCCGGAATCCAACCCGGTGCGGTAGGGTTGTCCCAGTTGCTTCTCCACGTCTGAACGCGTGGTTTTGCCAATGGTGATTTTCGCAGCGTAATCACTGGGAAAATTATTGCCAATCGTCGCGCAACCGCTTACCATGCCCACGAGAACCAAGAGCGCAACAAGCCAAAGTGATTTTTTCATAAAGATCCCCTTTTGTTTAAAAATGCCTTAAACAGTATAAGGTTCAAAACGATCGTGTGAAACTCCGCAAATTGGGCAGATATCGGGCGGATGCGGCCGGGCGCAAATATAGCCGCAAACTTGGCAGCGCCAAAGCTTATTTTCAGGCTTAGGAGAATTACGCCGATCCGGGATGGATTGAATGGCTTTTTTTTGCATAAACACCTCCCGGCTTACATAGAGTCCGCAAAAACAAGTATTGAATTCATTAATATCCCAATCACGGACATTGCAAGGGCAAATCGCATCCCGATCCAAATTTACGTCCCCAGTGGCCAAACGGCAGGGGCAAAACGGGTAACCATAACGTTTTTCATTGACCACGAGTCCTTCCAACAACGCCGTAGTCATGTCCTCGTCGGGATTAAAGAAATATCCGCGTTTTTCCAAATAAGGTTTTAATTTGTTAATCATTGCCGTCATGTCGCTCAATGCATCAAGGCTCCGCGGATTTCTTCGGGCTTAAAACCTACGACGACTTTTTGGCCGTCAATCACCAAGGTTGGAAAACTGCGGTTGGGATTGAATTTTTCCAATTCCTGCATGGCTTTTTCACGTTCCGCCCCGCTCAGGTTGTCCACATAGACAACTTCATATTTAAAACCCATTTCCGTGAGGTGTTTTTCAGTTTTGCGGCACCAAATGCAAGTTGATAGGGCAAAAAGTTTAAGTTCGAACATGCAACCGGCCTCCTCAAGCATTTGTTAAAAAATTTAGCATCCCCTACCCGTAAAGTCAACGGGATTCGGGCAAGTTGACTGTGGGCGCGGGCTGGTCATTCCTCCAATGTAACCGGGATTTTTAAATTGATGAATTTTAATTTTAAACCATGTTGAATTTCTTGTGCAGGATATTCCAAAAGCAGTTCACTGCAATAAAGCGCTTTAGGAATCGTGATGGCGAAATTTCCAGTTTGAGCTTTGATTAATTGTTTCCCGCCGTTGGGTTTGAATTGGGCATATAAAGCCGTGATCGGTTGTTGAATCAGACGCTTGGAGCCGCCGGTCTGAATATAATCGGCTTGCAGCATCACCAAGATGTCGTGCAGGCGGTCGACCCGGATTACAAATTCATTTCCATGTGAAAAAGGACCTGCGGGCTGCGCCGGGGACAAAATAAGCCGCTGGCGGACTTGTTGCCGTTCCTCTTCACGTCCCGTGGCATTATAAATTTTAAGGGTCATCTCCAAACCGAGTGGGTGAAATTCACCCATTTTAGTTGAACTCGGGCAGCATTGAGGTCAAGACCTTGAGGCGAAGGTAATCTTCGTCTC
>JAGVPM010000079.1 GCA_020052235.1 Candidatus Goldiibacteriota bacterium
GCAGGGCCCAGCCTTGCCAGCCGCCGCCGGGTTGCAGGGCCTGGCCGGCCCACCAGTTTTCAGGCTTCGGACTGCGTGAAAGCTTGCGATAGAATGCATAGTCCAATTGCTGGACGAGCCAGTAATCGGCGGCACGCACGGAAATGATTTGAAAGCCAAGCTTCGTGACCAAATCCTTCACCTGTTGGATGGTCCATTGCTGCACATGACCGCCCCATTGCGCTTTGAGGGCATGCCCGCGCTGTTTATACACGGTTCCGTGCGCTCCTTCGCAAGGCACATACAGATGCAAAACTCCGCCGGGGGTTAGCACGCGCCGAGCTTCTTTTAAAACTTGTTCCGGATTTTTGACATGCTCCAAAATATCAAACCCAAGCACTGCCGCAAAAGCCGATTCCACCAGGGGTAAATCCGCGGCATCACCTTGATAGATTGACGCGCCTGGTATGGTCTTGGCCGCTTGCACGGCTACCAGGTCCAAATCGATCCCCACCAGGCTCAAATCCGGACGGTGTTTACGCAGAGCGCGCAAGTACTGGCCGCCCCCGCAGCCTATTTCCAGCACCGAGCCGCTGGCTTTGCGCAACGCGGACAAAGCCCGGCGAATTTTAAGACCGGCAAGCGAAAGCGAATGCGGATCAGCTTCCCCTGTACCGAACACAAAATCTCGGGGATATGGATTCACGGGATTTATTTTCGCCACGGGATAACCTTCTATTTTTATATTCCCCTCCCCAGGATTTGGTGGGAGGGGCTAGGGGAGGGAGCTATAACCCTTGTCAGGAAAAACTCAACACCCTCCCCTTTGTCCCCTCCCATCCAGGGAGGGGAATGCTAACAAAAAGTTTTTAATTCCGGTTTTCGTGCCACGGCTGCAACTGAAACACCCCAGGGCAAGGGCAGGCGCAGCCACCATTCGGTTTCCAGGCGCAGAAGCCAGCGCCAAACAGCGGACAAACGCGGTGAACTTTCAAAGGTATCCTGTTTTACGGCTGGAACAGGCCGGTGCTGTTGAAACCGCAGCCAAGCCAGCCAAAACCGGAACGGCCAATAATAAAACGCATTCAAATAGGACACGCGCGTTACTTGAAATCCGGCAGTTTCCAATTCCGCACGCAATCCGGCTGACGTGTAGCGCACGCGGTGTTGCAGGCGGATATCGCGGCCGCTCCACAAACGCGGATCAGCCGGCACGGAGATGATCATCACTCCGCCGGGTTTTAAAACCCGTATCACTTCCCGCAACGCCGGTCCGGGTTCGGCCACGTGTTCCAAAACATCCAGGCAAGTGACAACGTCAAAATAACCGGCTTGAAAGGCAGCCAAGGATTCCATCCGTCCGGGCACCAAAAAAGTCGGATCCATTCCCCGGTCATGCGCCAAGTTCAATGCTCCGGCATCGGGTTCCAAACCCCAAGCTTCACCCCACGCGTGCAACATCTCCACGGTCCCGCCCGCACCGCATCCAATGTCCAAACTGCGCAATCCCTCGCGCCGAATGTCCTTGGAAATATAGTGGCGCATCACGCGCGCTACCCAGTCCTGCTTGGCCTGATACCACCAATATCGCAAACCCAGCTTGGATGCCTGATAAACCACAAACTTCGGTTGATCCGGATTGGCTTCGGGTTCCAGCTTCATTTTCCCACCCGCGTCCCAGGATCATGAATCTCCACGCGGCGCAGTCTGGAAAACAAGAATTTCAGGATTAATGTCATCAGCAAACTTTGCAGCATAATATTCCAGGAAAAGGTTGACTCTCCCTTGCGCCGGTCCACAAAGACAATGGGAATTTCCCGCATGCGGAAGCCCAACAAATGAGCCTTGTACAAAAGTTCCTGAACAATGGAAGGCCCCAAGGAAACCGTATTATCCATATTGACCGCTTCCAGCACTTCGCGCCTGAACAAGCGGTATCCCGAGGTGCAATCGCGCACACTGGCGATTTTTAAGATTTTACGGATATAAAAATTGGCCAGCACGGTGACCCAATGCCGCAACCAACCGCGGTCCAAATCTTTTCCATCCCGCACAAACCGCGAACCCACCACCACGTCCGCTTCGGCCGCGGCCTTGATCAACTCGGGCAAATACCGCGGATGATGCGAAAAATCCGCATCCATTTCCACAATATAATCCGCACCCTGCGCCAGAGCATATTTGAAGCCTGCCAAACCGGCGGTTCCCCGCCCGCGTTCCTGTCGGCGGTGAATGACATGTACATGGGCGCGGGTCTTGGCCAAAACGTCAAGCAGTTCCCCAGTGCCGTCCGGGGAGTCATCGTCTACTACCACCAGTTGCAGTTGCGGGAGCTTTAATTGTTCAATTTCCAGAATCAACCGGCCAACATTTTCTTTTTCATTGTACGTTGGAATCATGACAGCCACAACGGGCTTGGACAACTTAGGGCGCCGGGACTTCCAGGTGACAGCTTGCCGCATGGGAATCAGGCTCCCCACAATTTCACCAACGGTTTCCAGGCCATATCCACGGAAATGGCGTCCATGCAGGAGGGCGTGCTGCCGCAGGTTTGCTTATAGCAGGGAGCACAGTCTTTGGGTGTTACCAATTTTTCGCCGCAGCCGAACATACTGATTTCCTGCGGACAGGTGGGCCCGAACAACGCCAGGGTCGGCCGCTTGAGGGCCAAGGCCATGTGCAATGCCAAGGTGTCTCCGGCCACCGTAACGCGGCAGCGTTCCAGGAATCCGCCCAATTCGCGCAGCGTGTGCTCTCCGCGTGTGTCCAAAAGCGGCAATCGGCTCAAACGTTTGATCCGGGCATTTATGGCGCGCTCTCCGGGACCTCCCAGCAGCAGCACCGTGGCATTGAATTCTTTTTTAGCCCGCCGGGCCAGTTCGGCAAAATGCGATTCAGTCCAGCGCTTGCGCTCATACGCCGGACCGCACCCGGTCAGCAGTCCGAGTATTTTGGCTTGGGGGGAAATTTTATGCGCCTTGAAAAAAGCATCCCGCCGCACGCGGTCAGCCTGATCGAGTTCAAACACATACGGTTCCCCGGCATAGGTGAGTCCCACGGCTTCAAAAATCAGTTCCAAATAGGTTTTGGTATTGTGGCGAAACTTCAACGCGTCCGAAACCCCCAAAGCCAGGGAATATTCAGCCTCCGGATTTAAGGCGCACGGCGTCCCGGTTCCTCCAGCTGCCAAACCCCAGCCCAATTTACGGGAGGCGCGGATCAATTGAGTCAAACCCGTGGCCTTTGGTTCTTTATCCAAACATAAGACAAGATCAAACGTGCGCGCGAATAATTCCACCAAGCTCCCGGTACCATACGGCAACAAGCGCGCAAGCCCCGGCAACCCGTGCAAAAGTTCCACGGCTTCAGGATCCGTCAGCCAGGTGATATGCGCCTGCGGATGGATTTTACGCAACCCGGCCACCAACGGCGTGGTGCGCAAAACATCTCCGCGGGCGCCTAATTTAATAATGAGAATTTTTTCCTGCAAGGGCGCATAGGAATTGCATCCGTCGCATAAGCGGTTTTCCAAACACGGTTTATCGCCCCGCCAATGGCGGCAATCGGTATTAAAAATCAAATCCGTCCCCCTGAATGCTAGCGTAGTGTCTCCAACGCTTCTTTACATTCGATTGTCATTGCGAGAAGCGTTTTTTGCGACGAAGCAATCTGGTTTAAGCTCTAAACGCTCCAAAAAAACAAGATTGCTTCGCTTTGCTCGCAATGACAAATGTAAAGCTATTTAAGAAACACTACACTAGCGCTTTTTCCCTTGGTCTTTAAACCACGCGATGGTTTTCGTCAAGCCTTCGCGCAATTGAACTTTCGGGCTCCAGCCCAGCACGGTCTTGGCCCGCGAAATGTCCGGGCGGCGGCGCTTGGGATCATCCCCCGGCAGCGGCTTATAATCCAATCTCATTGGCCGGCCGATGATCTTCTGGATCAGCTCCGCCGCTTCCAGCATGGTGAACTCGCCGGGATTTCCGAGATTGAACACTTGCCCGCGCGTCTTGGGTTTGAACGCGGCGCGGATGATGCCGTCCACCAAATCCGTGACATAACAAAAACTGCGGGTCTGCTTCCCGGTTCCATAAATGGTCAAATCCTTATTTTGCAAAGCTTGATTAATAAAATTGGAAATCACGCGGCCGTCGTCTTTTTGCAGACGCGGCCCGTAGGTATTGAAAATGCGGATAATACGCGCGTTCAGCTGATGCTTGCGCACATATTCCATGACCAAGGCTTCCCCAAACCGTTTGGCCTCGTCGTAACAGGCGCGCACGCCGATGGGATTGACATTTCCCCAATCGGTTTCCTTTTGCGGATGTTTCAAAGGATCTCCGTAAACTTCCGAGGTACTGGCGTAAAGGTATCCGGCATTGCGTTTGCGCGCCAGCTCCAGGAGCTGATAACTCCCCAGGGAATTAGTCAGCATTGTTTCCACGGACCATTTTTGATAATAAGGCGGCGAAGCATAGGATGCCAAATTGAAAATAAAATCCATTGGCAGATCCAGGGGTTTGCGGATATCGCGTTTTAAGAAAAGGAATTTGGGTGATTTTTGCACCTCGTGCAGGTTGGACTTGCGGCCGGTTTTCAAGTTGTCTACGCAGGTAACCTTATGCCCCAGTTTCAACAAACGTTCACACAAATGCGAGCCGATAAACCCGGCACCGCCCGCCACCAAAATATGCATAGAGTCGCTCCTTCAGGAAAGTGTTCATATTTTACCCGATGAGGCGCATGTTACAAGTGTTATTTCCATATTATTGTGAGGGCGTATTGCAATACGCCCTCACGCCCAATGAAAAATTTTCCATAAAAGATGTTCTGCATCTCAAGGTTATCCGTTATAATTGCCGCATGTTCATCGACAGATTCATTTCATTCTGCAAACATAATTGGCCTGCCAAGCTTTTCATCCTCAGCGGCTTACTATTGGTTTTCGGGCTGCTGGTTCACCCCTTGGGTGATCCCGATGTCTACATGCATTTGCGGGATGGACGCTATTGGCTGGAAACCGGTTTCCATGTTGACAAAGAACCGTTTGCCTACACAGTCCCCGGCAAAAATTTTGAAAAAGCCGAATGGATTTTCCGCATCGGGCTTTACCTGGTGCATCAAGCCGGCGGCATAAACCTGCTCATTTTGGTTAAGGCTTTGCTGATGACCTTGGCCATTTTTCTGCTGGGACAACTCATTTACCGCCGCTGGAAGCACCTGGGCATCGCGGCTGCTTTGCTGGGCCTGGCAATTCTGGCCCCCATGACCCGTATTTTCCCCGAACGGCCTTATATATTCACCTATTTGTTTCTGCCTTTGACCTTGCTCTGGCTGGATGATTACCGTAAAACCGGAGGCAACGATCCGCGCGCCGATTGGCGTTTATGGAAAATACCCGCCCTCATTGTTCTCTGGACCAATCTCCACCCCGGGTTCATGGTCATCTTTGGCTTTTTAGGAGCGCAAGCGTTTGATGAAGCCATGCGGGCGTGGCTCAAGCGCGACGCAGCCGCCTGGCATCGGTTGAAAACTTTGCTGTTAGTCTGCCTGGCCAGTGTCCTTGCCGGGGCCGTCAACCCCCTGGGGTTTACCACCTATTCCTTCACGCTGGATATAATGCAATCCCGCGATTACATGACCTTCCTCACCGAGTGGATGCCGCCGCACTGGAACAGCGAACCGATTTTCTTTCTGCTGCTTATTTTAGTTTGGGCAACCCAACTGATTAATTGGACTAAAATTCAATGGCGCGACGTGCTTCCCTTGGCGGCATTTTCATATATGGCCTTAAAGTCCTACCGTAACATGCCCCTGTTCCTCATTGCGGCCCTGCCGATTTTGGCCGGCAATCTTGCCGAACTTTGGAATACGTTCAAGCCCAAACAGTGGACCTTGACCGCAGAGAAAAGCCGTACTTGGTTTTTAGGCGGCAGTGCGTTCATAGCCTTTGTCCTGTTGTTGGCGCTCTCCAACGGCTATGCTTTCCGCGGAGGCGAAATCCCCAGGTTTTATCCTCAAGGCGCCTTGACGTGGCTGTCCAAAAATCCCCTGCAGGGGCGTTTGCTCACCCACGATATCTGGGGCGGCTACACGGGCTGGTTTACGCACGGCCGAACCAAAGTTTTCATGGACGGCCGTATGCCTACCTACGGTGAAAAAATTTACGGTGATTACCGCAAAATGATCTGGGGCGATCCCCAAGCCTGGGCGGCCCTGCTGCAAAAATATCAAATCGAAGCTATTTTAGTGTCACCGAAAAACGACATCCGCTTGTATCAAATGCTGTGGGGATCCGGAAGCTGGAACTTGGTGTATTGGGATGACGTGAGCTTGTTGTACGTCCGGCGCCAAGGACCCAACCAACCCCTGGTTAACCGGTACGCCTATGCTGCCGTGGATCCGCGCCACATCCCGTACTTCAATCCTTCCCAACCCAACGTGGCTTTACTTGAAATCCAACGGGCGCAAACCCAAACTCCAAATTCATTTCTCCCTTATTTTTTCGAAGGTGATCTGATGCTGCGCATGGGTATGATGGCTCAAAGCCGGCGCGCCCTGGTAAAAACCCTGACACTGGCCGCCGATCATCCGCCGACGCTGCTGGATTTGGCCATTATTGACCGCAAGGAAAACCGGCTGCGCGAAGCCGAACACGGATTCCGCCGCGTGCTGAACATGCCTACCGATCCCCCGGTTTGGGGCATGGCCGCTTATCAACTGAGCGCCATTCTGGAGCATGACTCCGATCCTGTCCGCCATCACGAAGCTTTGACCTGGGTGGAAAAATCCCTGCAATGGATGCCCGGCTGGGAACCGGCCCTGGAATTAAAACAACGCCTGCAATCCCAAAAATAATTTTTAAAAACCTCACTCCTGGAGTATTTCATAAATGTTTTCCGCATCTTTGAAATTAACTCCCAACGCCTTGAAATGCGCCTTTCCGCAATCCACTTTTTTATTTTCCGATTCCCGTCGTTTGTCCCGGTCCAGCGTGCTTTTAGTCTCGCGCACCAAGTATAGCTTATTCCCCTCTTCAACCACCACGGCCCAGTCCGGGTTGTAATCGCCCAGGGGTGTAGCCACTTTGAACCATCGGGGCAGCTTGCAGAAAAACCGAACCTTATCATCGGTATCCAATAGTTTGGCTATTTCTTCCTCGGTACCTGAATCATAAGCGATATAGTCATACGGCGTTCTATTGTCGGTACTCGAAACGGCATATAACCGGGTTAAATATTCTTCCACTTCATTCTGTTCGAAAAGGCGCATCTCATAAAACTGTCCGCTGATGGGTTCGTACTTGATCCCATCCACGATCAGTTCATGCAACGCGCGATTGATCTGCTTGGCTGCTTCAGTCATGAACGTAGCGGGGTTTACGGTAAACTCTCCCAACCTGCTGGATTGTTTTAGAATCGCAACCAACGTCCCCCGTGTCATTTCCGTTTCCCGTTGGAGATACGCCAAAATATCGGGCAGCGGTTGATCATTCCCGACTAAGTAAGTCCGATTGCTGGTAATCCTTCCACCCTCAATACCCGACTCCTTCATTTCTAAGTCGCGCATGCTGATTTCGATCTGGGTTTTTCGTATCTCGGCTATTTTATTGATTTTGTCCGCAGCCAACCGGATTAATTCGGCGGTTTTAAACTCCACCGCATATCGGGTTTTCTGGCTAATTTTATCCCAGAGAATTTTAAAATCCGGATTAAGCTCCACTCGTTTGTTGTAAGAAACACTTTGCCGTTTACGGGCATCCTTAACAAAATCACGCGGGAGGAAACGCTGCATGCGCTGAATAATTGTTTCATCCATTCCGGTGAATTCGGTGGGAAGTTGAAGATCAAAACCAGGAGTCGTGAGGCGGTTAATTTGATCATCATAGATGCGCTCACCGTTTTGATTGACCGGCAGGCGGAGTCCACGGCCCATTGTCTGGCGTCGTTCCCGGTCGGTTCCCATCTCCCGCAGCGTGCAAATCTGGAAAACATTGGGATTGTCCCAGCCTTCGCGCAAAGCTGAATGGCTGAAAATAAATCGCAAAGGTTCATCGAGATTGAGTAACCGTTCTTTATCCCGCATAATCAACTCATAGGTTTCATCATCTTTGGCCGTACCACCTGGAGTATCCAACTCTTCCACAACCTTGCCTTTTTTCCGGTCTGCCGAGAAATAACCGTCATGCACAGCATCTGCCGCTAGCGACAGCACTCCTTGGTACATAGGTTTAGCGCCGATCTCGGTATAAAGCTCCTCAAACCATTTGGCCAGTTTCCCTTTTTGCCGAATACCGCCGTCATCATAGAACCGGTAACTTTTCACACGGTCAATGAAGAAAAGCGAGAGGACTTTGATCCCTTTGCCTTTCAGTTTCTTTTCTTTGGCAAAATGTTGCTCGATAGTTTGGCGCAGTTGGCTTTTCAGGCGCTCATCGTTCATGCCACCCGATTCTTGCGCCAACTCCACGATTTTGCCGTTTTGAAATTCAATATATTCATTTCCCGGCTGGGCGTTGATATTGGTGATGAGATAGCCTTCGTAGTCGGTCCGCTCCGTTTGCTGGGCCAGATCGGTGCCATGCTTGACCTTGATTTGCTTTTCACGTGGGCCATTGGGCGTATCTTCAAATATCGTCACTTTGGCTTGGGGAGTCTTGGATGTTTTTGGCCAGTAGCCTATTGCGTCTAGACGCACCAACGTTTGATTAAAATCCTGCCCACCGGTGGCATCGACCACTTCGATTTGCTTGACGATCCGCATATCGTAAGCGCGGATGGGGTCAAGTTGGTAAAGCAGGTTGTATAGGTTCGCGTGGGTCGCAGAATAGCGCAAAACAAAGAGCGGGTTTAAATTTCCAATGGCTTTCTGCGACTTGGGCGTATTGTCCACGCTTTGTGGTTCATCGATGATCAAAATTGGATTCGTGGCCCGGATGTATTCGATGGGACGGCGACCGGACATTTTGTCTTGTTCCTGATGGATGATGTTAAGCTTTTTTCTTTCCGCATCCGTAAGCGCCGCATAGTCCACATTCTCCCCAGCGTCTTTTTGAAAGGCTTGAATATTAATCACCATGATCTGCACTTCATTATTTACCGCGAACTGACGAACGCGGCTCAGATCTTTGGATTGATATACAAAATCGTCAAAAGCAACATTGTCAAACAGCCCTTTGAAATGTTCCCGCATAAGCGTGATGGACGTGGTAACACCTTCACGAATCGCCACCGAGGGCACTACGATAATGAACTTTTTAAAGCCATAGAGTTTATTCAGCTCGAAGATAGTCCGTAGGTAAACATAGGTCTTGCCTGTGCCGGTTTCCATTTCGACGGAAAAATTAGGAAACGCATAGCTTGAGTCCGGTTCAATCAGCATACAGGACTTGGGGATATGATTGCGGACTTGGACCGAATGCAAATTGTTTAGCATTTGTTCCGGCGCGGGCATCAAACGATTGCCGATTCCCAACTCGGTGTATTCCATCCCCGTTGCAAGTTCTTCGGAACGCAAGGTGATGGAAATACCGTTTTGTTCCCGCGGCAAACCTTCAAACAAATCCGTGACGCTTTTAATGGCCTCAAGCTGGTACTCCAACCCAGCATCAAACTTTAACTTCATACCTGACCTCGCTGGCTTTTCTTCGTTGCTTTACCCTTGATCTCCACAATATCCTTTTTTCCCAAAA
Organism: Candidatus Goldiibacteriota bacterium; assembly: GCA_020052235.1. Classification (GTDB taxonomy): domain Bacteria; phylum Oederibacteriota; class JAAXVQ01; order JAAXVQ01; family JAAXVQ01; genus JAAXVQ01. The sequence continues at coordinate 9,671 of JAGVPM010000079.1, forward strand.
CCAGCGGCAAAAAATTGTCCCCGGTCACGACCTTTTTCCCGGTTTTCTTTTCCAATTCCAAACGGGCCCGCCTTGCAATCCGTCCGCCTTTTTTCCCTGCCTCCTCATTTTCTGCCATGCCGGTAGCCAGAACCGTTTCAGCGATTTGTCGGGTAGAAAGTTCAGCCAAGGCCGTAAAAATCAATTCAGCCTCACTCATATGGTCGCGCAGGTTTTGGGTTTTAAGATTCTTGATGTCTTTGTGCTTTTTAACTGAAACGCCGCTCCATTCCTGATGGATAATGTTTGTGAGAAAAGCATATTCTTCTTCTTTGGTTATTTCATGGTTTTTCCAGTAATCGGTAAGTTTATTCCTGGTTTCCTGCCCCATCATCCGTTGTTGTATCCATTTTTCACTCCGCCCATGCTGTTGCCAGTACTCCCTGGCCCGATCCAGCGAGCGTGCGGGGTCGGTCATATCCTGCAAACGCTCGTAACCGACCTTGGCCAGCCAACACTTGAAGGGCTCTGCTTTAGGCGAAGGGATCGTTTGAATTATCCGAAATAGAGTTTCTGTATTTGCACAATCCGTTTCATACTTTTTCCCATCTGCCGATTCTAATTTCAGTTGTCCGATTTTTTCGGACAACTGGGAATACCCTTCTTGGGCCAGCTTCTTTTTTAAATCCGCCCAATATTTTCTTGGCCGGTCACTCCCACTCAAAATTCCAACAACATCAACAACCGAAAACCACCATTCGTCTTTATGAATGGTTTTTCTGACTGCTTTTCCTCGAAATAGGGCAATATAGGTATTCACAAAGTTTCTTCCTCCAATGCGCAGAGTAACTACAACCCCGCTCAATTAGACATTATCCAGGAAATTTCGTTGCATAAATCCCGTCTTCAAATCATCTACACGGTCTTGAACACGATCTGATTATGCTTTTCCTTGCCTTGGTTGCGGGCATTAAACGTTTGCACCGCGTTGGCTTTAAGCTGATCATTGCCCTTAAAGGCCGCGTCCAGGCAAACGAATTGCTGAGGGTCTGCTTCGGCCACGGCGTCGATCAACTTTTTCGTGATTGTATCGGCCAGACAGATGAGTAAGCCGCCATTGGCGATAGAAAACACCTGAATACCCGCTAGGGTAATGGTTCGCACTTTTTCCGTGGGCATGAAACCGGACTTGATCAGAATCTCGTACAGTAAGTCTTCGGGGGTGGCTTCATGGCGCACATGGTCAATGTGCATTTCAAGCTGTTTTTGGATTTGTTCAGACGTAGCGTCAGGCGCTAGCTTCTGCCACTGCTTGAAATTGGACTGATCGAGTTTGAGAACTTTAAAGCCGCGATCCTGTTTGACCGCGCCGTCAAGATTAAGTGAACCTTGAGTTTCTTCGTTCAGTTTCTTGATCACACGGCGGATGCGTTCTTTGCCAATGTCGGCGATGGTTTTGTAACCGGCCTTGAAGGCTTCACTATCTGCAGCACAGGGTTCAGGAAGTTGGACCAGGATGAATTTGCGAGTGCACTGGTCTTGCTTGTTAAGATCAAACACGGCATGGGCGGTGGTGGCGGAGCCGGAAAAAAAGTCGAGAATAATATTGTTTTCATCAGTACACGCCGAACTCAGTTCCATTACTAATTTCTTGGGTTTCGGAAAATCAAATATAGATCCAAGCCCTAATTGTTCTAAATCGTCTTGAGATGATTTAAAGTCATTATCTACCAAAAGAGAGCGTATCTTTCGGCCTTCTGAGGGTCTAGTTTTTATTTGAACCGACCACGTTTTATCTTTCTTACTGACGAATCTAATTTCCCCTTTTGAAATATCATCATGAAAGCTTGCCTCGCTTTTAAACCAGAAACCTTCAAGAAATGCACCATCAGGAGCAGTAATCTTATACGGTTTTGTTCCTGTGTATGACCTTTCAAAAGTATCCCAATAATATGGCCCGATATTATCTTTTTCTTTGAAACGCTTCAAATACTCGGAATCATAAGGTGCATAAAATTCTTTGGCACTAGCAATGTTTTTCAGATAAACAAGAACATAATCATGCTCTACAGCTACTTGCTTTGCCGCGCTTCCGCCACCTACTTTTGTTCTTCGAGTGATACTTGTCACAAAATTTTCTTCACCGAATATCTCGTCACACATTTTCCTTAAATTGCTCGCTTCATTATCATCTATGCTAATAAATATCACTCCATCATCCCGCAGTAGATTCCTGGCTAAATAAAGTCGCGGATACATCATATTTAACCATTTGGTATGAAACCGTCCTTCGTTAGCCGTATTGGTTGAAAACTTTTTACCTTCGCCATCGATCAGCCCAGCATATTCCAAATAGGTTTCCGGTGATTCTGTAAAATTATCCGGATAGATAAACTCCTTGCCCGTGTTATACGGCGGATCAATATAAATCATCTTCACTTTACCGTAATAGCTCTTCTGCAACAATTTAAGCACTTCCAGGTTATCGCCCTCGATGAACAGGTTTTCCGTGGTGTCAAAGTTTATTGATTCATCACGGCAGGGCTTGAGCGTGGCATAACTGGGAGTTTGGATCAGGCGCAGTGCATCTTTTTTCCCCGGCCAGTCCATGCCATAGCGTTCGCGGCGATTTTCGAACAAATCGGTGAACGTGCCCAGCTCGGCTTTGAGCTTTTCAAAGTCCACACTTTCCACCAGCTCGCCTTGGGCGTTTCTCGTTTCCGTGAAAACCGCAGGGAAAAGCGCTTTGAGCCTGGCGCGGTTTTCCGCAGATATATCGAGCGATCCACCGTTTAGTTTTTCCACCCGCTCCGTCATACAAGCCTCCACTTAATCGTAAATAATTCTTTTTCTTCCAAGGTCTGCTTCAACCGCTCTTCCACGGTATCCAACAGTTCGTCTTTTTGTTTTTCAACAGCCTTGGCGGCTTCGTCATAAGCTTTCCAGGCCAGGTTGCGTTTAGTGTCCAAGTCGCGGATTTTCCTTTGAGTTTCCAGCTTCTCGGGCAAATTGGCCGCCGTGCGGGCTGTTTTTTTCAGCATGGCAATGGCTTCATCATACTCTTTCAACTCCGCCTTTAAACCCAGGCGCTTATCGTCCGCCCAGTTTTCCAGTTTGTCCATCTCCGTATCAAACCAAGTGTTGTTCCGCTTGGCGATTTCGCCCAGTTGTTCCTGCCTGCGTCTGATAGCGGCTTCTGTCAGCTTGGTTTTTATGGTGTCCGGCGCATCTTGGCCAACACCGGCTTTACCAGGCAAGTCAAATAAACGGTGGCATTGGGTCTCATCGCAGGCCGCACCCTCATCGGTTAGGCCGGAAAAAATAATATAATCTTCGGTTTCCAAGGCACTTACGCTAAACCGCGTGCAAAGCAGCCAGCCGCTTTTCCCTTTAATTGATTCTAAAATCGCAATGTTTTTATGACTCCCGGTGTAATCGAAAACCACTTCCCCGGGTTTGTCCGCCCAAGCCAGGCCTTTTTCAATCAAACGTTTGGCCAAAGGGTGGCCAATGCGGTAGGTATTGGCATCGGCACTGTTTTTACCCATACGGTAGGGTCCGGGGTGTATGGTCACACCCGGGAAAGGGTTTTTCTCTAACTGGAAAATATACTCGCCTTCATCAAAGCGGGCATATTCCGCCAAAAGAAAGCGAGTTAGCTGCCACAAGCGCTCGTTGAACCGGTCCAGGTGATCATGACTTTGCACCCGTACCTTTTCCACCACTTCCTGGTCAAAGTTGTTCAGCAACTTTTCCCGCGCATCCCGTTGGCCCGCGGAAATCTGTATTTCCAAATCGCGCTGAAGCTGATCAAACTCCATTTGAATCTGCTCCGGTGCCCGGCATTTTTGGTAAATGGCGGCAATACGTTTTTCAAAATCAACGCCCGACTCTACCGCGCCTAGTGTAGTGCGTCCAACGCTTCTTTACATTTGATTGTCATTGCGAGAAGCATTTTTGCGACGAAGCAATCTGTTTTAAGCTCTAAACGCTCCGAA
>JAGVPM010000130.1 GCA_020052235.1 Candidatus Goldiibacteriota bacterium
AAACGTAGCCAAGGTAAAGAAGGGATCGTTCTATGAATCGGAAAAGTAGAAATGAAAACTTTCAACCTAAAGCAGGCGCGCCAGTGCCTTACTCTGCAAGCTTATTAAGCTATCATGTCTCTCGTGTTAGTGCAGTATTTGTCATCAATAAGGAAAAATAGATGTCATTTGAAAATACCTGCAAGCCAACACCACTCCCTCAATCCGCCGCTTTTCAAGTTTCACGACTCGACTTACTAATAATAGGAGTCATTGTTATTGTTTCTTTAAGCATTCTCTTGGCTTCGGCCTTGAAGCCGGCCTTGGCGTCTGCCGCGATGATTCGAATATATAAGGATAATGTGCAAATCAAAGAACTTGATTTCAATCAAACTGCCCGTGTTGAGCTCCCGGGCATGGAGATTGAGATTAAAAATGGTGCGGTTCGGGTGGAAAAATCCGATTGCCCACGTGGTATTTGCCGGCATACCGGATGGATCACAAAACCGGGGAGCACGCTTGTTTGCGTTCCCAACCGCGTACTGGTTGAAATCGCCGGAAAGAAAAAGGGTAAAACCTATGATGCCATTACTTACTGAAGCAAATAAAAAAAATACGCAGATTGCATTTCTGGTCGCTTGCGCTTCGGTTCTGCAAATACTCGAGTCCCTGATTCCCAACCCGATTCCGGGAGTCAGATTGGGCTTGGCCAATATGATTACCCTGGTTGCCTTGGTGGACTTGGGGGTGGGTGCGGCCGTTGAGATCGCGGTGTTGCGCACGGTTTGCAGCTCCTTTATTCTAGGCACTTTTTTTCACCCGCGTTTATCATCAGCTCTGTTGCGGCCTTAATCAGCAGTTTGGTGATGGGCGGATTGTACACATTGGCATCCGGCCGCGGACGGGCGGGATTAAGCCTGATAGGCATCAGCGTGGTGGGAGCATTGGCGCACAACATTGCTCAGATCGGAGTGGTCTATCTCGTTTTTATTCACCATCCCGGTGTCTTTCTGCTTCTGCCTTGGCTGGGAATTGCCGCGGTCGTTATGGGTTGGATTACGGGAGTGGTTGCCTCGCAGGTTTGCCTGCGGCTGCAAGCAGGTCCGGTAGCAGCGGGATTTCCGCTGCGTGATTTAATGCCCGCTCATCCCGCTGTTGAATCAGCCTCTTCCCCCATGGGAAGTTGGCCGGAGATTAAACTGGTTTTTGTTTTCCTGCTCTCGCTCGTCATTGTTCTGCTGCAAAATTTTACAGCCTACTTTTGTATCTTCGGCCTGTTGCTGGGAATGATCGTTTGGGCCCGCTTGCCGCTCGCCGCCATGTTTTTAGGGTTGCGGCGGGTTTGGGCTTTCCTGCTGTTGGCTTTCCTGATTCCGGCGTTTTTTGGAAAATCCGGAGAGCCGTTGTTCAGCTTCGGCCTGTTGGCCGTTACCCGCGAAGGGCTGCAGGCCGGAGGGTTGTACGCGGCCCGCCTGATTCTTTTTATTCTCTGCACTACGTGGCTGACAAAAACCTCATCGCCGGCCGAGCTGACCGCGGGCTTGAAAAATTTATTAAAGCCCCTGAAAAGGCTGGGGCTGTCGTTGGACCGGGTTGCGGACATTGTCGGACTCGCTTATTTGTTAACTCCGGTTTTTCTGGAAAAAGCACACGGTTATATCCGAAGCCACAACCTGGGAAAGCCGTCAACCTGGAAACAATTGGTGCCGAATCTGGCCGCAATGATCGCCTCGTTGTATCATCAAGCGGCTGAGGAAGCTCAAGCGATTTGAACGTTATTATATATGAAAGGAAGGGTAGAGAATGACTCTGTATCAATTTTTTATCAGTGTGCATTTATTGGGGTTGTGTTTGGGGTTGGGAGCGTGTTCCATCAGCTATGAGATAAGCGGGTTTGGATTTTTTAAGCCCGATATCCTGCGGAGCGGTGTTAAGGTATTCCCGATTATCTCGCGCATCATATGGGTGGGTTTGTTTTTACTGATAGGTTCCGGAATCGGACTTGTCATTGTAGCCAAAGAGGCATACGGAGATGTCCTTCATTCCTGGCCGTTTTACCTGAAATTGATCGCGACCGGCATTGCGGCGCTGAATGGATTATATCTCAATTTTATTGTCACGCCGGCGTTGGAAAAAGCCGTTGAACTGGAAAGTTTTACGCGTACCAAAGAGTATAAAAAAGCGATGATTCTTGGCCTAATCGGCGGTGTGATTTCAGCAGGGTGCTGGTATGGCGCATTCGCCTTGGGGATCTATGTGTTTAGGATTTTAGCGGGTTAATAAAAAACTGCCCTTGAATTATCCGGTTGCCCGGGATTTTGGGGGATCAGGGTTTTTCATGGCAGCTGAAGGGGGGGACTTGAATACGTTTACGGATTTTTTGTAGGGAACGGTTTGAAACCGTTCCTTACGAATATAATTTTAAGGAGGAAAGTAGTATGAAAAAAATGTTTTTAGTATTCATCGTGGCGGCTTTGTTCGCAGCCATGGCCGTGGCCGCTCAGGCCTCGGAAACAAAAACCGGAGAAACCAAAGTGGGCGGTCACCTGAAACTCAATCTCTACGACTATGTGGACGGCACCCACACGACCACCCTCGGCAGCAACAATAATACTCAAAATTGCGGTTTTTTAGGCCTGGCAGAGCTGATTTTGTACGTTTCGCAGGAAATTAACGATAAGCTATCCGTGGACGTGCAACCTACGTTTTAGGTCTCGACCAGCGCGACTCCGAAGCTGACAAAAGATATCGGCGCTCAGAGAAACTTGAGTGCGACTCCTTCATTCGGCGGCTGGGACAGGACGATTGTGAAAGCGTTGCTGCCTTTTGAGACTGAAGTGGCTTTCGGTATCGTAAAACCGCGTTTTTGCATGGATTACGGTGAAGAACTGTTCTGGCAGGAACAATTAAACGGCAATAAAGTTTCCAACAATAGTAATTTGGGCGCCATGCATGAATCAGGCATTGAATTGTACCGGAATTTCGAAGCCGGCCCAGTGTCGCTTCCGGTTTATTTCTACCTCGTGAATGGCACGGGATCCAATTTCGGCGACAACAACCGTCATCCCATGATGGTACTGCATATTGAACCCGAATACAGCGGCGTGAAACTATTCGGCTCGTTCGCTTACGGTAAATACGATGCCAGCGACGCCAATGACGTGACGCGTTACACCGGCGGTTTTGAATATGCGCTGGGTGATTTCTCGATACGGAGTGAATATATTGCCGGAAAATGGGCGAACAAGCTCACAGGTACTCAAGCAGGCGACGCGGTGGCATTCGGTTATTATGCAAAGGTTTTTTACCGCGTTCTCCCCTGGCTCAAGGTGATGGTGGATTGCAGTCTTGCGGACCAAAATACCAGCAGCACCAACTCCGGCGAAAAATATACGACCATTTCGCCGGTTTTGATTATCCGCGCTTCGGACAGTTCACTGCTGTTTCTCCAATACGATATCGCCGACTGGCGTTATAAGGATGACAGCGACAGGCTGGCTTTCAAGCGGATGACCGTGGGTTGGAGAAATACCTTCTAAATATTAAACGTGCCGGGGACCGGCTTGCCGGTCCCCGGCAACCTAATCGGAAAGTTGAACCTCAAAATGCCGATGGAAATAAAAGCTGAAAATAAATCCGGGAATATGCGCCGGGTGGGGTTTCTGATCCTGGCGGGTTTGGTTTTTGCAGCCGTTGCCTGGTTTTGGTTCAAAGGACAAACGGTTCCAATTCAAAAACGCACCCGGTTTTTAATGGATACGGTTTGCACCATCTATATTCCCGGTCCGAAAACCGTGCTGCCGGTGATCGATAAAGCTTTGGACCGGGCAGAGGAAATTGATAAGAAATTTAATTGCTTGAACCCGGACAGCCCGATTTATGCCTTCAATCATAATAATAAGCCGATTCGCGATCCGGAAATCGTCGAAGTCGCACAGAAGGCCTTGGCGGTTGCCCGCCAGAGCGACGGCGCTTTGGACATCACGGTGTATCCGTTGGTCCGGCTTTGGGGTTTTTTCGGCAAACAGGGCCCGCGGCTTCCCAGCGAACGTGAGATTAAAGAATGTTTGAAGCATGTGGGTTATAAATATGTGGCTGTGCAAAACGGAGAGGTGCGCAAACTTCGTCCGGATATTCAGATAGATTTGGGAGCAGTGGCCAAAGGCTATGCCGTGGACGAAGCGGCCAAAATTTTAAAACAGGCCAAGATTCGTTCGGCTTTGGTGGATTTTGGCGGGGATATATACGCAATTGGAGAAATCCGGAACCGGCCCTGGACCGTGGGGATTAGGAACCCCCGCGGGGAAGGGGAAGTCGGCGGGTTTGAAATTTCAGACCTCTCCACCGCCACCTCCGGAGATTATGAAAGGTTTTTTGAAAAAGACGGCGTGCGCTACCATCATATTCTCGACCCCAAGACCGGTTATCCCAGCCGCGGCCTGATCAGCGCCACTGTGATTTCAGCTGACGCCACCTTGGCGGATGCCTGGTCCACGGCCACGTTTGTTCTGGGCAAAGAAAAGTCCCTTGCGCTCGCGGAAAAAACTGAAGGGTTGCAGGGAGTGGTTTTGATCACGCCGGACGGAAAGATCAGCAGTTCAAGCCAACTGGCACGAAATTTCGAAAAAAACAGCAAAGGAAAATGAAAATCATGAAAATGCATCTGCGTGTTTTGGCTTTGGCCGGAGTTGCCGCGCTTTTGTGGCTGCCCACGGTTGGAAGTGCCATGAGTTTAATGACGCAAGAAGAAGCCTTGAAACAAATGCTGCCGGACTCCGACAAAGTCACTCCGGAGAATAAGACTTTGACGCCCCAGCAAATCGAGGCGTTGAAGAAGCGCCTGGGAGGATCCCTCGTCCTTACCCAAAAAGGCGGTTCCAAAGAGGTGCAGGAAAAAATCGAGTATACGTTTTATTTTGGAACTAAGAACGGACAAAAAAATGGTGTGGCCGTGATCGAAGAACAGCCCGGCAAGTGGGGGCCGATGGCCATGATTATTGCCCTGGATCCGGCGAGCGGCAAGGTTAAAAACTTGGCGGTGATGTCGTATTCGGAGAAACGGAGACGGCCGATCGCCCGCCGGAATTTCCTGGATCAATTCGCAGGCAAAGGCGGAGCTGATCCGGTCAATACCGCCAAAAATATCCGGCCCGTGACCGGCGCCACCATTTCCTCGGAAGCCGGCTGTTTCGTGGTGCGTAAAGTGATTGCCTTGTACGAGGAAACCTATTTGAAGAAGTAATTCCTTGGGATTTGAGCCATTAGCCTGTTTGCGTGCGCATTCCGCTCAAGACGGCCACCTATTCCGATGCATGGCGGCCACCCTCCCACCGAACAAAATCTCAACGATCAAAATATAACACAGGTGGCCG
>JAGVPM010000103.1 GCA_020052235.1 Candidatus Goldiibacteriota bacterium
CCCTCCCCTACATCCCCTCCCACCAACCCTGGGGAGGGGAATGTGATTAGAGGCTGTGGACGGACGTTGTGACACAGTCTCCAAGGGGAGAGGAATTTTAAAAATTAAAAAGGCCTTTTCGCAACAAGAACTAACTAGAGAAAAGAAGGGTTGACAATGAACGTGAGCCGATCAAAAAAAGCATTTACCCAAGCCCGCCGGGTTTTGCCCGGAGGCGTGGACAGTCCTGTCCGTTCCTTCAAGGATGTGGGCGGAACCCCCCGCTTTATTGCGCGCGGCAAGGGTGCGTACATTTACGATGTGGATGGGAATCGCTATTTGGATTTTTGCCAATCCTGGGGCGCTTTAATATTGGGGCATGCGGCTCCGGGTGTAATCCGGGCGGCTGCCGCGGCCATGAACGCGGGGACCAGTTTCGGCGCTCCTACCGAGTCGGAAACTGCGTTGGCGGAACTAATTAGCGAAGCCATGCCCTCGATCCAGCAGCTGCGTTTCGTCAATTCCGGCACCGAAGCCGTGATGAGCGCCATTCGCCTGGCACGGGCCTATACGCGCCGGAATAAAATCATTAAATTCGACGGCGGGTATCATGGGCACGCGGATCATTTGCTGGTCGCAGCCGGTTCCGGTTTGGCCAACTGGGCCACTCCGTCATCCGCCGGCGTGCCGGAAAGCTTTGCCCAAGAAACCATCAGTGTTCCGTACAATGACATTGCCGCGGTTGAGAAGGCATTCGCCAAATACCCGCAAGAAATTGCCGCCATTATTGTTGAGCCCATAGCGGCCAACATGGGCGTGGTGCTCCCGCAGCCGGGATTTTTATTGGCACTGCGTGCCTTGACCCTGTGCCATCAGTCGTTGCTGATTTTTGATGAGGTGATTACCGGGTTCCGGCTGGGATATGGCGGTGCCCAGAATTATTTTAAAATCCGTCCGGACCTGACTTGCCTGGGTAAGATTATCGGCGGGGGATTTCCGGCCGGAGCTTACGGCGGGTCGAAAAAAATAATGTCCCTCCTGGCGCCGCTGGGGCCCGTGTATCAGGCCGGAACACTTTCCGGAAATCCCGTGGCCATGGCCGCCGGCGCGGCCACGCTGCGTGCATTAAAAATGGCGGGTGTTTATAAAAAACTAAATGCCAAAAGCGATTGGTTTGTGGCTGCATTGCAGGATAAACTGACGCCCCTGGGAATTCAAGTCAATGCCATAGGCTCCATGTTCACCCTGTTTTTTTCGCCTTCACCAGTGGAGAATTACGCGCAGGCAAAAAGGTGCCCGGCACGAAAATTTGCCCAGTTCTATCATAAGGCCTTGGAGCAGGGCGTGTATTTGTCCCCCTCGCCGTTTGAGGCCAATTTTGCATCACTTGAGCATTCGGAAAAAGAGCTGGCGAAAGCTGTCAGTATTTTGGAAAGCGCGGCGGCTGAGGCCGGCAGCGCTGGATTAATATCCTGAAAGGAACTTGAATTATGGCGGAGAGACATTATCGCAGCCTGTTGAAGGCCATCTCGTGGCGTTGCCTGGGCACGCTGGACACGATGATCATTTGCTTTATTATCACCGGTCAGTTAAAATTTGCAGTCTCGATCGGATTCATCGAGCTTTTCACCAAAATGCTGCTGTATTACCTGCATGAACGCGCTTGGAACAGGCTGAAATTTGGCCGCGTGTTGCCCAAGGAGGATTATTCAATATGAGTTTTAGGCCTCACCCAATGCAAAGGCATTTGGCAGCTTACCAGGCCCGGTTGCGCGGCCGGTCGCCGCAGGAAATTCTGGCGTGGGTGCTGCATGAGTTCGGGACGCGCTCCGTGGCCCTGGCATCCAGTTTGGGTGCAGAAGACCAGGTGCTGACCGATTTGCTGCTTGGCCTTGATTCCACGGCCCGAATTTTTACTTTGGATACCGGACGCTTGCCTTCGGAAACGTACGATGCCATGCAGGCGACCATGGACCATTACAACATGCATTATGAGGTTTTTGTCCCGGATTCGCAGGAAGTGGCGGATATGGTGTCAGGCAAAGGCCCCAATTTGTTTTACTGGAGTTTGGAGGAGCGGAAACTGTGTTGCGAAATCCGCAAGCTCCGGCCCTTGAGAAAAGCTTTGGCTTCAGTTCAGGCCTGGATCTGCGGATTGCGGCAGGAACAATCAATCACGCGCAAGGATGTGAGTGCCATTGAATGGGATGAGACTCACGGCGTGTATAAAATCAATCCCTTATTTGACTGGACCGAAGCGCAAGTCTGGGAGTATGCGAGGGCGCATCACGTACCGGTCAATGCGCTGCACGCGGCCGGGTATCCCAGCATTGGCTGCGCGCCCTGCACGCGGGCCGTCAAGCCGGGCGAGGATATACGCGCCGGGCGTTGGTGGTGGGAGAACCCGGAGCATAAAGAATGCGGATTGCATGAACGGCCCAAAACTTAGGAACGCCCCCTCAATCCCCCTCTTTACCAAAGAGGGGGATTGAGGGGAGTTGGAAATTATAATGAAAGAAAGGAAGTTTATATGACGCATTTGGATCATTTGGAATCTCAGGGCGTTTATATCTTGCGGGAAGCCTTTCGCGAGTTTAAGAATTTGGCCATGCTGTGGTCCATAGGCAAGGACAGCACGGTTTTATTGTGGCTGGCCCGAAAGGCATTTTTTGGACATGTGCCGTTTCCGCTGGTGCACATTGACACGCACTTTAAAATCCCGGAAATGATCGCATACCGCGATCAACTGGCCCGGGAGTGGCATTTGAATATGATCTACGGCGAGAATACGGAGATCTTGAAAAGCCAACATACCTTTCCCGACCATGCAATTTCCCGGTTGGAGTGCTGCAAACTGTTGAAAAGCGAGGCGCTCAAGCACACGCTGTCCGGTGAATGGACCCGCTGGCGCATGGATCACGCCACCGGGCAATACGCGCCGGACAATTCGCGCGAGCCGTACACTGGCGTGATTGTCGGCGTGCGGGCCGATGAAGAAGGCAGCCGCTCCAAGGAACGCTATTTCTCGCCGCGCGACCGGGAAAATGACTGGGATGTCGGGGATCAGCCGCCGGAGTTTTGGAATCAGTTTAAGACCGATTTTGCCCCGGGCACGCATGTGCGCATTCATCCCTTGCTGGATTGGACCGAGCTCAATATTTGGGAATACATTGAGCGCGAGAATATTCCCGTAGTGCCGTTGTATTTTGACCAGGGGAAAGGGGAACGCTACCGCTCGTTGGGGTGCTACCCCTGCACGCAGCCCGTGCGCTCCAAGTCCCGCACCATCCGTGAGATTATCGAGGAATTGCGCAGCGGGCAATTTGCCAATATTGCCGAACGCTCGGGCCGGGCGCAGGACAAAGACGACGGCGGCGGATTGGAAACTTTGAGGCGGGGCGGATACATGTGAATCAACGCCCCCTAGTGTATGTCTCCAACGTTTCTTTACATTTGATTGTCATTGCGAGAAGCGTTTTGCGACGAAGCAATCTGTTTTAAGCTCTAAACGCTCTGAAAAAG
>JAGVPM010000166.1 GCA_020052235.1 Candidatus Goldiibacteriota bacterium
CGGCCACCTGTGTTATATTTTGATCGTTGAGATTTTGTTCGGTGGGAGGGTGGCCGCCATGCATCGGAATAGGTGGCCGTCTTGAGCGGAATGCGCAACTTTATGAAATGCAAGTGCAGAGGGGGCGGAAAATATGCCGGACGCTTTAAATAGATTGACTATAAAAGGCTTCAAGTCGATCCGTTCGCTCGAGAATTTTGAACTGACCAATCTAAATGTTCTTATTGGCGGCAATGGCGCCGGCAAGAGTAATTTTATTGATTTCTTCCGCCTGCTTCGCGCCATGCTGAGATTATCTTTACCTGGTTTGGGAAATTCAAATCTCAAAGCCTATATTGCGGATGGCGGCGGGAGTGATGGTTTTCTTTTCAATGGTCCAAAGGTTACCCAGCAAATTGAAGCTGAATTGATTTTTGGATACAATGGTTATCGCTTTAAGCTTGCCCCAACGTCTGAAGAAACATTCATTATAAACGATGAAGCACGTTTATATACTGGCGGACATACCGGTTGGTGGGAGTTGGGCAGTGGACATGCGGAGCCGTTGTTGCTCAGAGACAAAAATGAAAGAGGTGCTGTCGGCGGTCGAAGTGTTTCTTCGTACGTATATGATTCTGTCGCTTCGTGGAAAATTTACCATTTCCATGACACCAGTAAGCTTGCTCCCATGCGCAAATCGGAGGCGATAGAAGATCATGCGTATTTGCGCTTTGATGCTGCCAATATAGCGCCGTATCTGCTTCATTTGCGTGAAAATGAAGCGGCCGCTTATAAACAGATTGTCGAGACCATTCGGTTGGTTACACCTTTTTTTGACGACTTTATTTTGAAACCGGGCCAAGATAAAGTTCGTCTGCTCTGGCATCAGAAGGGTTCGGATTATCCACTCAAACCACAACACTTGTCCGATGGCACGATACGTTTTATTTGTCTGGCAACTGCATTGCTGCAACCCACCCCACCCTCAACCATCATACTGGATGAACCCGAACTTGGTCTTCATCCCTATGCCATTGTTATTCTGGCTGAGTTGATTCGATCCGCATCCACCAGGACGCAAGTCATCGTCTCGACGCAATCGCCCGCGCTGGTTGATTGTTTTAATCCGGAAGATGTTGTGGTTGTAAACCGCAGAGATGGCGCTTCGGTTTTTCAACGCTTGGCACCTGCTGATTTTGCGACTTGGTTGGAGGATTATTCGTTGGGAGAACTCTGGCGTAAAAATATCGTCGCCGGAGGCCCCGACCATGAGTAAAACTGATATTTATATTGTCGTCGAAGGCCAGACTGAACAAACTTTTGTGCGGGATGTGCTGGCACCCTGGATTAGCGGCAGAGGCATTTTTCTTTACCCGGTTTTAATTGGTAAACCCGGACATAAAGGCGGTGCTATATGCTTTGACCGGGCGAAAGGCGATATCAAAAATTTTCTTCGGCAGCGTGGCAATATTTATATTTCGACCATGTTTGACTATTTTCGGATTGATTCTGATTGGCCGGGAAAGACGGATGTGGAAAAGCAGTTGCAAAATGGTACGGCGCTGACCATTATACAAAAAGTGAAAACACTTGAGGATGCAACCCGGGCTAAAATAGCCGAGGAATTACCGGAGTGTAATGCGGAACGGCGGTTTATTCCTTATATTGAAATGCATGATTTTGAAGCATTGTTGTTCAGCAATGCAGAAGTTCTTGCGGCAAAGCTTGGGATTGATGCAGCTACGATCAAAGAGATACTTCGGAAATATCCTGATGGCCCGGAAGCAATAAATGATGATCCCACCAAAGCGCCTTCCAAGCGATTGGAAGCATTAAAAGCGGGATACCGTAAAGTTGTTATGGGGAAAACAATTTCTGAAGCTATTGGTATTCAAACTATGCGGGAAAAATGTATTCACTTTAACGATTGGCTGACCAAACTCGAGAATTTGAAATAAACATGAAGCCAAGCCCTGCTGAATTAAAATCGCTTTGTCCAGAGATCGACGAGCGTTTGTTTGACGTTCATCTGGAACGTCTGGATGCGGCGTATTTTCACAGATTTTCTCTAGCGGATGTATGTGCGCATTTGTCCGCACTTGCCAAACTCGCTTCACGAAATCCAGTTGAAATCATCATCACCGCAAGAGCTGAGCACCAGGTTGAGTGTACAGTTCTGGCTTTCGACTACCCGTTTGAATTTTCCCTCATCACCGGAGTTTTGGCGGGTTTGGGATTTTCCATTCAATCGGGCGGGGTGCATACCTATGCCCGTGTTGAGGCTCAAGCCGGGACGGGTCGGAAGCCCAAGCGGCGCTGGAGTTCGCAGGAGGACCCGGAGCGGATTTGGCGCCGCCGCCGGATCGTGGATCATTTTGCCGGAACCGTGGACTCGGAACAATCTTTGGAGGATTGGACGAACGCGCTGCGTCAAGACATGACGGCGGTTTTTCAGTGGTTGGAAAACGGCACGGATGCGGACAGGGTTCTGGCCAAGCAATATGTGAATGAGCGCGTGGCCAAGCGTTTGGCTGCACTTCCACCCGATGAGCATGCTGTCCTTTATCCCATGGAAATTGAAATCGACAACCAGCATCCGGGAGCGACCCGGTTGCGTGTTTTGTCGGAGGATACTCCGGCGTTTCTTTATTCTTTCTCCAATGCACTTTCCCTGCAAGGCATCTCCATTGAGCACATTGGGATTACCACACTTCAGGGACGCGTGGAAGATGTCCTGGATGTCGTCCGCACCGGCGGGGAGAAGATCATTGATCCCGAGGCGCTCAACCGCATCCGTTTATCGGTTTTGCTGACCAAGCAATTTACCCTTTTCTTGGGAAAATCACCGGACGCTTTTTCGGCGCTTTCACGTTTTGAAAATTTGGTGCAGGATGTTTTGAAACTCCCGGAAAGCGGCCGCTGGGTCGAATTACTTTCCTCACCCAAGGTGCTTCAGGATTTGGCGCGGCTGCTTGGGGCCAGTGACTTTTTATGGGAGGATATGATTCGTCAGCAATATGAGACGCTCATTCCCATGATGTCCCCGCATTTGTCAGGCCGGAAATTTGCCCAGCCGAGCGAAACTTTGCCCGAACGTTTGGACCAGGTGATGGCCGATGCCGGGACATACGAGGCCAAGTGTGAGCGCTTGAATGAATTCAAGGACCAGGAAATATTCCATATTGATTTGGATCATATCCTCACGCCGGAGATTGATTTCCGGGAGTTGTCGGAACATTTGACCTTTCTGGCCGAACAAGTGATTCGTCATGCGGTGAAAGCCGTCGAGGAGCATTTGCTCCAGCGCTACGGCCGGCCCCGGACCGTCGCCGGCATGGAGGCCCCATTGGCCATCCTGGGGCTGGGGAAGTTCGGCGGGGCCGCGCTGGGATATGCTTCGGACATTGAATTGTTGTTTGTGTATTCCGATCAAGGGGAAACGGACGGACCCGAGAGCATTGGCAATGGGGAATATTTTGAGAATCTCGTAGTGGAAGTTACGCGCTTCATCCGCTCCAAACGCGAGGGGATTTTCAATTTGGATCTGCGGCTGCGTCCTTATGGCAGCGATGGCCCTTGGGCTTGCAGTTTGGAAAGTTTTTGCACTTATTTCGGACCTGGCGGCGAGGCGCATGCCTTGGAGCGCCTGGCCTTGGTGCGTTTGCGTGCTGTCGGGGGCGACCGCGCATTGGGACAGCAAGTGGAACGTTTGCGCGATGAATTTATCTATGGGACCGCCGAATTGAATGTGAAGGATTTGCGCGAAATGCGTTTACGGCAATTCGCGGAAAAAATTCAAAGCAACCGGGTTAATGCCAAGTTTTCACCCGGCGGCCTGGTGGATTTGGAATACGATGTGCAGATTTTACAGGTTATGTACGGCAAGGATAATCCGGCCTTGCGCACGCCGCGCATTCACCAAGCCTTAAAAGCCTTGCACGGCGCAGGCGTGCTGGAGGCGCAGGAAAGTGAAGAATTGATTAAGGCGTACGGCTTCTTGCGCGAATTAATTAATGCGTTGCGCATGTTGCGCGGGTCGGCGCAAGATTTGTTTCTGCCTGCACCGGATTCCGATGAATACGGGCATTTGGCCCGCCGCATGGGGTATGAACCCACGCCGGACATGGAGCCTGCGCGCCGGCTGCGTGTGGAATTTGAATTGCGGACAGGGCTGGTGCGCGCATTTGTAGATCGCCATTTTGGACGCGATTCGCTGCCCGGTCCGGCTTCGGGCAGTGTGGTGGATTTAATTCTTTCCGGCACCGTACCGGAAGAATTGTATTTTAAAGTTTTGGCCCCCTTGGGGTTTGTAGATTTGGAACGCGCCTATGTCAATTGGCGCGCTCTGACCGGACTCTCACGGGCACCTGAAACCTTCGCGCGGTTGGCTGTTTTGGCAACCGATGTGCTTCGCCGCATGCCGGATCCGGATATGGCGTTAAACAATTGGGAACGCTTCATGCGTGTGGCCGGAGATCCGGCTGAACAATTTCACCGGCTCTTGGCGCAACCCCGGCGGTTGGAAGTTTTGCTGAGCATTTGCGCCGGAAGCCAATTTTTGGCCGACACTTTGATGCGCAATCCGGA
The DNA here is from genome assembly GCA_020052235.1 of Candidatus Goldiibacteriota bacterium. GTDB lineage: Bacteria > Oederibacteriota > JAAXVQ01 > JAAXVQ01 > JAAXVQ01 > JAAXVQ01. Next base: position 4,567 of record JAGVPM010000166.1, read on the forward strand.
ATTTTTTGATTGGGCCACGGATCCGAAAAATTTGCGCAACATGCGCCAACGCGGGGAACTGGACCGGGAATTGGAAGTATTGTCGGCCGACCATGATGATGAAGACACATGGCTCAATGCGCTGCGCCGCTTGAGGCGCCGTGAGATATTGCGCATTGGGACGCGCGATATTTGCCTACACGCATCGCTTAATGAAGTTACCCAAGATTTATCCACCTTGGCCGATGCCTTTGTGCAATCCGTGCTTCACCGGCTGTGGCAGCGCGCCTTTGCGTCCGGGCAAGTGCCGGCACCCGCCGGTGAAAAGTTTTGCGTTTTTGCGCTGGGTAAACTTGGAGGCCGTGAGCTGAATTACAGCTCGGATATTGATTTGCTGGCCGTGTGTGCGGATTCTGAAATAGGGCGCGTCCATGAATATGCGCGGTTGCTGGACCGTATGGGCCGGGCGCTGTCGCACCATATGGCGGAAGGGTACGCCTACCGCGTGGATTTCCGGCTGCGCCCGTACGGCGGGGAAGGCATGCTCGTCCAAACGCAATCCTCGGTTATGGAATATTATCATACCCAAGCGGATTTGCCCGAGATACAGGCGTTGCTGAAACTGCGTTGGATTGCCGGTGATGAAGCTCTCGGCGAATGGGTTGAGGTGAAGGTTAAATCCCTGTTGCTGCAGCCGCATGCGGAAATGGATGTGGTGGTGTCAGTGGAAAGAATGCGCCGGGCCGCACTGCAAAAATTGAGCGCGGAACCCGAAGGGATCATGGATGTGAAAAATGGGTTGGGCGGATTGCGGGATATTGAGTTTATGGTCCAGGGCCTCCAACTTATTCACGCTCCGGGGCAGCCTGAATTGTTGGGCTGCCATACCCTGACGGTGCTGCAGGCACTCGCGCATACCGGCTTTTTACCGGAACCCTTGGTTGCCGAGTTGAGCGATGATTATATTTTTTTACGGCGGGTTGAACATTTCCTGCAATTGCTGGAGGACAGGCAAATCCACGCGTTGCCCAACAACCCCAATGAGTTGGCGGCTTTGGGCAGGCGGATGGCGGGAGAGCAAAGCAGCGCGGAAGTGTTTTTGGATGAAGTGAAACTGCGGCTCAAGCGGGTAAGGGACGCGTATTTAACCCATTTTGTCAACCGGGCGTAAGACGGTTATTGCCCGGCGCCGGATTCCCAAAAAACCTATAAACAATGCTTGATTTCAAATGTGTTTGTGTTATATTGTCCCGAATATTTTTACGCCCAATTGAAAATATATACAATAAGGAGTACAGCATTGAAGGCGTTATTGGTGTTAGCGGACGGCCGCGTCTTTGAGGGTGTTGGGTTCGGCGCCCCGGGCGAGGTAGCAGCGGAAGTGGTGTTTAACACCGGCATGGCCGGATATCAGGAATTATTGACCGATCCTTCCTATCACGGGCAAATTGTCAATATGACGTACCCGTTGATCGGAAATTACGGTGTTAATTCCGAGGACATGGAATCTTCCAAGATTCAGGTTTCCGGTTTTATTGTCCGCGAGCTTTGCCGCTGGCCTTCGAATTTTCGTTCGCAAAACTCCTTGGAAAATTGGTTTATAGAGCAAGGCATTCTGGGCATTGAAGGCATTGATACCCGCGCCTTGACCCGCCATATCCGGGAAGCCGGAAGCATGAACGGCATTTTATCCACGCAAGATTTATCCGTTGCATCCCTTAAGAAAAAAGCCCAGGCCGCGCCCTCCATGGCGGGTTTGGATCTGGCTAAAAAAGTCACTTGCACCAAAGCTTGGGAATTCACGGATGACCGGGTGAAGCCTAAATTTCATGTCGTGTTGTTGGATTACGGCGTGAAGGCCAACATTTATCGTGAGTTGGCCTTGCGCGGCTGCCGCGTGACCATCATGCCGGCCACGGCTACGGCTGCGGAGATTTTGGCTGTCAAACCCGACGGCATCATGGCTTCCAATGGTCCCGGGGATCCGGCGGCCGTGACCTATGCCATTGATGCGCTCAAAGCCCTGGTAGGCAAACTGCCGATCTTCGGCATTTGCCTAGGGCATCAGCTTCTGGGCCTGGCTTTGGGCGGTAAGACCACGAAATTGAAATTCGGACACCGGGGCGTGAACCACCCAGTGAAGGAATTGTCCACGGGGAAAGTTTCCATTACCTCGCAAAACCATGGGTTCTGCGTGGTGCCGGAGAGCTTGCCCAAAGATGTGGAAGTGACGCACATCAATACCAATGACAACACGGTAGAGGGCCTGAGGCATAAGACGCTGCCGGTGTTCTCGGTGCAGTATCACCCCGAAGCGTCACCAGGGCCCAACGATGCCAAGGATTTGTTTGATAGGTTTATTGGAATGATGGAGAAAAAATAATGCCCAAACGCACGGATATTAAAAAAATCATGATCATCGGGTCCGGTCCGATTGTCATCGGCCAGGCCTGCGAATTCGACTATTCCGGGACCCAGGCCTGCAAGGTGCTTCGGGCCGAGGGGTATGAAATCGTGCTGGTGAATTCCAATCCGGCCACGATTATGACTGACCCGGAAATGGCCGATCACACTTACATTGAACCCATTATTCCCGAAGTGATTGAACGGATTATTGAAAAAGAGCGTCCGGATGCTTTGCTGCCCACCTTGGGCGGGCAGACCGGCTTGAATACCGCGGTGGAAGCGTACAATCGCGGTATTTTGCAAAAGTACAATGTGGAAATGATTGGTTTGAAAATCGACGCCATCCATCGCGGCGAAGACCGTGAGAAATTCAAACAGTGCATTCAAGGCATTGGGCTGGATTTGCCCAAGAGCCGGGTGGCCCGCAGCTTGGATGAGTGCGTGGCCGTGGCCAATATAATTGGGTATCCGGTGATTATTCGTCCGGCGTTTACCTTGGGAGGTACAGGGGGCGGTATTGCGCGCAATGAAGAGGAATTGCGCAAGACCGCAACGCTTGGACTCGAGAACAGTTTGATCCACGAAGTGCTGATCGAAGAATCCGTGGCCGGTTGGAAGGAGTTCGAATTCGAGGTCATGCGCGACCGCAAGGACAATGTGGTCATCATTTGCACCATTGAGAATTTGGACCCCATGGGCATTCACACCGGCGACTCGGTGACCGTGGCCCCGATCCAAACATTGTCCGACCGCGAGTTTCAGAAAATGCGCGATGCTTCGCTGGCCATTATCCGCTCCATTGGCGTGGAGACCGGCGGTTCGAACATTCAGTTTGCGGTAAATCCGGTTGACGGGCGCATGGTGGTCATTGAAATGAACCCCCGCGTTTCCCGTTCCTCGGCTTTGGCTTCCAAGGCCACCGGGTTCCCAATTGCCAAGATCGCGGCTTTGCTGGCCGTGGGGTATACGCTGGATGAAATTCCCAATGACATTACCAAGAAAACCATGGCGTGTTTTGAGCCGAGCATTGATTATTGCGTGGTGAAAATTCCGCGCTTTGCGTTCGAGAAATTCCCCGGAGCTGATCCCAAACTCGGCGTGTCCATGAAATCCGTGGGGGAGACCATGGCCATTGGCCGGACTTTCCGCGAGGCCCTGCAAAAAGGGTTGCGCAGCCTGGAGATCAGCCGGTCCGGGTACGAGGATTATCCGAAGATTGGGACTGATTTGACCCGGGAAATTTTGAAGGAACGCTTGGGCGTCCCGCATGCGGAACGGTTGTTTACTTTGCGTGAAGCCATCAAGCAGGGCATTTCCTTGGAAGAAATTTATAAAATTACCGGCATTGATCCGTGGTTCCTGCATCAGTTGAAGATGATTATTGATGTGGATTTGCAGGAAACCAAGGCCGGGCGTTCCTTGAACAGCGTGGATGCCGCGTATCTGAAGTCCATGAAACGCGAGGGTTTTTCAGATACGCAGATTGCGCGCTGGCTGGGGTGCAAGGAAGCGGATGTTCGTGAGAAACGCAAATCCCTGGGTGTGCTGCCGACCTACAAATTGGTCGACACGTGCGCAGCGGAGTTTGAATCCTTTACCCCCTACTGCTTCTCGACCTATGAAGAAGAAAACGAAATGAACAAACCCTCGGTCAAGCCCAAGGTGATGATTTTGGGCAGCGGGCCCAACCGCATCGGGCAGGGAATTGAGTTTGACTACTGCTGCTGCCACGCATCCTTTGCCTTGCGCGAATTGGGTTATGAGACCATTATGGTCAACTCCAATCCCGAGACGGTTTCCACGGACTATGACACATCGGACAAACTTTACTTCGAACCCCTGACGTTTGAAGACATCATGAATATCATTGAATTGGAAAAACCCATGGGTGTGATCGTGCAGTTCGGCGGGCAAACCCCGCTGAACCTGGCGCGCCGCCTGAAGGACGCAGGTGCTCCCATTTTGGGGACACCGGTGGAGGCTATTGAAAAAGCGGAAGACCGCGACTTGTTCGCCAAGCTGATGACTGAATTGGACATGGCCCAGCCGGAGAACGGCATTGCCCGTTCCATTGATCAGGTACTGGAAAAAGCCAATGGCATTGGTTTTCCCGTCCTGGTACGGCCCTCGTTTGTGCTGGGCGGGCGCGCCATGCGCATTGTGTATGATCCCAAGTCGCTGATGGATTTTGTCCAGGAAGCGTTCGATGCGGCCCAAGGGCAGCCGGTGCTGATTGACAAATTCCTGGAAGATGCCATCGAAGTGGATGTGGACGCGATTTGCGACGGGAAACAGACCGTGGTTCCGGGCATCATGGAACACATTGAAGAAGCGGGCATCCACTCCGGGGATTCGGCCTGCGTGCTGCCGCCGCACACCTTAAGTGAAGAAACCATTGAGCGCATTAAAAAATATACGTGCCGCATTGCCGAAGCACTCGGCGTGCGGGGGTTGATCAACATTCAGTTCGCCGTCCGGCGCGGCAATATTTACGTGCTGGAAGTCAATCCGCGCGCTTCACGAACGGTGCCGTTCGTGTCTAAAGCCACTGGGCAGCCCTGGGCCAAGATTGCGGCCAAGGTGATGGTGGGTAAAACTCTGGCGGAAATGAACGTATCGGACCCTGTGGCCTTGAAACAATTTTGCATTAAAGAGTCGGTGCTGCCGTTTTCGCGTTTTGCCGGCGTGGACATCATGCTTGGGCCGGAAATGAAATCAACCGGGGAAGTCATGGGCATTGACGAATCATTCGGCATGGCGTTCATTAAGTCGCAGGCCGCGGCCGGACAAACATTGCCCAAGCAGGGGCGGGTTTTCATCAGCGTGAAAGACGATGACAAGCGCGATGTGGTTTTTATTGCCAAGAAGCTGCATGACATGGGATTTGAGCTCATGGCCACGCCGGGGACTTTAAAGGTGCTTAAGAATAATAACATACCCGCAGAGCGGGTGGACAAAATCGGGCGGGGCCCGTTGAATGTGTTGGACTTGATCAAGACCGGAAAAATTCAATTAATAATCAATACCCCCTTCGGTCCTGAAGGCCGCGAGCATGTGCGCCCCATTGGCACGGCCGCTGTTGCCCACAGCATTCCTTGCATTACCACGTTGCAGGGTGCCCAAGCTGCGGTCAACGGCATCGAAGCCCATCGCCAGATTTCCTTGTCAGTTAAATCCCTGCAGGAATGGTACGCGAATAAATAGTTAGTTCTTGCTTCGGAAGGTTATTTTATTTTTAAAATTTCTCTCCCCTTGGAGACTGTGTCATAACCTGAAAAGCGAGATTGCCGCGCTTCCTACGGTCGCTCGCAATGACCATATTTAAAGGGTTTTCCGTCATTGCGAGGAGCGATA
>JAGVPM010000143.1 GCA_020052235.1 Candidatus Goldiibacteriota bacterium
AAAATCACCGGCAATAATATCCGCCCAGTGATAATATTTTTCATACTTAGGCTCGCGTTTTTCCTGTTTCGCCCCAGTGGGATAAAGCCATGAAAACGGAACCTTCGTCAACACGGGCAACAGCCATCTCCCCAACCGGGCGACTTGCAGCGGCGTATGCAGCGGCACTTCCAAACCCAACCCGAACATCACGTCGCCCAAAACGAGTTGCGCGCCGCAGGCGTGCAAAGCCTCGGCCATGCCGAACCGGTCCACGGAGGAGACCATTAAAACCTTTTTATTTTGAAAAGGCAGTTCCTTTTGATTCAGATCCAGAATCACTTTTCGCTCCAAGGTGTTTTTTAAACCCGACCCGTCCGCAACCGGTGTGCAGGCGGCAACGCCGGCAATCCGTTGCGCGTCGCGAAAAACATAACGCTTGCCGCCGACCCGAATATACAAGTCAATTCCGCCCAAACCGAATGCGTCCGCCCGGCCGTCCCAGCGCCGGATCAAATCCATGGCCGCGGTAATGGACCCGCCGGTCCCGATCCGCTCAATAATGACTTGCTCGCCCAGGATTTCCGTTTCCACCCGATGATTGCGGACCGGCGAACCCAAACTGATACTCATAATGCGTTTCATATCAAGTACCCGCCTTTTTGAAAAACTGGATGGCTGTCAATTTCAATAGCTTTGTTCGCTTTTAACGCGGCTCACCTGAAACCCGTGCTTCCGTGCCTCCCGCATGATGGCTTTGACTTGTTCTTTCTCAATTTGGCCGTAACTGTAATGATCTTGAATATCGGACAACCCCATCAGCAAGGTTTCCGCCATGCAGGCATAGAGTTCACCTGGCTCCAAGGGAATGCCCGCGACTTGAAACTCGGCATTGTGCGGCAGTTTAACGACGCCTCCTTGAATGACCTGAACATGCGGGCAGGCTTGGCTGACGGACTCGTCGACATCCGCCGGAACGGCAATATCGCAGATCAATGTGGGTTCCGGACTCAGCATACGGGGAAAAATAATCGGCCCCGGATCACTGCTGGCGGATAAAATAATCTGCGAAGATTTTAGTGCATTGTAATCCGCCGTATAATGCACCGGGACTTGGTCTGAAAATTCACTTTCCATCCAGGCTAAAAGTTCCATGCCCGTGGGGCGCAGGCCTTTATCCAAGGCCGCAATCACGGCCCGGCATTCGCGCAATCCCAGGGCGACGCCTTGGGCATCGGCAAATCCTGCTTTAATCAACTGTTCAAACGCATTAGCATAAATCCGTGCGGCCAAAGACCGCAAACGGTCTTGATGATCCGGTTTCCCGATCAAATAAATTTCCGGAACAATTTCAGCCATAATTTCCGAATACACGCTGGCAATATTCCCCGCTGCTCCCACGGCGGCAAACCGGATCCGGCTGTGATCCAAGCCCATCTGCCCGGCGGCCTGACGGATGGCTTCCAATCCCATGGCCACGGTCAGGGAATTCCCGGTCGTCAAATACACACAGTCGGCCAGCACCTCTTTGCAGTTCCGGGTCACAATCGAAGTGTAGCCTCCAAAACCCACAGCCTGGCAGCGATGTTCCCTGGCCAAGTCCACCGCCGCTTGAATTTTATCCCGAATGGGCTTCAAAGAACGCTGTTCCATATGGCGGGCGATGATTTTGGAATTAAGAAACAAGCCGATAAAATTGAATTGCGTCTGTTCGCCGGTGGCCGACCGGACCACGCTGCGGGGAATGAGTTTCGGGCCGATCTCCGGGTATAATTTCTCAATTAATTCTTCCAATTGCGCATCGGAAAATAATGCAAACCCCGGTTCACATGAGCGCAAATGCCGCGCATGGATCAAATGACCGATAAACCCAATCTGTTTGACATTTGGGTCCGAAGGAATGCCCTTCGGCTGACTGACGGAGTAATCCTCAATGACTTCCTTGGCGCCGGGCCTTTCAGCGCTGACTAAAAACCGCAGCAGATGATATAAATTGTGTTTGGCAATGATTTCGCAAATCCGTCGAATGCCTTCAATTACCTTTCGGCAATCTTCAGCGCGAATATAGGCAGAAGGTTCCAGGCGAATGGTCGCGCTTTCCGAAAGCGTTGGAGCAACGCGAAGCCCCTGCTCGTGCAAAAGATAACCGGCAATTACATACCCCAGAAATTTTTGTTCGGATAATATTTGCAGGATCACGGAGGTGGAATCCGACAGCGCCGCAAATTGAACACCGATCATCAAGCCCATCCCGCGTACTTCCCGAATGATCTCCGGGTAGGCTTGCCGGACCTGCTCCAAACCCCGAAGCAATTGCTCACCGCGTTCCCGGCAATTTTTATAGAGACGGCCGTGGTTCTCTTCCAGAAGATTGATCGCCGCCAGGGCCAGCGCCGCGCTGTGATCGTCCTCCGCGAACGTGGAAGTATGGATAAAACCGAATTCTTCTTCATACAAATCCCGGCGCACCAAGAGCGCGGAAATTTTGCTCAATCCGCCGCCAAGGCTTTTCGCCAAAAGATAATAATCCGCGAACACACCCGGTTGCTCGGAATACAAAAAAGTCCCGGTCCGGCCCATGCCGCACTGAATTTCGTCAAAGACCAAGGGCAGGCCGTGCTGTTGCGTGAGTTCCCGGCAAAGCTTCAAATAAGCAGCCGGAACCGGATGAATTCCGCCTTCACCTTGCAAAGGCTCCACGAACAAACAGGATAGGCCAATCAGCTTTCTTTCCTTCAGGATCAACCGGTCCCCTTTTTCGATTTCCGGCCACCAATATGTCCGATAGCTGTTTTCAATCGCTTGTTGGAGCGGCGCGGGATCAGGGTAATCAATAAATTGCACCTGAAGCCCGAATTTGGTGAAAGGATCGCGATAAAGGGAATTATACGTCAATTGCACGGCGCCTGATGTTTTGCCATGGAAAGCGCGGTTTAAGCATAATACTCCGGCTGGCCCGTCACATAGGCTGCGGAATTTTTTCCCCACTTCATCCAAGGTTTGATTGAAATCACGCGCAAGCGATTCAGCCGGGATGACCGGCTTCCGCAAATGCCGCTGTTTGATCATCATGATTTGCCGGGTTAAATTTTTTAGATGGGTTTCCAGGCGGCGGCGATAATAAAATTCCGCATGCTTGAGCGCCGCTTCAACGGCCTCGGCGCCGGAGTTGGCCAGTGTCGCGACATACTCATGCCCGGTTCTTTGCTGGAAAAGACCGCAAAGTTTTTCACCCAGCCGGGCCGCCTGGCTCCGGCAACTGGCCTGGGCATTAAACGGCAAGCCTTGATCCAGGCTGCGCTTGGCAACGGCAATCAATTTCGGATGATGGTGCCCGAATAAATTGGCACCAAAACCGCCGAGAAAATCCAGTATTTTGATTTTTTTCCCGTGCGAATCCAAATAATAAAGGTAATCACCCTGACCGCTGAAGTAAGTTTTATCCAGACGCACCCGTTTCAGGAGATCCCCCAACTGAGGACGGCAGTAACGGGTATATTGTTCACTCGGTGATATCGGCATTAAGTCGCTCCTAGAATTGATATACAGGATATTCCAGAGGTAAAACTTGGCTGGAATGAATCCTGATAAATGACTATTCACTGACCAAAAACAGAAAAACAGCGCGGGTGGTTTCGCGGCAAGAAGGACAAACAAATATACAAAAATATATTTGGGAAAGCAAAAACTTTTTTACTCTATTTTTAAAAACAGGTTAACCCTGCCGAACGTTCACACCTTTAATCAAAAGCCACAGGCCGATTATCAGTTCAAAAAAACAGCTCGGGGCCCAGCGAATTGTTTGAATGATTTTAAATTTCACCATTACGTTCCATAGTAATAACGACTTTTCCACGGGCGTGTCCTTCTCCATAGTACCGGAGAGCTTCAGCGGCCCCATTTAGCGGGTAACGCCGATCTATGACAGGTTTCACTTTGCCGGCTTCAATAAGTTCTTTCATAAAACTCAAATCTTTTTGGTTTATTTTAAGAGTCAGAACATAAAACTTCTTACTCCCGGCCATTGAAAGCCATGGCCCCAGGAGCATGGGTTGAAATATTTGCGCCATGGCCTTGGGACCTGTCATGGAACCTCCGGTTGCGACATAAATTCCCTTGGGACTCAAGGCACGCTTGTAATCGAAAATTGAGCGATATCCCGCCGTGGCAAGAATCAGGTCATACTGTTGCCCACTTTTAATAAAATCTTCTTTGGTGTAATCAATGACATGGTCGGCGCCAAGCGAGCGCACCAGGTCCACATTCCTCGTACTGCACACGCCGGTTACTTCAGCCCCGAATGCTTTGGCAATCTGCACTGCAAACGTGCCTATGCCGCCGGAGGCGCCATAAATCAAAACCTTCTGCCCCGGCTGGATCCGCCCTTTATCGCGCAGGCCCTGCAGGGCGACAACAGCGGCTTCCGGCACGGCGGCGGCTTCCTCGAACGATAGATTGGCCGGTTTCAAAGCCAATGCATTTTCCGGCACACACACATATTCGGCAAAAGCGCCAAGGCCACAACCGCATAGATCCCCGATCACCTCATCCCCTGGTTGAAACTGCTTTACGTTCCCGCCAATGGCTTCAACCCGCCCCGCGATATCATTTCCAGGTATCTTGATTTTTGATTTTAAAAAACCAACGCCCATTAGTCGGGCCAAAAATGGTTTCCCGCTTACGTGCACCAGGGTATTATAATTCACGGATGACGCCTGAACTTTCACCAAAACTTCATCGCCGTTTGGGGCCGGCTTTTGGATCTCCGCAAGTTTGAGGACATCGGGTGGTCCGAATTTTGTGCATGCCATTGCTTTCATTTGGATAAGCCTGCCTTTATTTTTATTCATGTGTATTTTTTTCATCCGGGTGGTATTCCAATAAGTCTCCCGGCTGACAACCCAATTCCCGGCAAAGCGCATCCAGGGTTGCAACGCGTACGGCCTTGGCTTTTCCGGTTTTAAAGATGGATAAATTTGAATCCGTAAGCTGTATGCGTTTGGCCAACTCATTGAGGGATATTTTTCTATCGGCCATGACTCTGTCGAGCCTGAAAATGATGCTCATAGGGTCCTCATTAAACAGTAAGATCATGCTCTTCTTGCAGAGCCGTTCCATTTTTGAAAATTTCACAGAGCATAAGCAGAAACACACTAATCACCAAGGAATTAAAATCAAACGTCAATATTGAAAACACAATGAGCAACTTGCTGATCTTGGAGATAATGACCACATTGATTTTATTGAACACAACATTATTCTTAAAATTCGTGAATAAATACCGGGCTTTTTTCATTAGCTTAAGCGTGAACACGACAACGGTAATAAAATAGGGCAAAAAAAACAGCCTTACAGCAAGCGGCAAGTTTTTAAAAGCAACCCAATCCTTATCTTGAAGGTTCCCGTTCACACACTGGGCCAGTTTTACAATAATAGGATCATTGAGTGGTGCAAATAATAAATACGAACCAACCAAACCTGCAATAACGGCAAAGGCAAGCACGATATACCAACACACATGGAAAAACCCGCTTAAAAAAGACGACATCGACTTTTCACCTAAATATTTCATTTGATTTCCTCCCAAGTAATTTTAAATAAGTATACTCAAGCATTTATTGAAAGTCAGGTACAATTTATTGATAAACAATAAATTGTACCTGTTAATCAATATATAGTTATTAATTTTCAATAATTATATGCTTTTAAATTGCGAAAATTGCTATTGGCAAAGCAGTTGGAAAAGTACCAAAAACAAGGCATAATCAAGCTGCACGGAACTGTACAAGTTAATTATACGTGCGCCGGTCCAAGGCGGCCACCCGCTACGATTCATGACGGCCACCTGTTACGATCCAAGGCGGCCACCCGTTACGATTCATGACGGCCACT
>JAGVPM010000084.1 GCA_020052235.1 Candidatus Goldiibacteriota bacterium
GCTTATGGGAACGGTTTTAACCAACGGACAACATTGGGTATTCGTCACCTTGACCAGTTGGATTGCCATTTTGGGCGGCTTGGCCCTCTGGGTGGGTTTTATTTATTTGGGTTTAATCGCCCGCCGTTTCGAAAAAGCCTATGGAAAAATTACGCATTGGCAATTTCAACTTATGGCGCCCATAGGAGTCGTGGGGTATTTAATGATGCAATCCATTGCCTCGTTGCGCCATCAGAACATGGGGCCGGTTGAGCAGTGGATTGGATACACCCTTTTGAGCTGGTCAGCAGGGTTGTGCCTGTGGGGCGTAATGCGTTTTCAGAAACTCATTCGGCAATTGAGCCGGGAGGAGTGACTGTGCTTTCAATTTTGTATCGTGCCAGTTTCTTTTTATATGAAATCAGCTTCTGCCTGTTTGCCCTGGCATTGTTTTATCACGGGACCGTGCTGCAGCAATTGGCACGCGCATTCCGGTTGCCTGCGCTGGCTTGGTTGTCTTATCTGGCGGGCGTGCTTTTACTGGTGTGCGCGGGAATTCATTTTTATGTATATCATTCCTTATCCCCGCAATATATGCAAACCGGTTCTTTGGATCAGTTGTTGCAAATGTATGCTTTAAAAACGGTTTCCATGTTCAGTATTTTAATTGCCGGTTTGGCTTTAAGTTTAGGCAATAGTTTTTACCTGAAAAAAACCACCTAATTTTAATGATAAATGCACAAATGTTTGGGCGAAGTTTTTTTAAATCGTTGAATTTCTATATCATCCCATGCTAAATTAGAAAGGTTCAAAGGAATAGAATTCACCATGGCGGGGGATACATGGCCGTTCAACGATATCCGCGTTTTGGAATGCGGATTTTTGGATTTTTATTAATCATCGGTTTGGGCGCATTTTCACCTGCTTGGGGCGCATTTGCAGATACACCTACTGAAACTCCGACGTCAACAGAGTCACCAACCGTTACGGAAACACCGTCATTCACTGTTTCTCCCTCGGAGACTGTATCGTCTACGGCAACCCCAACGGAAACCGAATTACGAACGTCGACTCAAACGCCAACCTCCACAGTTACCGGTACTCTCACGGAATCGCCTACGGCTACACCGACTTCAACGTTTACAGGCACACCCTCGGAATCTCCCACGGCTACGGCCACCCCAACTTATACATGTACGCCTTCGGAAACGCCCTCGTTCACTGCAACGTCCACGGCCACGGAAAGCCCCACCAGTACCGGGACACCTACGATCACGGAAACCGCTACGATCACGCTGTCACCCACGGCTACTGCAACCCTGCCGGATTGGACCATGACCGCAACCCCCACGATCAGTGTTACCGGCACGGAGACAAGTACGGTGACTATTACTCAGACCGCGACTTTAACACCGACGGTGACGCCCTCGGGAACGCTAACCCAGACCCCGTCGATCAGCGCTACACCTACGCGTTCAGCCACGCATACACGCACGCCGACCATCTCCGTAACCGCGACCATTTCTGCTACATGTACGATTTCACCCACCTTGACGGTTTCACCGACGTTAACCAGTACGGTTACGGTGAATCCCTTTGACGGTGAATTGAGCGCCGTCAGACTCAGCCGGAAAATTTTTACCCCGGAAGGCTCGCTGGATAAAAGCCTGCGCTTGTCATTCCAGTCCAGGCTGGCTGCGGATGACATTAAGGTTACGGTGTTCGACACCAGCGGCCGGAAGATCGCGTCTTTGCCCGTGCAGGGCGCCCAGCCGGATTATTGGGCCGAATGGGACGGCCGGAACGGCGGGGCGGTTTTGGCCCCGGGCATTTATATTTATGAAATCAAGGCGGGCGGCACGGCCCGCCGGGGCGCGGTGGTGTTGGCGCGATGAAATCAACCATCCGGTTCACATTTAGCCTGATTATACTGCTGGCCTGCGGAGGGCAGGCGGCGCGGGCTTCGTTTGAGCTGGAGCGGCCTGGTGCCCGCGCCTCGGGCATGGCCGGAGCTTTTACAGCCGTGGCGGATGATGCCGATGCGCTGTATTACAATCCCGCCGGTTTGATGGATATCCCCCAAGAAAGCATATCCGCGGAATTCAGCCGCTTGCTGACGGGGCTGGATACGGACACGCCCACTGAAAGCCGCTTGGCGTACATCATGCCCATAAAAAATTTAGGTTGTTTGGGATTGGCCTGGCACCAGCGCAGTTTGGCTGCCGTGTATCAGGAAAATGTCATCCTGGCCGGCCTGGGATTTGCTTTAGATAAGGAAGAAAAATATAAATTAGGCGCGGGTTTGAAAATTCTTCAGGCCGGGTATCAGGATGGAGATGCCTTGAGTGCCAATTCCGATTTTTTTGCCCAGTCTTCGACTGTGATGGGCATTACGTTTGATGTGGGCGGAAAAGTGGATTTTGGGGAAGGCATGACGGCCGGAGTGGGCGTGGCCAATATTACCCAGCCGGATGTTTCCCTCAAGGGCGGGTACGCGCTGCCCATTCATATCCGCGTTGGTGCGGCGTATGCTTATGAAAACGGAGTAAGCGCGCTGGACCTGCTGGCCTATCAAGGCAATCAGCGGCTGGCGGCGGGAACGGAATATTGGTGGTTTGATCAGGTGCTGGGCACCCGGCTCGGCATGGGATTCGGCAACGCCGGGATGATGGAAATCACGGCCGGCCTTTCCTTAAAAGTTCAATTTGTCGGCCAATTGGATTATGCCTATGTCAATCCTTTGGGGGATTTTGCGGGCTTGGGAGGGACGCACAGGGTCAATGTGAGCATTATTCTTGGCGCTCCTCCTTTGGATCCGGGTACGCTGCAAGGCCTGCAACTGAAGGCCAAGGGCGATGAAGCCATGAAGCAGGGGAACTGGGCGGAAGCCGTGGATGACTATGAACAGGCCGCGGAGTATCTGCCGCAAGACACGGAAATAACCGCGAAGATCAACACGCTGCATGAAAAACAAAAAAAAGTGTCGGAGATCAATTTATACCTCAAACAGGGCAAGGATTTTAAAAAGAACGGCAGTTACCAGAATGCCCTGGCGGTGTATCAAAAAGTTTTAACCCTGGACCCCAATCACGCCGAAGCATTGGCGCAAGCGGCGGAGCTTCAGGCCGTGCTGCAGAAAATGACCGAGGCGCAACGGTTGCAACAGGAGCAACAGGAGCGTTTGGCTGCGGAAAAAACACGCCAGGAAGGGTTGAAAGCCGCCAAGGATTCCCTGCAGGCGGCGTTGCGCGCTTTGGAAAAAGCCCGCCGCAATTCGGAAATCCGCCGGTTGCTTGCCGCGGACCTGTCGCGTTTGGAAAAACAATGGGGCGCCGCCAATCAGCTGTGGCGCAGCGGCGAAGCGGAACGCGCCCAAGTCGGGGCGCAGGACGTGATGGCTGAATTGGAAAAATTGTACCGGAAAGCGCAGCGGAAACAAGTTCGGGAAAAACGCGATAAGCTTGCCGCAGAATCTCTCAAACGTGAGAGCGCGGAACCGGCGGCTGAATCATCGGCTCCTCCGGCGTCTGCGGCCGCGATGTCCGTGCCTACGGTGGGAAAAGCAAGTACGGCTGAGAGGCCGGTTAAGCCGTTGGTGGATGAAGCGCAGCGGCGGCGTGCGCGCGGAGCGTATGGCCGGACCGTGAAACTGATGCTGGACATTGACAAGCTTCAAGGGAAACGTTATTTTGCCGATGCCTACAGTTCCCTGCAAAGTGAAATCAGCCGGATTAAAATTTTAATCAACAGCGAAGACTATGCCGCGGCCGTGGAGTATGCCGAAGGCGTATTTCCCAAACTGGAAGCATTGAAATCACGGTGCGAAGATAAGAAAAAAGCCCGCGAGGTTATGCCCACGAACTGGTAAGGGCATGCGGGTTTGTAGGGGCGAACTTTATGTTCGCCCTGGGCGATCACAAGGATCGCCCCTACATGTTTTCGTAAATTCAAATAAGAATAATTTTTTCATACCTGTTTTTTCAGAGGTTCGGCAAAGAGGCGTTTTATAACCATGGTGGCGTAACTGCCGCGCGGCAAGGTAAAGGCCAGTTGAATTTTTTTCTTCTCCGGATAGAGTTCGTCATCTGCGGGCCGGGCGGTTAGGTTTTGCGGGAAAAGCAGCATGGGCCGCGGGATGGATTTGAAAAACGCGTTTCTGAGGGGAAACCGGTTGAAGAGTCCGGGATGCAGCCCGCGTTCTTTGAGCAGGTCCGAAAAAAGAGTTTGGGCATCGGATG
The DNA here is from genome assembly GCA_020052235.1 of Candidatus Goldiibacteriota bacterium. Taxonomy (GTDB): domain Bacteria; phylum Oederibacteriota; class JAAXVQ01; order JAAXVQ01; family JAAXVQ01; genus JAAXVQ01. The sequence continues at coordinate 4,218 of JAGVPM010000084.1, forward strand.
CGGTCCAGGTCATTTTGGCGGCCGCCGTCGGGATCATAGTCCGCTGGAGCGCTTCGCGGTCCTGGGAACTTAATCCCGTGTAAAACCAGTACTCGCCGGTTACGCCGGGATAGCCGATCAGGGACGAAAGCTTGCGTGCGGCCAGGGTTCGGCGCACGGTTTCATTCCAGAGATACGACTGGAACGCGCTTAGGGCCATGGAGCAGTCTTCCTTCGGTATCGTAAACAGCACACTTAAAAACCCATCGGATTTTTGCTGCAGGAAATCAAAGGCTGATTTTTCAAAGGATGTGATTGCGAGCGCGCGGCAGGCGCGCCATTGGCGCCATTGCGCGCTAAATGCGCGTTTGCGTTCTTTCTCCGTTTTTTTATCTTCGGGATGAATGGCCGTCAGGTAGGTCTTCAACGCACCATTGAAATGTTTTTTTAAAACTTGTTCCACCCAAAATCCCTGCATTTGATCAAAACTGCCGAAACGCTGATCGTCAAAATAATTGGGGATTCCGTGGCGTTCCACAACCGGGATTTCCTGGAGAACTTCTTGTGCTTCGGTTTGGGTCAGTTTTCGGATCGCAATTTCAAAGCGGTTGCCTGCAATAAACGCTGGCCCCATGGGCTGATCCGAAAATCCGGCGAATTCGAGGTGGAAATTTTGGGCCCGGAACGTCTGCGCTTTGTTGCCCCGGAGCGTGATCCATTGGCGGGTGAAGCCGTAGCGGTCTTTCTTTCCGCCATAGGCCAAATCGGCTGGTTTCAGGCGCAGCGCCTTCCCGATTTCGCGCAAGGCATCCACGGTGTTCCAGCCGCGTTTTTCCAGCCAATACACGCCATAGGGCCCCTGTTTGAGCAAGGGCAGGGTGGCGATCTCTTCAACCACAAAGTCTTCGGGTTGGCATTTGATTTTTGGTTTGAGCATAAACCGATCCTATGGTTGAATACAATGCATTGCATCCGGTGCCCACGTATCATAGGGGATGGCTCCGGTTGGCGCAAGGTTATTTGCAGGCGGCCGTGCCGTTGACGAAAATGCAATTGACAATGAACGGCTGGAGAGGTTAACATTCCGCCATGTTTACCCGGCGCTTTCGATTTTACTTGATGACCTTGGCACTGACGGCTGACCTGTTTTTTTCAATGGGGTTGGCTGCAGTACATCACCATGCTCACGGCCAGGCGCATCATCAGGATAATTCCCCTGCGTGTTCCCTTTGTTTGGCGGTCCGGAATTTAGGCTCCGCGGATCAACCGGTTCCAAAGGTTGTGCAACGGCAACCGGCACTGACAGCGGTTTCCGCTCTGGTTTTTGTTAAAACGCTCCCATGTAAAAAAAACATTTGCCTTAATCAGCCTGTTATCCATGATCCACCTCTGGTTTAATCGTTTAAAAAAAATCATAAAAACAATTTGCTCTCTTTGGATTTGTTAAACCCATCGCCTCTGGGTTTATATCCTTTGCTTCATTAATACCCTGTGGTTTGCCGCAAGGCGCTGCATACTTTACGACCGGAGGTTAGCCATGAAACTATGGATGTATTTATTTATCTGTGTATTCTCGGTTTTGTCAGGTGTTTCACAAAGCGCTCGGGCTATTGAAACCGATAGCGCCGCCAGCGGTGCGTCCGGATTTTTCGGCGCAGCTTACCTGAGCAATCCCAACCTTTCCTTGATTCTTGACACTAGGGTTTATTCCTCAAACTTGAACAATTTGGAATTGGAGGCTAAGGGAATTCCTGGCTATACCACTGAAGGATTGGAAATGAAAAAAGGTTTCAATCTGGATTCCGCGGAGCTCTTCTTTTTTTCGCCAGTGGATCCTTTCTTTAACCTATATGCCGCTATGCCACTATCGCTGGCTGGAGTGGAATTGGAAGAAGCCTATGTAGTTTCCACCGCATTACCTGAGGGCTTGCAACTCAAATTAGGGCGCTTTAAGAGCAACATCACGCGTTTGGATGCTCAGCACCCGCATGCTTGGGATTTTACGGATATGGCATTGCCTTACCGTGCGTTTTTAGGTTCAGAAGGCTTGGGCGGGGAAAATGGTGCCCAGGTGACCTATCTACCCTCATTGCCGGTTTATATCCTGCTAGGCGCGGAAATTTTGCAGGGCGAAAATCCGCTTATCTTGGGAGGCGATACTTGGGCGGGTCCGCAGGCCTTTACGGGTTTTATCAAAGCCTCGCTCGACACCAGCGATTTATCGGCCTTGTACTTCGGGCCTTTGGTTCTTGTTGGTCAAACCAAGACCCATGAAGTTATCCCAGGCGCAGCGTTAACTGGCCGGAGCACCTTGAGCGGCCTGGAAGCGGTTTGGAAATGGAAGCCCTGCGCGGGGATGGGGCTAACCTGGCAAAGCGAGTATTTGGTTTTACACCAGGAAGGTAAGCTCGCAGACGATGCCGGAATGGTTGGGGATGTGCTTAGAAATCAAGATGGCTTTTATCTTCAATCAGTCTGCCAGTGGTATCAATTTCGGGTAGGCGCTCGTTATGACCGGCTGGCCTTGGCGTATGATCAATTGAAAATCAACGAAGAGCAACAAGATTTGGGCGACATTCCTTGGCGGGTCAGTGCTAACTGCGAGTATGTCCCGGATGAGTTTACCAATATCCGCTTACAATACACGTATGACGCTTCTGCACGAAATGGGCAAATTAACCGCGAGATCATATTGCAGTTTATCTTCGCCATTGGCGCGCACCCCGTGCACATATTTTAGGAGGCCATTTATGAAAAAAATATTCTTTATGGTATTCGGTTTGCTGTTAACAGTTACAACGGCTCACGCTGCTATCCATGTGGTGGCTACATTGCCTTGGATAGGGAGCATTGTCCGTGAGCTCGGCGGGGACAAGGTACAGGTCACGGTTTTGGTCAAGCCGAGCCAGGACCCGCATATTATCGATGCCAAACCCAGTTTCATTCTGGCCGCGCGCAAGGCGGATGTGTTTATGTACAACGGGCTGGACCTGGAAATCGGCTACCTGCCTTTGATTGTTGAATCCTCTCGAAATGCCAAACTTCAACCGGGAAAACCAGGGAATTTTGATTGCTCGCGTTTTGTAACGGTGGTGGAAAAAAACAGCACAGTGGACCGCAGCTTGGGAGATGTGCACCCGTTGGGTAATCCGCACTATCAATATTCACCCACCAATGTTCAACGTGTGGCCGAGGGGATTGCCGACCGCCTGGCGCAATTGGATGGCACCCATACGGAGTTTTTTCAGTTGCGGCTAAAAGCGTTTTCCGAAAACATGAAACAGCTCCCGTGATTGTAGCCGGGTTGGCAGTGACGTTTTTTTTACTTTTGGCAATCCGGTATGTTTTTCATAAAACGCAAGATGCTTCTTCGCCGGCCTGATCCGGGCATGGCCGGAAAGAAGGGTTGACGGAAAAAGGAAATTGGCTTATAACTGGCATATGCCAATTATAAGCCTGGGAGGCTTGCCATGCCCCGTCCTATAAAAACACGCTGCATTTGCACTCAACCTCAGGCAAATTATTTCAAGCCACGCGGGATTCCCATGAGTGAATTGGACGAAGTTGTTTTGACCCTTGATGAATTTGAGGCCGTACGTTGGGCCGATTGGGAAGGGCTATATCATGCAGAAGCTGCGCAAAAGTTGAATGTTTCCCGGCAAACCTTGGGCAATATCCTGGAATCTGCCCGTCGCAAAATTGCCGATGCCCTGATTCACGCCAAAGCGCTTAAAATTGAAGGTGGCGTGGTTCAAGTTACCAATACCCTGCAGCCCTAGGCTGCAATCTTTGATTGTGAGGAGTTTATTATGGAGTTATGCGTTCCTACCCAAACCCGCGAGGGCAAGCAAGCACAGGTATTTGAGCATTTTGGCAGTGCGCCGTTTTTCACCCTGGTGGACACAGAGAGTCAAAGTGTGGAAATAGTTGAAAATGCCAATCAGCATCATGAACATGGCATGTGCCAGCCGCTGCAGGCCATTGCCAACCTTAAAGTAGATGCGGTGGGGGTATGGGTGCTAGGGCAGTACAGCGTTTGAATGAAGGCGGAATCAAAGTTTATCGCGCTATCCCGGGAACTGTGGAGGCGATTGTGTCCCAATATATTCAAGGCAGCTTAGAAGAAATCTCGGTGCATAATGCCTGTTCGCATCACGGTTGCCATTAAGCTGGACGGGCGCATGGTTAACAGCCATGAAAAGTTTTTAAAAATTTTTTTTTGGATAACAAACGAGCAGAAGAAGGCAGTAATGCGGTGAAACCATGAAACAACCAACCTTACTTGAAATCGTAAAGACGGCGCTCTATATAGGTGTTGTTGGCTACGGCGGACCGGCCATTATTGCGCCCATGAAAAAAATCATCGTGCATGAAAAAGCATGGGTTTCCGAAGAAGAATTTATGCGCCAGTTAAGTTTGGCGCGGCCTTATTCTGGCCGTCGCACTGCAATTTGCCATCCACTCGCTGGTGAATTGGCGGACTTGGGCGGTTTTTCTTGTTTCTATGCTCTATCTTTGGTGGGGGAAGCGGGATACCTTTTGGCTGATTTTAGGAACAGTCATTGCCTCATTGTTCCTGTTTTGAACGCTGGGAAGAGCCTGTCCACAGGGGAAAACCGTTACGATCCCGCAATTTTAATGTTTGGTTGCCTTTGTGTATTTCCGCTGCCAAGATAACCGTTTGATTCTCGACAACCACACTGGAGCAAACAACTTCGAGCTTGTCGCCTTTGTTGAGCGTTATAGCTTGCTTGGTCACATAGGCCTTTGGTCCCAAGATCACCGAGAGTTTTTTTTCATCAGTTTGCAACAGCATGCGCAATCCGAAACTCAAGCCCTTTAGGTTTTTTACATATTCCAAATTAATTATTTTGCCTTGAATGGTTTCGGCTGTTGAAGGGCCATAGGAATTCCATATCAGTTTTATATCAGGCGCTCTATGCGGTTTTTCCGGCGGCCCATATTGCCGCCAAACAAAGGTGGCAACTGACAGAAGAAGTAATATTCCGATAAGTGTGGTTTTGGTTTTCATCATAGGCGGTGAACTGGCGGCTTAAGAATATAACGGTTGCGTGAAACGGTTTCGGGAGGAATCCCGGGGCCGTTTTTTTTATGGCGTCAAGTTTTTGGTATAAGCAGCAGCGCAAAACGTATTGCAATCCTGCAGTAAATTTTATATAGTGGCTGGCAAGTGCAGTCCGCACTTTTATCTCAGGAGTATTCCATGTCCGCCATTAATTCTTCAGAAGAAAAAATGATTCATCACATACTTTTGTCATTGGCTGCATTTTTACTCATGGTTGTGCTTGAGCGTATTGTGGGCAGGTTGTCCATTCCCATGTGGGCGATCTCTGGGAAACGGCCATTCTCGGGGCGCACAATACAGGCTTGCGAGCGCTTTGGTACAATCCTACCCGCCAGATTTGTCCGAACCCTGAGTGGGTGCGGGAAGTAAGTTCGTATGAACCACTGGCACCTATTTTGGAATGGCTGAATTTGTCGGTTTGAATCAATGGCTTCGTAAGAAGGATGTCTGTGAAAATAGAGCGGGTAAGAGTACGAGCTGAGGAGTGCGGCATGAAACCGTTTGGCTACCACGAGACCCTGCGATGAGATACATCCATTATTCGAAAAAAATTGCGTTTTTAATTTTAGGTTGTGTCGGTTTTTTGTTAGGCTTGGTGGGGTTGATGTTGCCGGTGGTGCCTCAAGTGCCGTTTTTCTTATTGGCGTTTTACGGTTTTGTCCGTGGGTCCGACCGGCTGCACCGCTGGTTGCACCAAGCGCCTAAGCTGGCCTGGTTGCGTAAGATTTGGGAAACCCACCAACCCACGACACCGGAGAAGGCCAAGCGCCTTCAACTCATTGTCACCATCGGCGTTCTCGGGTATGCGGCGTTAGGCGGGTTGGCGTATTTTCTATATCGGTTTTGGAAAAATGGACAATGACACACGTTTCCTGAGAATTGTGTCAGGTAGATGTCGGCGCCTGGAGGGCGTCACTTACGCCTGCTGGGACTTTGGATCACGGAGCGGCTTGAGTGTTGGTTTGGGTTGTGGCCTGCAGATGTTATTGAATTCGGAATTCGTACCACGGTAGGATCACGGTCAAGGTTACTTAATGATAATCAGAAGTACCGGTTGGTTGTCTTCGCGTTTTCCCAGATCCAGGAACTCGTCCCCTTCGCCAATAGCATTGACATTGATCTGTTTTATTTTTTCAGTCACAATCAGATGCCGCAGTACGCTGTTGGCGCGGGCGCGGGAGAGTGATTTCCCTAAAAAAGCGCGCAAGAGGCTTGGGCCGCTGGGCTGCCCTTGCACCACGAGCGGGGCTTCGGGGTATTTACCCAATTCCTCGGCCAAGCGGCTCAGCAAGGGGAAGGAATTGGGCTTGATGAGGTCTTTGGCAAAATAAAAATCTATTTTAGGCAAATAGTCGATGCGGTGACCCTGCTTATCTTCGACAATGTCCAGATCCGGTAAAACATTTCTGTCGGCTTCGGCGTATTGTTCATATTCAGCGTAATTTTCTTCTTTTTTCTTCGGCTTTTCCTGAGTGGGGACAGCCGTGGGCGGAACTTCAACCTTTTTAACGGTAGGGACGGGTGTGGGTACGAGCGTTGGCACAGCGGTGGGTTCAACTTCTTCACGGGGCGTAGGTTGGGCTGGAATCACCACGGTGGTTGGTTCCACCCGTGCTTTTTCCCGGGGCGCGGGTTGGGCAGTAGGTTCGGGTTCTAGTGTGGGTTTAGATGTGGGAATAAAAGTGGCTGTGGGTATAATAACCGGGGTTTCAATTTTAACCGGTTGTTTCGTGTGTGCCGCGGATTTTTTTTCAATGGCTACGGGTTTGGGGCTGAGGCGCGCACTGCTTATTTCAGGCGTTGGTTGCGGTGTGTTGGGGATATAAACACGCGGCGTCTTGGTTTTATAAACCCGCAACCAAGCAGGAGAAACACCCCCGTTCCGGGTGACGGAGAAAGCGCCGGAACCATCTGCGTTCATGACCCAAATTTCCCAATGCATGGGGTCCTGCCTGCCTGAGGAAAACGCAATGCGTTTGCCGTCCGGTGACCAGGCCGGGGAATGGCTGTGTTTATCCTGGGTCAGCCGGGTCAATTTACCGCCGTCGGCCTGCACGATCCAAATATCGGTATCTTCACGCGAACAGACGGTAAAAGCGATTTGTTTTCCGTCGGGGGACCAAACCGGGCCTCCCACATGTTGCGCTGTGGGAAAGTTGGTGATGGCCCAATTTTCCGATGTGCCCAATTTAAACAAATGGAGGTTGTGAGTTTTACCCTGGTTGGAGACATAGGCCAGGCGTGTTCCGTCCGGCGACCAGGCCGGGGAAATATTCTCGCCCTCGGTGATTATGGTTTCCAGGTTGAAACCCGTATTTTCCATGAGCCAGATTTTCCCGGAAAAAGAAAATGCGATTCGCCGGTTGTCCGGCGACCAAGCTGGGGCGTTGTGAATGTTGAAATTTTGCGAATCCGCAGCCGGGGAAATTTCATTAAAAAAGGTAAGTTGCAGGCGTTGTTCCGAACGTAAATCCATGCTCCAAATTTCGTAAGCGCCGCCGACTGTGGACCAGAAAGCAATTTGGGAATCGTCCGGTGAAACGGCGGGAAACCAATCGTTGCCGGTTGAACCGGTTAATTTTTCAGCGGGATTACCCGCTAAATCAGTGGAATATAATGAACCGGCTGAGGTATACACGATCATTTCCAAATAGGCCGCAGCCACCGTTGCCGTAGCACCGGCGCGGGGAGAAACGGCTTTTCGGCAACTTAAACTGGCAGTTGCGAGGAAAAGAACGAGAGTAATTAGCGTAAAAATATAGCGTTTTTTATGTGTAGCTGCCATAGTGTTCGGATCCTGGAAAAGAATGAATCCACCTCCGAAAATTTGTTGAGATTTTAAGGGTTTTTCGGCTTTTTGTCAAGGAGAAAGCTGGCAGCCAATTTTGCTTGACAAGGGTTGTTTTAAATTGATAAACTGACCCACGTTTAATTTGTTTTTCAGCTTTTTCCGCCACTTTTCTGGGCACAGTAAACGATGAATTCGTTTACGCACACGGAGGACGGCCATGCGTGTTGGAATAAAAACTCAGTTCATTATTATGGCCGTTTTTCTCGTGATACTCACGGTTTCAGTTTCGTCGTATTTTTTTATCCAACAAGAACGCCAAGTGTTGCTGCGTGAAATGTCGCGCCGGGGAATCACCATCGCACGGAATTTGTCCACGGTGAGCACGGATTCCGTGGTTAGCAGCGACCGGTTGGCCTTAACTACCTTTGTGGCCAGTGTGATGCAAAACGAAGGCGTGGCGTATGCCATGATTATGGACGACAAGGCCAATATTTTGGCGCACAACAAAGTTGAGAATGTAGGCAAGTCGTACGTGGAACCAAACGGTGTGCGTCCCTTGACCAATGAGTCGGTGCTCGTGCAGCCCTACAAAAATGAAGCTGGGGAAAAAATAGTTGATGTTTCACTGCCCATTTTGCTGCGCAACGGCGTACGCATTGGGACAGCCGGCGTAGGCATGTCGCAAAAGGCCATTGATGTTTTAGTGGAACAGGCATTCCGTGAAACCCTGGGTGTGGCCGGCGGGCTGGTGCTGGCGGGTATTCTTATTGCGGTTTTTTTCATCCATATCATGCTCAAACCCGTCGCGGCCCTGGTACGCGGCGCACATGCTTTGGGGGAAGGCAACCTGAATTATCAAATTCGTTTGAAGGGCAAAGATGAATTTGCCATTTTGGCGCGGGCGTTCAATGAGATGGGTTCGCGGTTGAAGGAATTATACATTGGGATGCTGCGCGCCATGGCCAAAGCCCTGGAGTCGCGGGATAAATTCGCCGGCGGGCATGATCAAAGGGTTTCCGAATATGCGGCGGCGTGCGCCGAGCACATCGGAATCCCCGAGGATGAAGTGGCTAATATCCAACTGGCGGCCCAGATTCAAAACATCGGGAACATCGCGGTGCCGGATGTCGTACTGGAAAAAACCGGCAAGCTGACCGAAGAGGAATACGAACATTTGAAAAAACACGTGCTGACCGGCGCCGGGATTTTAAACCAGGTCCAAGCGCTGCGCGGCACGGTTCCGCTGGTGCTTCACCATCATGAACGCTACGACGGCAAGGGCTACCCCAAGGGTTTGAAGGGCAAGGATATTCCCTTGGGAGCCCGCATTTTGTCCGTGGCCGATGCGTTTGACGCCATGACGTCGGAGCAAAAGCACCGGCAGGCCATGTCGCGGGCGGATGCCATGGAAGAATTAAAAAACAGTTCCGGCACTCAATTTGACCCGGAAATTGTCGAAGCTTTCGTTGAGGTATTGAATTCCAAGCAGGAGGCGTGCTGAATTTATGACAGCAGCGAAAAGCACTCCGGTTGATACAATGAAACCGGCGGTCAAACGAAAAAAATGGCGGATTTCCCTGGGTGTCAAATTCACCTTTTTCCTGCTCATGGCCATCGGCGCCATGATGACGCTGACGACCTGGCTGACGTACCGGCAGCAACAGCGCTCTTTGCGCGACGAGGTGCTGCAGCGCGGAACCACCATCGCCCGCAGCCTGGCCTCCTCGGCGGCTGAAGCCGTGTTGAATGACCTGGTGTGCGCGGCTTTGATTCACGAGACCATGCCGCGCGAGGATCTTTCGTCGCTTGAAAAAAACTCGCTGGCTTCCGTGGTCAAGTCTTTGGTGGACGATGTGGTCAGCGTGGCTTCGGGCCAAACCAAGATTATGCGAAATGCCGGTGTGGTGGAAGTTTTGATGGTGGACATGAACGGCATGATCGTGGCGCACAATGATATTCAAATGGTATCGCGCCCCTATCAATCGCCCAAGGGCGTGGCGCCGTACCGCGGTGAAACGATTTTAATCCAGGAATTTCAAACCGAACATGGCGAAAAGCGTTTTGACATTGCAGTGCCGATTTTAGTCAACCGCGTGGGCATGAACGGCGGCAAGCAAATCGGCATGGTGCACTTGCGCATGTCTCAACTGCTGGTGGATATCGTCGTCAAGCAGGCGACCTTGAAATTGCTTTTGGTCACGGGACTGATGATGTTTTTAGGCAGCTTGGGCGCGCTGGTGCTTTCGCATTATCTGACCCAGCCCATCCATGAACTGGTCGGCGGCGTGCTGGCCATTGCCGCGGGAGACTTGAACCAGGAATTAAAGGTGACCCGCAACGATGAATTGGGCGAGCTGACCTCGGCGTTCAACGAAATGTCCGCGTCCTTGCGTGAAAAGGAATTGATTAAAGGCGCGTTTTCCACCTATGTATCCGCGCAGGTCATGGAACAGGTGTTGCGGGATCCGGCGCAGCTGGCCTTGGGCGGCGCCCGCAAGCGCGTGAGCGTCATGTTCTCGGACATACGCGGGTTTACGTCCATGTCGGAAACCATGCAGCCGGAAGAAGTCGTTTCGATCATCAATGTGTACCTGTCGCTGCAGACCGCGATCGTGATCCGCAACGAGGGCATGCTGGATAAATTCGTAGGGGACTGCGTGATGGCCGTTTACGGCCTGCCTTTTGCCAAGGACGACGACGCCTTGCGCGCGGTCCGCACCAGCGTTGAGATTCAGGAAGAAATCCGCAAGCTGAACGCGGTTCGGGCCAAGGAAGGGTTGAAGACCATCACCATCGGGATCGGGGTCAACACCGGCGATGTGGTCGCGGGCAACATGGGATCGCCGCAAAAAATGGATTATACGGTCATCGGCGACTCGGTGAATTTGGCGGCGCGTTTGGAAGCCAATGCCGAAGGGGGAACGGCGTTGATTTCTGAAAGCACCTTCGCGGAGGTTAAAGAATATATTGTGGCGGAAAAATTGGCGCCTATTCCGGTAAAGGGCAAGAAGGACAAAGTGGTGGTTTACAGCGTTAAAGCCATGAAAGCCTAACCCTCGAAATCCCTTACAATGCAGCGTTATATTTTGTAGGGAACAGGCATGCCTGTTCCCTACGGGTTAAATAAATTTATTTAACGGCGGATGCTTGTCCGGCGAACCATTAATTTGAAAGCGGAGGAATGAGAGTGAAGATTTTTATTGGCAGTGATCATGCGGGGTATGAATTGAAGGAACGTATTCGCGTACAATTGGCCGGTATCGGTTACGACGTGGAGGATTTTGGCACCAGCACGGCCGAGTCCTGCGATTATCCGTTGATCGGCGTGAAAGTGGCCGAAGCCGTGGCGGATCATCCCGAAACCTTGGGGATTTTGATCTGCGGCACCGGCGTGGGCATGGCCATTGTGGCCAACAAGGTGCCGGGCATTCGCGCTGCGCTGGCCAGCAATACCTATATTGCCCAATTTTGCCGCGAACACAACAATGCCAACGTCCTGGTGCTGCCCGGACGCGTGGTGGGTGTGGACATGGCCATGGCCATGGTCAAAGCTTGGCTTGGGGCGCGGTTTGCAGGCGGACGCCATCAACGCCGTCTGGATCTCATTCACGATGTTGAAAAAAAATATTCACGATCGGGTACAGCCGAGGCCTCATCTAAGTAGATGAGGCGGAGGTTAGGGGGCGTAGCCCCTGAAATAGTTAGGCGGGAAAGCAAGACGTATCGGCGTCTGCGTCAGGTAAACCTGTGGTTTCCCTGAAAGCGTCAGCTCAGAAGGAGTCGGTGTGAAATCGTTAAGTTCGGTTGATCCTGAAGTTACCAAAATCCTGGAGTGCGAATCAGTGCGTGAAGCTTCGCGCCTGCAGATGATTGCTTCGGAAAATTATGTTTCACCGGCGGTCTTGGAAGCCCAGGGCAGCGTATTTACGAACAAATACGCGGAGGGGTATCCCGGGGCGCGGTATTATCAGGGCTGCGGCCCCTCTGACCAAGTGGAACAATTGGCGCTGGAACGTTTGAAAACCATTTTCGGCGCGGAACACGCCAATGTCCAGCCGCACTCGGGAAGTTCAGCCAACATGGCCGTGTATTTTGCCTTGCTCAATCCCGGGGATAAAATCCTGGGCATGGACTTGGCTGCCGGTGGGCACCTGACGCACGGAGCCAAAGTGAATTTTTCGGGTAAATTATTTGCAGCGCATCACTACAAAGTGGATCCGCAAACGCATTTGATCGACTACGGCTTGCTCGACCAGCAGGCCCGCGAACTCAAGCCGCGCATGATCGTGATCGGCGCTTCGGCCTATCCGCGCATTCTGGATTTCAAGCGCTTCCGCGCCATTTGCGATGAAGTCGGCGCCTTGATGCTGGTGGACATTGCGCACATCGCGGGGCTGGTTGCCGGCGGCGCGCATCCCTCGCCGGTGCCGTTTGCCGATGTGGTCACTTCAACCACGCATAAAACCTTGCGCGGGCCGCGCGGCGGATTTATCCTGTGCCGCCAGGCCTATGCGAAGAAAATTGATTCCATGGTTTTTCCGGGAATCCAGGGCGGTCCCTTAATGCACGTGATCGCGGCCAAAGCCGTGGCGTTCGGAGAAAATCTGCGTCCGGAATTTAAAGTCTATGCCAAACAAATCGTGGACAATGCCGCGGCCCTGGCGCAGGGCTTAATGAACCGCGGATTCAAGTTGGTGACCGGCGGCACGGAGAATCACTTGCTGCTCATGAACCTGCAGTCTGAAAGCATGACCGGAGCCGAGGCTGCCGAGCGCCTGGAACAAGCCGGGCTGGTGGCGAATAAAAACGGCATACCCTACGATCCGCAGGGGCCGCGCGTAACTTCCGGCGTGCGTATGGGAACCGCTGCTTTGACCACCCGGGGCATGAAAACCGGGGAAATGGAACAAGTGGCCGGATTTATCGAGAAAATTCTGCGGGGCAACAACGATCCTGAACGCTTGAAAGGCATCCGGGAAGAGATCGCGGCGCTTTGTGCCAAGTTTCCGGTATTTGCATACTGATATGAGTCCTGATAACGCATCCGCCGCTCCCTTGCCCGCGCAGCGTCCCCCGTGGGATGATTATTTTATGGAGATCACCAAACTGGTGGCCAAGCGTTCCACGTGTTTGCGCCGCTCGGTGGGTGCCATTCTCGTGAAGGACAAGCACATCATAGCTACGGGGTATAACGGCGTGCCTCAGGGTTTGCGGCACTGCGCGGAGACCGGGTGTTTGCGCGCCAAACTTAATATTCCTTCCGGCGAGCGGCATGAGATTTGCCGCGGGTTGCACGCGGAGCAAAACGCCATTATTCAAGCCGCGGTTTCCGGAGTTTCAATTCAAGGGGCAACCCTGTATTGCACCACCCAACCGTGCGTCATCTGTTCGAAAATGCTCATCAATGCCGGCATTGTCCAAGTGAAAATTGAAACCGGGTATCCGGATGAGCTTTCCTTGGAAATGCTGCGCGAAGCCAAGATCGAGATAATCTACCTGAAGGACAACAACGCCGCCTAAGCGGACGTAAAGCGGCGCCTCATCTTATATGATGAGGCGGGGGGGCGGGGGCGCAGCTCCCCGACGAAGTTAGGAAGGAAAGCAAAGACGCATCGGCGTCTGCGTCAGGGAAACCTGTGGTTTCCCTGAAAGCTTTAGCTATTTTCCGGAGGCTAAGCGCATGTGGACATGGGGAATGGCGTTGGTGGTGGCCGCAGGCATGGCCTGGATCCTGACGCCCTTCACGCGCCTGTTGGCCGAACGCGCTGGAGCCGTGGACCGGCCCGACCGCGACCGTAAAAAACACCGCCGCTTGGTCCCGCTTTGGGGCGGCGTGGCTATTTTTCCCGCTCTGATTTTAGGGGCAATTTCGGTGTTGTTTTGGACGCCTGCCGGAAGGGAATTGCTTCAATACCAGCAAGGCTTGTTCGGTTACCGTTTGTTGTGGATAGTGCCTGCCTGGACGGTGTTGTTGGTGACCGGCCTGATTGATGATAAAATCCGAATTCCTCCCAAAGTAAAATTACTTATGCATATATTGGCTGCCGCCTGCGTCACGGTTGCCGGATTCCGCCTGCACAGTTTGGCGTGGTTCGGCCATGACGAGCCAATACAGTTGTGGACTTGGTTTAGCCTGCTGATTTCCATTGGGTGGATCACCTTTATGACCAATGCGTTTAATTTCATTGATGGGCTCGACGGCTTGGCCGTGGGGCAAGCGGTTATTTCCGGGCTCGGGCTGGCCTTGGCCGCGTGGTTGCTCTCGTTGCATCAAGGCGATTTGGCCGGGCAAATGTATACGCGTTTGGCCATTCCGATAGGGTGCGCGGTGGCCGGGGCCGGCCTGGGGTTTTGGCGCTATAACCGCACTCCGGCAAAAATATTTCTCGGCGACGCGGGTTCGACGCTTTTGGGATTCACCTTGGCCATGGGCATGCTGATGGCCGTAGGCCGCGGAGGCTCGCCCTGGGGGCCGTTGGTTCCGCTGTTGCTGCTGGCATGGCCGCTGACGGATGCGTCCATGGCCGTATGGCGCCGGTGGAAACGCCGGGAACCTATTTCCAAAGCCGATCACCGGCATTTGCATCACCGCCTGCTCGATCAGGGATTTACCCCCGGCGCGGCTGTGGCGTTTATCCGCACCATGGGCTTGATCGGAACGGTTCTTGCCTTGGTGGCGGCGTGGGTATGAAGACTACACCCTTGCGCGTGGCAGTGGTTTTCGGCACCCGTCCAGAAGCGATCAAACTGGCGCCGGTGATTCATTGCTTGCGGGCGGACAAACGTTTTCGCTGCCGCATAGTGGTGACCGGCCAGCACCGCGAGCTGCTGACGCAAGCCTTGCAAACCATGAGGTTGGTTCCGGATGCTGATTTGAATTTAATGCAGCATAAGCAGACCTTGGCCTCCTTTGTGGGCGCGGCGTTGGTTGGTCTGGAAGCCGAGTATAAAAAATGGCAGCCGGATGCCGTAGTGATTCAAGGCGACACGGGTTCGGCCTTGGCCGGAGGCTTGGCGGCGTTTTATCAAAAAATACCCGTCGGCCATGTGGAAGCGGGCTTGCGCAGTTACGATCATGCCAATCCGTTCCCGGAAGAAGTGAACCGCTGCATGGTCAGCCGCCTGGCAACCTGGCATTTTGCGCCCACCGCGCTGGCAGCAGAGCAACTGCGCGCTGAAGGCATAGCATCGCAAACCATTTTTGTCACGGGCAATACGGTAGTGGATGCGTTGTGCGCACTGGTGAACCCAAAAGCGCTGGCCAAACAGGCCCGCGAACCCCGGGTGGTGGTCACCGCTCACCGGCGGGAAAACATCGGCGCTCCGTTGGATGAATTGTGCCAAGCGGTAAAACTATTGGCGCAGCGCCATCCTGATATCGAATGGGTTTTTCCAGTGCATCCCAATCCGGAGGTGCGCGGCCGCGTTATGCGGGGCTTGGCCCCAAAACCGCGCAACATACGCTTGCTGCCACCCATGGAGTATCATGATTTTCTGCGATTTTTGGCGCGCGCGCGTCTGGTGATCACGGATTCCGGCGGCGTGCAGGAAGAGGCCACGGTGTTTAATACGCCGGTGATCATTGTGCGTAAGATCACCGAGCGCCCGGAAGTTTTGCAGGCTGGAGGTGTTTTAGTGCCGGTCAAACACCGCGCCATCGTGATTGCGGCGGAGCGTTGCTTACAACAACCGCAACGTCTACGCCTTGGTGTATCACCGTTTGGCGACGGGCTGGCTTCTGAGCGGATTGTGCAAGCATTGGCCTGGGCTCAGGGCAGAGGCGCGGTGCGGCCGAAACCGTTTAGATTTAAAGTTAAGGCATAATTGGGTTTTGGATTTTTTCCTTCTTTGTCATTTCGAACGAAGTGAGAAATCAGTATTGCTTTTATTTTTAAAGTTGTTATTAGATTTCTCACTTCGCCCGAAATGACAAAGAAAGAATGGGTGACGAAAGTCGGGCTGGTTAAAGTAATTGGGGTAGGAAAAAATATGTCGATGAAAGAAGTCTTAAGTTGATAAACCGTGGCGCTACGTAAGGAGGCTGTTAAATGTCTGAATCTGAAAAAGAAAAAACTTTGAAAGATGTTGAGATCTCTCCCTTTGGTCGAGATGACAAGGATGTATGGGGCGGGTGTCAGTCACCGGTTAATGATGGAGGCCGGAGTTAGTTTGTTAGTTTTGTTGGGTAAGGTACTCAGCCCGAAACATAAAAATCTCCGCAACTATTTTCAGCAATTCTTGTCTACTCCCTAGCAATAGTTTGAAATAAACCTCGCACCTCTGTCATTTCGACCGCAGGGAGAAATCTCATGCCCCAAGAGCATCACTACTACGTATACCTATTAACCAACCAGAACAACAAAGTCATGTACATCGGCGTAACCAACAACCTTGAGCGGCGGGTGTATGAGCACAAGATGAAGCTGGTACCGGGTTTTACGGAAAAGTATAACGTGAACAAGCTTGTTTACTTTGAGGAAACGTCCGACGTCCGCGCTGCGATAGCAAGGGAAAAGGAAATCAAGAAATGGCGGCGGGAGAAAAAGAATAATCTGGTTATAGCTGCAAATCCTGAGTGGAGGGATTTGAGCGAGGGGTGGGGGGAGATCTCTCCCTGCGGTCGAGATGACAAAGGCGAAAGTTGAGATGACAAAGTTGGGGATCGAGATGACAAAGACGGAAACTGAGGTAAAATGTTGTTTCTTCCTAAAAAGCATGGTAAATTTAGGCCATGACTATTCAAGATCGCATGCCCATTATCCAAGACATGGCTGATAAAATTATCGCTGCTTTTTCCCCGGAAAGGATCATCTTGTTCGGTTCCTATGCCTGGGGCAAGCCGGGTCCAGACAGTGACATCGATTTTTTTATTATTAAAGATACGAATGATACCCGTAAAACATCCCGGAAGATAAACCGCCTGTTGTTCCCCAGGGAAACGCCCATTGATGTGATTGTTTTTACTCCGCAAGAATTGGAAAAACGGAAAAATGATTTTTTTGTGGAGGATATTTTGAAGAAAGGCAAGACGCTATATGCCAGAGCATAGCGTGAAAGAGTGGCTGGCCAAGGCGGAAGAGGATGCAATTGCCGGGGAAGATATTTTAGCTGCGGGACATTTTTATGGTCCGGCTTGCTTTCACTTTCAGCAGGCAGTTGAAAAAATGCTGAAAGGTTTTCTGCTTTTTCACAATCAGAGATTTCCCAAGAGCCATGATTTACTGCAACTGGAAACGTTTCTTTTGCCCTTTGAGCCGGAAATCAAAGAATTAGAACCGGAGTTGGATATATTAAACTCCTATTATATTGAAACCCGTTATCCCGGAGCAACGTCTGGTTTTACGCGCCAAGAAGCAGAACTGGGTCTCGCGGCTATGATGAAGATCAAGGAATTTATAAAAAAGAAAGTAAAATGAAGCTCCCTGCGGCAGGCCGGAAACATTCCTGCACGAAGGCCAAACCGAGATTAAATATTCCTTGAAGCAAAAAGTGGACAGGGAAGAATTGGCCGAGATAGAAAAACGGGTGGTGAGGCTGGAAAATAAAGTGGCGTAACCGCGCTGTTCAGGTTTCGTTGAACAATCGGATATCGCTGGAATTAAATGATTAACCGGAACCTTTCGCCCGCATCGGTGCAAGGCGCGATTTTCGCGTGGCCCTTTCACTCATACCTCATGCTAAAATTTAACGTCCCTGAAATTCATGGGAACGTTTTTTTAAAGTTTGTCATTTTGAGGTAAACCCGAGAAATCTTGATGCGTGACGGAGTTAGTTTATTAATTTTGTTAGGTGCGGCACCAGGTCTAAAACAGAAAAATTCCGCAACTATTTTCAGCAATTCTTGTCTAAAAAAGAAAAAACGATTTAGAAATATGATTTAATACGAAATAGGATAATATTTCGATGAATTCCCGGATTCCATAGTTGACGTGAGCGTGGGTAAGAACGGAGGGGAAAAATAATGGCAAAGGAAATTGCAAAGATAACCGGCGGTCATGCGTCGCCTTTCGAGCGGATCAAGCGCATGAACGATTCGGGTATGGAGTTTTGGTCAAGCCGTGACTTTTCCGAGGTGCTCGGTTACGGCGATTACCGCAATTTTGAGGGAGTTATAGAGAAGGCCAAGATGGCCTGTTTTAACAGTGGACACCGTCTTGAAGACCATTTCGTTGACGTCACCGAAATGGTCGCCATCGGGAGTGGTGCTGAGCGGCCTATTAAAAATATTCTCCTTTCCCGTTACGCCTGTTACCTTGTCATTCAGAACGCCGATCCCAACAAGGAGATTGTGGCACAAGGTCAAACCTACTTTGCCATCCAGACGCGGCGTCAGGAACTGGCGGCAGAAACGTAAAATTTTGCGTTGTTGCGCGGTTTCATTTCAAATTCAATACCTAATTTCTTGAAAAATCTATTTACCGTGATATCAAGCTATGGTGGGCACTTGCCTGTAAAAACCCCTGAGATTGTGGCTTTTCGTGTTTTACTAGGTGTGCTTATTTAAGATTTATATTATAATTACCGAATGTTTCGTGGACTCTGGACATATAACCACGCAAGTGATTTTGCAAGCAAGCGAAGGAGCACTTATGACCCGCGAACGACTCCGTCATCTTTGTGATCAAGCCGTCCATTTGGCGCTCATCAGCCTTTTGCTGGTTGTGCCGCTGGTGTTTTATACCTATGCTTACGATGTTTTTGAATATAATAAGCTCACGGCGTTTCGGCTGTTTACCTTATTGGCTTTGTTGGCCTATTTAACCAAACGGTTGCTTTTGGGCCAAGAACCGGTCAAGTCTTCGCCGCTCTGGCCGCCGGTGATTGCCATCGGGGTGTCGGCGCTGCTTTCGACGCTTTGGACCAATAATTATGCCACCAGCATATTCGGCGTGTACGAGGATTTTGAGGGCATTCTCACCATTGCCAATTATATTCTTCTGTTTTTCCTGGTTAATCAGCACACCCGGCATTTGAATGATGTGCGCAAATTTTTGACTGCGGTGGTGGTTGCGGGCACCTTGGCCGGCGGGTATGGCGTGGCGCAAAATTTCGGCATTGATTTTATTATGTGGAATCCAACCACCTACACGGCTTCGCGCTTGTTCGGCTCCCTGGGAAATCCGAACTTTTTGGCGGCTTATGTTTTAATGTGTTTGCCCATTGCGGGTGTTTTGTTCCTGATGAGCCGGCGGCCGTGGGTGAAAGCGGTTATGCTCATGATTGTGCTCATCATGGGGTTGAGCATCTTTTTCACCAAAAGCCGCGGCGCCATGTATGCCTTGGCTGCGCAGTTCGCGGTGCTGGCGGTTTATTTCTTTTACGATTTGCGCCATGACGGGCAATTGTGGAAAGGAAACCGCCGCTGGCTTTTAGCCTTGGCGGTTTTGGCGGGCATGACTTTGTTTTTGCCCAATGTCCGTTCGACCATTCAAATTTCACTTTCACGCACCGTGGCGGTGTTGAACATCCGCGAGATTCACATCACGCCCCGTTTGTATATTTGGCGCAGCGCCCTGCAAATGATGCGCGATCATCCGGTTTTAGGGTCGGGCTTGGACACGTTTCAAATTACTTTTCCCAAATACCGTTTGGCCGAATACTGGCGCTTGGAATGGAACGGGACCCCGGAAAAAGCGCATAACTTTTTCCTGCAAATCGGAGCCACCACGGGTTTGTTGGGACTGGGAGCGTGGCTGTGGCTGATTGGTTTGTATTTTGTAAAGGTGGTGAAGCAGCTCCCGGGGCTTTCGCCTCCACGGCGCCATCTGGCGGCCGCCATTGCCATTGCCCAGGTGGGTTTTTTGGTACAAGATCAATTTAATTTTACGGTCATGTCTTATGGGGTTTTGTTTTGGTTTTTCTTTGCCCTGGGAACATCGCTGGACCGCGAAGAGGCACCGGCCGATCCGGGGCTAAAAAAAGGCGAGCCGTTTGCATTGGCCAAAGTAGCCTTGCCGGATTGGCTTACGTACCTGGGCGCTGTTGGGCTTATTTTCCTGGCCCTGGTATTGACCGTGCGGGTTTGGACCGCGGATTTGTACTTTAAACGCGGGATCATCATACTCACCTCGGGCTATCCGGAACAGGCCATTGGGGACTTGGCGCAAGCCGTGGCCCTGCATCCTTACCGGGAAATCTACTGGGTTAAATACGGCATTGCCTACGAGGAAGCGGCCAAGCGGGCCATGCAGAAAGAACCGATTCTGCAAAAAGCCGCGGAAATTCATCAACACACCATTGGGATGAATCCGCTCAATGGATACGATTATAATAATTTGGGCCGGGTGTATAAATATTGGGGGGATTATCTGAATCCCGCGAAGCTCAAGGACGCGGAAGCGGCCTGCAACCAAGCCACCCGATTGGATCCGTATAATGTGTATTTTGCCATGGATTTGGCTTCAGTGTATTTGTCCCAAAAGCGGTTTGACGAAGCCCGGACTATTGCCGAACGTTTGGTGAAGTTATTTCCGGATTTTGCTTTGCCGTATTCTTATTTGGGATATTTAAGATTAATGCAGGGCGACATGGACGGTGCGTTTCAGTATTTGCTCCTGGCCTCGCAGAAAAATTGGCGCGGCGACGCCAACACGCAAGCCAGCACCTGGAGCAATTTGGGCATTGTGCGCGCCCGGCGCAATGAGTTGGACTTGGCGGCCGCGGCTTTCCGGGAAGCGTTGAAACTGCGGCCGCAATATTTGGAAGCGCGGTTGAACCTGGCCGTGGTTTTGGAGCGGCAGGGGATCAATTTGGATGCTGTGAATGAATACCGGCGCATTCTTAATGATGCGCCGCAGTACCCTCAGGCAGATGCCTTGAGGAAAAAAATTGAGAAGTTGGAAAGGGGAAAACTCTAAATGAAGTGTCCCTTTTGCGGGTTTCAGGAAGATAAAGTAGTGGATTCCCGGTCCAGTAAAAATGGGTTGGCCATCCGCCGGCGCCGCGAATGCCTGCAGTGCGGCAAGCGGTTTACCACCTATGAACAGGTGGAAGAGCTTTTGCCGGTGGTGGTGAAGAAAGATAACCGCCGCGAACCGTTTGACCGGTTTAAAATTATCTCCGGCATGCGCAAGGCTTGCGAAAAACGCCCGGTGTCGACCGAGGTGCTGGAACGGGCCGTGGATGAAATTGAAAAAGCGTTGCAGAATAAAATGGAGAAGGAAGTGGACAGCACCGCGGTGGGCGAGTTGGTCATGAAAAAATTGGCGGAATTGGACGAGGTGGCGTATGTGCGGTTTGCCTCGGTGTACCGGCAGTTCAAGGATTTAAATGCCTTTATGGATGAAGTCAAGCATGTGATTGCCAAACAAGTGAAACCCGGACCAGGTCCGGTGAAGAAAAACTAGTGCAGTGCGTCATTATTAGCTTTACATTTGTCATTGCGAGCGAAGCGAAGCAATCTCGCTTTTCACCATCGTTTGAAGCAAAAACGGATTGCTTCATCGCAAAAAATGCTCCTCGCAATGACAATTAAATGTAAAGAAGCGTTAGACGCACTACACAAGCCGTAAGCGGACGGGAAACCGGTAAGTCCCTGAAGGTGACCAACGATGCATCAGGCGGATTATTGGAAAACAGTCAGTGAATTTATTCATTGCGAATTGTGCCCGCACGGCTGCCGCATTCGCGAACAACAAACCGGCCGTTGCGGAGTACGCAGGCACGTGCGGGGCGTTTTGGTGGCTGAAGCATATGGCTTGGTATCGGCGCAAGCCATGGATCCGGTGGAAAAGAAACCTTTATTCCATGTCAAGCCGGGGCGGGAAATATTTTCCGTGGGTTCCGGCGGCTGCAATTTCCGGTGCCAGTTTTGTCAAAATTGGACCATATCACAATCGGTCCCGCCCATGACTCCTTTATCGCCGGAGCAAGTGACGGCTTTGGCGCTTGCCCGGGGAGCCTGCGGCGTGGCGTATACTTACAACGAACCGTTGGTTAATTTCGAATACATACTGGATTGCGCCCGCAGGGTTCATGAAGCGGGATTGTTGAATGTTTTGGTTACGAACGGCTACATCAACCCGGAACCCCGCAAGGTTTTAATGCCGTGGATTGATGCATGGAACATTGATTTGAAATCGATCCGGCCGGAATTTTATCAGCGGTTTTGCGGAGGCGAGTTGGCGCCGGTGCAAGACACCATCCGCGCGGTTGCCGCGTCCGCGCATGTGGAACTTACGCATTTGATTGTGACGGATGCCAATGATGTGGAAGCTGATTTGGAAGCGTTGGTGGATTGGGTGGCGCAGGTTTCACCGGAGATTCCCATGCATTTTTCCCGTTATTTTCCGCAATACCAGTGGGACGCTCCGCCGACTTCGCAACGCATCATGCAGCGCGCTTTGGTCATTGGGCAGAAGAAGTTAGCCTGGGTTTATGCCGGGAACGTCATGGGGCACGATGATTCCACGTATTGCCCGGATTGCGGCAACCGTTTGATTCCGCGCCAGGGATTTATTTCCGGGACCGTGAAAGTTGCGGAGGGCCGCTGCCCGCAATGCCAACGCAGCGTGCCGGGGATTTTTTGATAGGAGATAAGGCTTATGGAATGGTGGGATGGGTTGTATTTGGGTTTGTCGCTTCTGTTATGGGTGGTTTTGTTTGGTTTAGGTTCGTGCTCCCTGCATCCGGAATTTGCCGGGTGGCTGCAACAGCATCCCAAGGTGATGACGCTGTTGCTGGGCATCAATCAACTTCCCTTGAAGCCTGTGCGCACATTAAGGCGGTTTTACCTTTTTTTGGCCTCCGGTTGGACGTGGCTGCTGGTTTGGTCGTGGTGGATCATGCCGGCTTTGAAAAATTCCTTTTACCACAATTTGAACTCGCTTAAAAGTTTTCAGATGGCCCGGATATCCATGCTGATTATCCTGATTGCTTATTCGGCGTTTGGTTTTTATTGTGTCGGTAAGGCGCTTAATATCTGGTTCAAGGAAATCTACAATCGTCCCGGGGCGGGGTGAGCTATGCACGCGACTGAGCTGAAAGAATCTCCGGCTTCGTTGATTTTTGCGGACCTGCATATTCATTCGCGGTATTCACGCGCCACATCCGGGCAAATGGAAGTCGAGACCCTGGCCTATTGGGCGAAACGAAAAGGTATAGGCTTGCTGGGTACCGGCGATTTTACCCATCCCCGGCATTTTCAGGATCTGAACGATAAATTGGAATTGGATGCTTCGGGGTTTTACCGGCTGCGCCAAGGGGACAATGGCGTGCGTTTTGTGCCCACGGCGGAGGTATCCAACATGTTCAAGCAAAATGGCCGCGGCCGACGCGTCCATACTCTGATCATCGCGCGTTCCCTGGAATCGGTCCGGGAAATTAACCGGGCTTTGGCTTCGCGCGGCAATGTGGCGTCGGACGGCCGTCCGATTTTTGGATTTTCCGTCAGGCATTTGTGCAAGCTCTTGCGCGGGATCGATCCTGAAACTTTGGTCATTCCAGCACATATTTGGACCCCTTGGTTTTCAGTGCTGGGGGAACGCTCAGGATTTGACACGCTGGCCGAATGTTTTGAAGAAGAGCTCCCCTTCGTAAGCGGTATTGAAACCGGACTTTCTTCAGACCCGGAAATGAATTGGCGCTTGTCCCAGCTGGATCCATTTGCCGTTATTTCCAATTCCGACGCCCATTCGCCTGCCAAGATCGGACGCGAGTGCAATGCTTTTCGCGCTCCCCTGACTTGGGATTCGTTGCGCGATATTTTACGTACCCGGGACCGCGGGCGATTCCGTTTTACGGTGGAATTTTTTCCCGAGGAGGGGAAATACCATTGGCCCGGACACCAGGCCTGCGGCGTGGTGTTCTCTCCCGAACAGTACCGGGAATTGTCGGGCTGTTGTCCGGTCTGCAAAAAAGCCCTGACCGGCGGAGTGGCGTCGCGCGTGGAAATGCTGGCCGACCGGCCCTTGGGCTACGTTCCCCAGAACGCGGTGCCCAGTATTCATTTGGTGCCCTTGGATGAAGTCATCGGGGAAGCGTTGGGAAAAAAATCAACCAACAAACCGGTCCAAACCTTATGGGATCAGTTGGTGGAGGAAGCAGGCAATGAAATGGCCGTGCTGTTGTTTTTGCCTGAAGCGGAGTTGCGCCATTTGGCCGGTGAACGCATCGCCGATGCGATAATGAAAATGCGGCGAGGCGAGGTTCAGGCTGTTCCGGGATATGACGGCGTGTATGGCCACATCAGGATTTTTGGGAGCGCCGGGGTTGAGCCTTCCACGGGATTGGTGTCAGCGCCTCAATTGCCCTTGTTGTAATTACGTACAGGTAGTTATGCGTGTCCAAATTAACCTATGACTTCACCGCGGAGGCGCAGAGAACGCAGAGAAATGTTTGAAAAATAAAAGCCGGTTCCTTTATGGAATGCTCTGCGAACTCGGCGTCTCTGCGGTGAAATATGTCGTTTAGGAGAAATCATGATAAAAAACTTGCGTACTCTTTACCCACTGGGCGTGGCCTTGGCGCTGATTGCCGGATTGGGAACCTGGGGAAGCAGTGCCAATTTCGAAAGCGAGGCAATTATGAATTCAATGCAGGATACGTTTCAACTTGCCAATGGGCTGACGGTCATTACCAAATCCGTACCGGCCGTACCCGTGGTTTCGGTTTATATTTGGTACAAAGTGGGCAGCCGGAATGAACCCGGGGGCAAGTCCGGCATGGCGCATTTTTTGGAACACATGATGTTTAAGGGCACGGAAAAATTTCCCAAAGGGGAAATCACCCGGCGGGTGGGCCGGACCGGGGGCGAGCAAAACGCCTTCACCAGCTATGATTACACGGCCTATTATGAAACCATGCCCGCGGAATACCTGGAGTTGGGCCTGGAAATTGAAGCGGACCGGATGCACCATGCGCTGTTGGATCCCCAGGAACTGGAGAGCGAGCGGACGGTTATTTTATCCGAGCTTGAGGGAAACCGCAATCATCCGCAAACGCGTTTGCGCGATCTGGTCAATGCCCAAACCTGGCAACAGCATCCCTACCGCCGTCCGGTCATTGGTTGGCGGGAGGACGTGCAGCGGTTATCGGCAACCGACTTGCGGGAATTTTATCAGCGCTATTATCGCCCCAACAACGCAACGTTGGTGGTGGTGGGGGATTTTAAACCCGCTGAATTGCGCCAATCCATTGAACGTTGGTTTGGGCCGATTTCCGGGGGAACGCCGGCACCGGCTTTTGCCAATGTCATGGAGGTGCAACAAGGAGAGCGCCGGGTGGTGCTGCGCGACCACGGCCAGACGCCCATGCTGCGCCTGCAAATCCGCATCCCCGAAGCCGGGAAACCGGATCAGTACACCCTGACGGTGCTTAATGAAGTGCTGGCAAATGGGAAAACCGCGCGTTTATACAAAGCCTTGGTGGACACGGGCCTGGCGGCCGATGTCTCGGCCTCGCCCCAGGAAATGATCGAACCCGGCGTGTGGGTGTTCAATGTGATCTGCCAGCCGGGCGTGGATCCGGCCAAAGTGGAAGCTGTTATGAAAAAAGAGTTTTCAAAAATAGCGCATGAGCCGCTGACTCCCCGGGAATTTCAACGCGCGGTCAATCAAACCCGGGCCCAATTGATTTATGCCAAAGACAGCATCAGCGACCAGGCCATGTTGTTGGGTTTTTACCAAACCGTGGCCGGAGATTGGCGCATCGCGGATCAATATCCCGCCCAAGTTGCAGCCGTGACCCCGGCGCAAATCCAGGCTGCGGCGGAGAAATTTTTAAATCCTGATTTGATGACCTTCGGCTGTTTCATCCCCTTGCCCGGAAAGCCCGCGGGTTCCCTGACGGCTGCCGAAGGCAAGGTGTCCTGGAAAACCAGTCCGGACCGTTTGGCCGCCCTGGAAAGCCTGCCCGTCTTGCCTGAAGGATCATCCGCAGCCGGGGCAATATCCACGACGGCATGTGAACGCTGGGTCATGCCCAACGGCATGGTGGTGTTGCTGCAACCCAATCACAGCAATCCCACGGTCAGCCTGTCGGGTTTGATTAAGGCCGGGATCGTCTCGGAACCGTCAGGGATTCCGGGATTGGCCACTGTGCATGCCAACATGCTGGACCGGGGCACGCAGCAACATACGATGGAACAGTTGTCCGAGGAACTGGAATTTCACGCCGTGCGTTTGTCCCATAATGCCGGTTATGAAGAACTTAATTTGAGCGGTGAAGCCTTGAGTGAGAACGCCGAGTTGTTGCTGGCGTCCTTGGCGGAAACCCTGCTGCAGCCGGCGTTCCCCAAAGGAGAATTGGAAAAAGTCCGGAAGGAAGTGCTGACTTCCGTCCGCATGGCGCAGGACAATGCGAATAGCCAGGCCTGGTACGCCTTCAATCAACTGGCCTATCCGGCCGGGCATCCGATGACACGAAGTTTGATTTCCGCCGAACCCGGCATCCGGAAAATTAAACGCGCGGACTTGGTTGCCTACCACGCGCAATGGATCAGGCCGGATCTTACAGTTTTGTCCATTGCCGGAGATATTGATCCTGTCCAAGTTAAGGTTTGGTTGGCAAAGTTATTCGGCACTTGGGCGGTCAACGGTCCCAAACCCAGCAACGCATTCACCCCCATGCCCGCGGTGGTGAAGAGTTCCGCCCGGACCGTGGAACTGCCGGGTAAACGCGAGAGCATTACCGTGCTTGGGCATGAAGGGATTCAGCGGCAGGACCCGGAGTATTATGACGCTTATTTGGCCAACCATATTTTAGGGGGCAGCGGACTTTCCAGCCGCCTTATGAAAAGTGTCCGCGACCGTGACGGCTTGACGTACTCCGTGTATTCACAATTCAAATTATCCACCAATGTCCGCCCCTGGATTGTTCAGTTTCAATCGGACCCCGCCAAAGTGGAACAAGCCAAGCAGACCATCCTGCGCGAAATTCAGGACCTGCAAAGCAACCGGGTCAATGAACAGGAAGTGGACGATGGGCGCGAAGAATTGGTGGGGAGTTTGCTGCTGACCCTGGAAACCAATCAAGGCATTGCACATTTAAACCGGGAGGTGGAATACCACCAATTGGGGGCGGATTATCTGAAGAGATATCCGGTTTTAATCCGCGCGGTTACGCGGGACCGGTTGGTAAACGCCGCCAGGAAATGGCTGCACCCGGACCGTTATTTGGCCGTAACCGTGCAGCCTCCGGCAACGGAAATTTCTCAACCCCAGGGGCAGCATGAGGCGCATTGACTAGGATCGCGCCTCTGGTATAAAATAAACACCCATCGGGCGAACATACCCGTTAGGGTTAATCGCAAGCAGAATGAAAGCGGGGATGTATATGGAAAAATATGTCTGTACGGTTTGCGGGTATGTCTATGATCCTGCCAAAGGGGATCCGGAGAACGGCATTGCAGCCGGAACATCTTTTGCCGCGCTTCCGGAGGCTTGGGTATGTCCGGAATGCGGCGCAGGCAAATCCAGTTTCGAAAAAGAATAATTTAATTCAAAAGGGGTATTCATCCTTGGAACGGCTGCGCGGAATACGGTTTAAACGGGCATTGATGGCGGGCATACAATGGTTTTCTCATTATCGCCAGGAGGTTGACCGGATCAATGTTTTTCCGGTCCCGGATGGGGATACGGGGAAAAATATGCACCATGCTTTTCAGGCTGCGTCAAAAGCCATGGAGCCTGTAAAAAGCGGAGATGTTTCGGAATGTGCCTGGGCCGCAGCCCGGGGGGCTTTAATGGGCGGGCGCGGATGTTCGGGAATGATTTTATCCGGATTTTTTTCCGGTTTTGCCGAAGGCATCGGTGAACGGCGTACGATCACAGCGGAAGATTTTGTGCGTGCGTTGCAAATCGGTTCCTTGCGGGCGCGGGAACGAGTAGAGCATCCCCGCGCAGGAACCATACTTTCCGTGGGAGAAGCAGCGGCCCACAAAGCGTCCGAAGCCGCACAGCGTACGCAGAATGTGTTCGAGGTGCTGCAGGCGGCCTGGCAGGGAGCGCAAAAAGCTTTAAACCAAACCCCGCAGCAACTCCCGGAATTAAAAAAACATCACGTGGTTGACGCCGGCGGGCAGGGGTTGGTTTATTTTTTTGAAGGCCTGGTGCGGTACAGCCGCCGCCAATCCTTGGATGCCCGCGCCGCCAGGCATGATTTGCCCGCGATTGCGTCCGGGCCTCGGGAAATGAAGGTTGCCGCTTTTACCCAACATAAATTTTGCACCGAGTTTTTACTTTCCGCGCAGGAATTAAAACCCGAAAAGTTAAGGCGCATTTTGGCCCCCTTGGGGGAACACCTCATGGTGGCTTCCGCACCCGGCGGGGTGTTCAAGATCCATATCCACACCCAAGATCCGGATTTGGTATTTGCACGCGTGGAACCTTGCGGAGCCGTTACTTGGCGCAAGGTGGATGATATGGAAAAACAGCATCATGATACTTTGAAAATGGAAAAAGGGAGAACGGATGGAACGCATCGTATTGCTGACGGACAGCACATGTGATGTTCCGCCTGAAGTATTGGCGGAAAAAAATATTCACATGGTGCCGCTGAGTGTTTTATTCGGCGATGAAGAATACCGGGATGCCTTGGATTTAAATCCCGATCAATTTTATGCGAAATTAAAAGCCGCGCCGCAATTGCCCACTACCTCCCAACCATCCATAGGCGTTTTCTTGGAGATGTTTCAAAAAATCCGGCAAGAGGGCGCGACGCATGTTTTGGGCCTTTTTATCACAGGGAAATTTTCCGGCACGGGCCAAGCCGCCAGTGCGGCCTTCAAGATGGTGCCGGGTTTAAAAGGCGAAATCCTTGATGCCAAATCGGCTTCCTGGGGGCATGGTTTGCTGGTTTTATACGCCCATCAATTGATTCAAAGCGGGGTATCGTTTGCCGAGGTTTTAAACTTGATCCAAGACCGGATAAGCAAAACCATGATTTATTTTGCAGTGGATACCCTGGATGCCTTGTATCAAGGCGGGCGTATCGGACGGGCTGCGGCTTTTTTCGGAAAACACCTGGGTATTCGCCCGCTTTTATCTTTGCCGGGGCTGACTGGGGAGATTGAGGTGGTGGGAAAGGTTAACAGCCGGGAAGCGGCGCTTGCGGGCATGGTTAAATTAGCTTGCCAACATGTTCAAACCCGGGGATTGGTTTTTGGCATTGCGGTAATGCATTCAGCCATGCCCATGATGCAGCGCGAACTGCTTACGGCCTTGCAGGGCAGCGGAGAAAATTGGAAAACCATAGTGGAGGGGCGCATTGGGGCGGTGATCGGCACTCATTTGGGACCCGATGGCTGGGGCATTGCTTTGTGTTGAACGCAGGTCACGGTACGCAGGCACCCGTTGAGAGGTAAAAATACATTAATCGGCTTGAGCGGGACTTTATTAAATGATAAAGTAATTCAGGAAGTTTTCCGATAATTTGAATGAAAAAGAATTTTAGTGTGAGGCTCGACGGGAGGCCGGTGGTGGTGAAAACGATTTTGGTCGTTGATGATGAAGTTGAAATTTTAAGTTTGGTTAAAAAAATTGGCGCTTCCGGAATTCGTGTGGGATGATTGTGTAAAATGCACAGCATGAGCAACGAGTCACTCGAAGAGTTCTACGGACACATCCTCGGCA
>JAGVPM010000004.1 GCA_020052235.1 Candidatus Goldiibacteriota bacterium
AGACCTACGATGCATATCACAATATGGTGAAATCATTCTTTAACCATGCGCCCAAAGTCATCGAACACCCGCAGTTGGTGTCCGGGGATTTTTAGAAGGCGCTGCTTTTTTCGAGTGCATTTGGGTGGCCAAGGGAGGCTGTTTGGATACATGAAGCCCGGGATGAGTTTTGGAAGCAGCAGCGGAAATTTCCCGGGATTCATTTTTTACTGCGGGACGGACGGGCGCTAAGGAAGGTTTGGTTTTTTCTGGATTGGCCGTCATGCCGAAACGATAACCCGGGCTCAGGCGGTGCGTGTGAAGGTTGTAAAAAAAGGAAGGTGAATATGCGTAACCTATTTGACCACTGCGATCTTAGAGTAAGCTTGGTAATCTCCGGAATGGATATACACAATATAAATCCCGCTTCCCACCACCGCGTTGTTGCTGTTCCTGCCGTCCCACAAAACTTCATTTAGCTGGTTCGCGACAAAGGATTTATTATCAGCCAGGGTTCTAATTTTATCACCCACCAGATTGTATATGACCAGCGTCACTCCCGAATCATTGGATTGATACCACCGGATTTTTGCCTGCTCGCCCTTTTTTGGATTGATTTGGTTGTGCAACACCCGCAGCCGCTTCTCAAAATCGGAGATGACAGATATGGTCGGCGGTGTCGGCGTGGGAGCAACCTGGGTCTGCGCCTGAAACTGATACACATGGGCATTGCTGCTCACAGCATAGACTTCGTTTTGAAAATTATTGTCCCCATCACCTACGGTCAGGGCCAGCAGGGGTGTGCTGGCATTACCAAGGTCCGTCATTTGCCACGCTCCGCTGACAAGCTTGAACATATACGCATGCCCGTCTTGCCCGGCTCCGTATAGCTCGTCCTGACCATCGTTATCGCCATCCCCAATTGCGATTTGGTTGCAAACCACATTGGTAATATTGATGGCTGTGCTGACCCATACCGAGCCTGTCCATTTCAATTGGTGAATTTTACCATCCAAATTGGAACCGTATAATTCGTTTATGCTGTCCTTATCCAGATCGCCGATCGACAGGCAAGTCATATTATTGCTTCCTGTATACACGGCCGTAGTCAAGCTTCGACTTGTTCCCAAATACCGGTATTGATAAAGAATATGATCCGCATTGGCCGCGTAAACTTCATTACATAGGTCATTGTCAACATCGCCCGCTACTGCACACAGCATTGCACCTCCCCCTTGGCTGATAGGACTGTTAATCCAATTTTGGTTAAACAGCCGGGATTGTCCCAAACCATTGCCAAACATGGCATATAGCTCAATCAAACCACCTCCGGTTTGGCTCCCGGTTGCCAATGGAGCGCTGTAGGCGCTGAAACTATTTCCATTCCAACTGCTTCCAGTCCATTGGTATTGAATCAGACTAGGGTAGGAATTTGCACCATAGACTTCATAGACTCCGTCCTGATCGGCGTCTGCTAAAATCACATCTTGGAAAGTTCCGGTTTGCTGAGGTAGAGGTATGATGGACCAAGAAGTTGCCATTTTATAGGTGTACAAGCGGGTATCGCTATTGGCCACAAATATGGTCTGCTGGCCGCTGCTGTCCCCTTCTCCAATCGCGATCCCGGCCGGACCTGCAATGGGATTCCCGGCTTTTCCCAAATCCGTAATCTGCCACTCTATAGGTGGAGTTAAAGGCGCCAGCAAATTGAAAACGCCCACGGAAGTTTTGTTAACTGAACTTGTGGCCAGGTAAAGGTCATATAACCCTGTAGCAGCAGGCAAAGTAAATTGGGCGGTTATGCGCGTGCTGGCGATGGTCAGACCCGTGCCATTGATTGAGGTGCTGGTATTTCGCAACTGCACGCCGATTACATCATCCAAATTCCAGCCCCAGATATCCAAAGTGATGGTTTGCCCAGACATGGCGCGGTTGGGTTTGATTTCCGTCATTATCGGCAAATCATCCTGAGTATCCAAGCTGCCATTGCTGGTATAGCGCACCAGAGCAAAGTCACCATTCTTAGCTCCTGCAACCACCAGCTTTCCGTCTGGTTGCAAAATCAGGCTATTAGCATCGTCGGCAGTGCCACTGCCAATGTCAGTGGTCACTTTTCCGCCTGTGCCAAAACTTGCATCCAGGTTGCCATTGCTGGTGTAGCGCACCAGCGCAAAGTCGGAATTACTACCATTATTGCTATATCCTGCAACTATCAGTTTTCCATCCGGTTGCAGGATCAGGCTCCGAATATAATCGGTAGTGCCACTGCCTATGTCAGTGGTCATTTTTCCGCCTGTGCCAAAACTTGTATCCAGGAAGCCATTGCTGGCATAACGCACCAGTGCAAAGTCGCTATTACTATATCCTGCAGCCACCAGTTTTCCATCTGGTTGCAGGATCAGGCTACAAGCTAAATCAGCAGTGCCGCTGCCAATATCAACGCTTATTTTTCCACCAACGCCAAAACTTGCATCCGGACTGCCATTGCTGGTGTAGCGCACCAACGCGAAGTTATTAGAACTGCTTCCCGCAACTACCAGTTTTCCATCTGGCTGTTGGATCAGGCTCAAAGCAGTGTCGCTAGTGCTGCTGCCAATGTCAGTGGTCACTTTTCCACTTGTGCCAAAACTTGTATCCAGGCTGCCATTGCTGGTGTAGCGCACTACCGCAAAGTCATCAGAACTTAATCCTGCAACCACCAGCTTTCCATCTGGCTGCAGGATCAGGCTATAAGCATAATCGCTAGTGCCGCTGCCAATGTCAGTGGTTACTTTTCCACCTGTGCCAAAATTTGTATCCAAGCTGCCATTGCTGGTGTAGCGTACCAGCGCAAAGTCACTAGAACTTAATCCTGCAACCACCAGTTTTCCGTCCGGCTGCAGGATCAGGCTTTTAGCCCAATCGCTAGTGCCGCTGCCAATGTCAGTGGTCACTTTTCCGCCTGTGCCAAAACTTAGATCCAGACTGCCATTGCTGGTGTAGCGCACCAGTGCAAAGTCATTAGAACTATATCCTGCAGCTACCAGTTTTCCGTCCGGCTGCAGGATCAGGCTATAAGCAACATCACTAGTGCTGCTGCCAATGTCAGTGGTTACTTTTCCTGTTGTCCCAAATTTAGCTGCCGCAAAATTGGGATAAAACAATGCCAGCAGTAAAGCCATGAAAAGGGTTTTGGTGTTTAGGGAAAGTCGCATAACCGGCTCCTTAATGCATTTTCCGCTCAAGACGGCCATCTGTTCCGACGCATTGAGGCCACTTACCCACCGAACAAAATCTAAACGGTCAAAATATAACACAGGTGGCCGTCTTGGCGTAGTTTTTTCGTTTGCTTTTCGCATGGGCCCTCCCTTGAATGCGAAACGTGCCGGTTATAAGCAGGCGAACGGACATTTACTGCGTTACGGATAGACTGGGTAATCGGCGGCGCGAGATGAAAAATGATTAAAAAAATCATGCTGAGTTATTTATTACCGAGTATAATATTAACTAAATCATAGCACGGCGCTGAGAATTAATGCATGGAGGGGATACCCAATGGCGGTTTTAAATTGCTGGGAATTTAAAAAGTGCGGAAGGGAACCTGGCGGCATTAAAGTCAAGGAGTTGGGTATTTGTCCTTCAGCGACCGAGGGGCGCACCAATGGCCTCAACCACGGGAAAAACGGCGGACGGGCGTGTTGGGCTATTGCCGGAACCCTCTGTGGAGGAAAAGTTCAAGGGACTTTTGCGCAAAAGTTTTTTGATTGCCTGAAGTGTGAACTTTTTAAAACAGTTTTCAGAGAAGAGGGAAATTCGTATGTAAAGACACGTGAAATTTTGGCCAAGTTGGAGAAACAGTAAAATTCGTTTACCCATCCTGTAAAATGTTTTGGGACTGAAGCGTGTTTCGTGGACTCGCCGGATCCGGAAAATTTCAAAAAAGCCATCGACAAGCATACCGGTTTGATATATACCGGGTCCGTAGGTAATCCGAAAAACAATGTGAAATGCCAAACGAGCAAAGGCGGGAATGATTATGGCGAAAATATATGAAGATAATAGTTTGAGCATAGGGCACACCCCGTTGGTCCGGATCAACCGGATGGCGGCCGGGTTGCCCGGCCGGGTGCTGGCGAAAATTGAGGGGCGCAATCCGGCGTGTTCCGTAAAATGCCGGGTTGGTGCGGCCATGATTTGGGCTGCCGAACGCGACGGCAAACTTAAACCCGGAAGCCGGGATGTGACAATTGTCGAGCCGACCAGCGGCAACACCGGCATTGCTCTGGCCTTTGTGGCCGCGGCCCGGCAATATCCCCTGATCCTGACCATGCCCGAATCCATGTCTTTGGAACGGCGCCGCATGTTGAAGGCGTTTGGCGCGCAGGTGGTATTGACCGAAGACGACAAAGGCATGCCGGGCGCTATTCTCAAAGCCGAAGAAATAGTGGCCGGGGACCCGGGGAAATATTATATGCCCCAACAGTTTGAAAATCCCGCCAACCCGGAAATTCATTTTCAAACCACAGGACCTGAAATTTGGGAAGATACGGATGGGAAGGTTGATGTTTTCGTGGCCGGCGTGGGAACCGGCGGCACCCTTACCGGAGTGAGCCAATATTTTAAACAGCAAAAGAAGAAAGCAGTCTGGACCGTGGCCGTGGAACCCTCGAATTCGGCCGTGCTTACCGCCATCCGGAAAGGGGAAATACCCAATCCCGGTCCGCATAAAATTCAAGGGTTGGGCGCGGGATTTAAACCCGTGGTACTGGATCTGGACCTGGTTGATGAAGTTGTTGCCGTGTCCAATGATGAAGCCATTGAAACCGCGCGGCGTTTGCATAAGGAAGAGGGAATTACCTGCGGCATTTCCAGTGGTGCTGCGTTGTTCGCGGCGCTGCGATTGGCCGCGCGCCCTGAAAACAAGGATAAAAATATTGTGGCCATTTTACCGGATGCCGGGGAACGTTATTTATCCAGCCCGTTGTTTGAAGGCTTGGACAGTTAAATGACGGCTATGTGGGATTTGATCGCGGAAAGCACGCGGAAAAAATATCTTACTTTGGAAAACCGGGTGCGCTCCTTGGGCCGGGTGGTGGTGGCGTTTTCCGGAGGCGTGGACAGTTCGTTTTTGGCTAAAGTTGCGCATGCGGCTTTGGGCAAGCAGGCCTTGATGGTGACGGCGTTTTCCGAGACTTACGCGCCTTGGGAGAGGGAAAGGGCTTTGAGTTTGGCCGAACGCTGCGGGTTCCGCCACTGGGTTATGGAACGTTCAGAGTTGGATGTTCCGGAATTTGTGAATAATTCAAAGGATCGCTGTTATTATTGCAAGTTGGATTTGTTTAAAAAAATGCGGCAGCGCGCGCTGGCCGAGAGTATTCCGTATATTCTCGAAGGCACGACCACGGATGACGAGCGGGATTTTCGCCCCGGACGGCGCGCGGTATTGGAGTGCAATGTGCTTTCGCCTTTGTTGGAAGCGGATTTGTCCAAAGCTGAAATTCGCGAACTTTCCAAAGCCTTGGGTTTGGAAACCTGGGATCAACCCTCGTCACCTTGTTTGGCCAGCCGGATTCCTTACGGGGAACAGATAACGCGGGAAAAATTAAAGCAAGTGGAGTCGGCGGAGAGGTACCTGCATGAATTGGGGCTGGCCGTGTGCCGGGTAAGGCATCACGGGACCATTGCGCGCATTGAAGTTCCGCCAACGGAAATTGCGCTGTTGCTGGGCGAACACCGGCTCTCAATCATTGAAACCTTTAAAGGATTGGGGTTCCACTACGCGGCCGTTGATTTGACCGGATTTCGCTCCGGGAGTTTGAACGAGGTTATGGAAAAATGAAGCATCACGCCCGCCCCCCCGCCCGCAGTATAAATCATATATATATGACGGATCTCCCCGGAAATGTTACAATATAAAGCCCGGAATTGGCTGTTGTAAAAAAGCCGACTCCCTAAATGGAATAGCCGGTGTGGTTCGAAATCACCGGATGTTAAATCGAAAGTGCACAAAGGTGGAATGTGGAATGATGAATCGTTATGTGGCTTTTTTGCGCGGAATCAATGTCGGCGGTCAGAAAATAATTACCATGGATGAATTAACGCGGATATTTTCTTCCTTGGGGTTTGAGCAAATAAAAACCTATATCCAAACCGTGAATGTGGTCTTTGAAACACTTGAGGCGGACCAAGGGAAACTGGCGGCGAAAATTGAGAAACAATTGGAAAGGATTTTTGAAAGCGAAACCCGGATCGCCTTGCGTACTCTGGCGGAAATTAAAACCATGGTTAAACGCGATCCGTTTCAAACCCGGAAAAACAAAGCCGGTGCCAAATGCTATGTTACGTTTTTAGCCGAAGCTCCGCGGTTTCAACCCACCCTGCCTTTGATTTCACCCGACCGGGACATGGAAATTTTTTCCTGCGACCGCAATCACGTATTCAGCCTGGGGTTGCCTGCGGGAGATGGCCGCTTTGGTTTTCCCAACACGTTGATTGAACGGGAATTCGGCACTTGGGCCACGACCCGGAATTGGGACACGCTGCTGAAAATGCTCGCGTGATTGAAAGGCATATTCACCGCAGAGGCGCAGAGTACGCGGAGAAACCCCTTGAGGAAAACAGCTTTTTTCTAAACATTTCTCTGCGAACTCTGCGCCTCTGCGGTGAAGCCTTCACTGAATTTGCAAGTTGCTGTTTCCCCGCCAAGCCCGATATCCTTTGATCAGCATGTCCACCAGAACTACCGCAGCCAATGATGCCATAATGAGCACCAAGACGGCATCGATTTTAAACGTGACCGCATCCGCGGGTTTGGCGGCACCGGCGGCCTTGCCCATGAATATGCCCCAAAGTTCCCACGATGCGGTGAATGTGGTGACGAACATGAACACCATGGGAATCAGGGTGACCCAAAGGTACTTGGTTTTTCCTTCCTTGATGATAATGACCGAGCCGATCCCTAAGGCAATGGCGGCCAATAATTGGTTGGTTACGCCGAACATGGGCCAGATGGTGGAAACACTGCCGGAGAAAATCAAGTAGGACCAGGCAGCCACCACCAGCACGCTGGTGACGATGATGCCCGGTATCCAGGAACGCTGTTGCAAAGGCTTTATCACGTATCCGCCCATTTCCTGAAGCAGAAAACGCGCCACGCGCGTGCCGGTGTCCACGGTGGTGAGGATAAACAATGCTTCAAACATCAGCGCGAAGTTGTACCAATATGCAATGAG
>JAGVPM010000153.1 GCA_020052235.1 Candidatus Goldiibacteriota bacterium
CAATCTGTTTTAAGCTCTAAACGCTCCGAAAAAGCGAGATTGCTTCGCTTTGCTCGCAATGACAAATGTAAAGCTATTTAAGAAACACTACACTATGTTATGCCGTAGGGTTTGGGGGGACACAAATTATGAAAGTGGTCATTAATCCGCCGGAAATTAAAAGCGTGGTCTCCATGTCGGCTTCGATTCCGCGGCTGACAAAATTGGCTTTTGATCCCGAGATCAGCGTGAATGAAATCGCCCGCGTCATTGAGTTTGACCAGGTGTTGACCGCGAATGTGCTGCATTGGGCCAATTCAGCCTGGAGTGCTTCGGAGACCCCGGTTTTATCCGTAAAAGATGCGGTGGTCCGCTTTGGCATCGGGCATATCGTCAAACTGGTGATCGGAAAGTGCGTGGCCAAGCCCATGAAACAGGCTTTTCCGGGGTATGAGCTGCAGGAAAACGAATTATGGCAGCACAGTGTCGCCTGCGCCTTGGCCGTCGAATGCCTGGAAAAAATAACTTCCAAGCCCGTACCCGCACCGGCTTTCACCGCGGCGTTGATCCACGATATCGGAAAATTGCTGCTGGAGCGCCACATCAGTCCGGTGTTGTTGGGTCAAATTCATACCCTGATTATTGAAAAGGGCATTACCTATATTGAAGCCGAGCGTGAAATTTTAGGCACGGATCATGCGCAATTGGGCGGCACAATTGCCAGGTTTTGGGAATTTCCCGAAACGCTGATTTTGGGCATTGAGCAACACCATTTGGACGTGCATAGCCCGGATCCGGTTTTGGATTCGGTGCAAATCGCCAATACCGTGGCCAAGCTGCTGGGAGTGGGACTGGGGAGCGAACAAATGAATTTAACCATTAATCCCGGCGTGCCCAAGCGCATGGGGCTGACTTCGGGCGCCATGGAATCGCTTTGCGCCCTGGTCCAGGGTAAGTTGACGGACACCTTGGCACAATGGGAAATCTAAGCATCCTTGTGGCGTATAATGGCGCCCTCAATCATATAAATCACATCTTCGGCAATGTTGGTGGCATGATCCGCGATTCTTTCCAAATTTCGTGATACCGTCAGCAGGTGAATGAAACAATTGAGGTTATCCGGATTCCTTTTGATACTTTCGCTGACCTGTTCGTACATGGCGCGGTGAATGGCATCGACTTCATCATCCTTGGATAAAACTTCACGGGCCAAGTCCGCATCAATGTTGATTAGGGCATTCAGGCTTTGAGTAACCATGGCTTGAGCTTTTTTGGCCATGTTGGAAAAATCAAAAGGGAAATCGGTTTTAGGCTGAGTGGCCAAAAAAGCCGCGCGCTCGGCAATATTTACCGCCAAGTCGCCGATCCGTTCCAAATCATTGTTGATCTTCAGGGTGGCCACGAGGTAACGCAGGTCCACGGCCACGGGCTGATGCAGAGCCAGGATCTTCAGGCATTCCTCTTCCACATCAATTTCCATCTGGTCGATAATCACATCGGTTTCGATGGCCGTGTTGGCCAGAACGATATCGCGCGTTTCCAGGGATTTCACGGCCCGTTGAAGGTTTTCCTCCACATAGGTGGAAAGGGACAGGGTTTTTTTCTTTAAGTGCTCAATTTCTTTATTCAATAAAACGGACATTGGGATATCCTCCATTTGTGTTTATTGAATTCCTCTCCCCTTGTGGGAGAGGATGAAGGAGAGGGGATGAGCTTTTGAACACAAAGCTTTTACCCCCTCCCCTGCATCCCCTCCCACCAACACCTGGGGAGGGGAATATATTAAAAGTTTACCCCGACGCATGCCTCATCCAAACCTTCCCGTAATATAATCCTCGGTTTGTTTCTCGCGAGGTTTGGTGAAAAGTTGCGTGGTCGGTCCCATTTCAATCAGGTTGCCTTCATAGAAAAACGCCGTATGATCCGAAACCCGGGCGGCTTGTTGCATGTTGTGGGTAACAATCACAATCGTGTAATCGGCGCGCAATTCCGCAATCAGATCTTCAATGCGGGAAGTTGAACGCGGATCCAGCGCGGATGCGGGCTCATCCATGAGCAATATTTCCGGGTCAATGGCCAAAGCGCGGGCAATGCACAGGCGCTGTTGCTGGCCGCCGGATAATTCCATGGCCCCGTGTTCCAGCCGGTCTTTTACCTCGGACCATAAACCGGCCCGGTTTAGGCTTTTTTCCACGATCTCAGCCAGCTTTTTACGGTCTTTTTGCCCGTGAATCCGCGGTCCGAAAGCCACATTATCAAAAATGGATTTGGGGAAAGGATTGGATTTTTGAAATACCATGCCGACTTTTTTTCTCAAGGCCACCACATCCATCTTGGCGTGATAAATATCGAGCCCGTCGATGAGAATCGTGCCTTCCACCCGGGTGTGATCGATAATGTCGTTCATGCGGTTTAAGGAACGCAGAAAAGTTGATTTCCCGCACCCGGAAGGCCCGATGAGCGCCGTAACCTGTTGGGCGGGCATGTCCAGGTCAATATTGAATAATGCCTGCCGGTTTCCGTAAAAAAAGTTAAGCTTGCGGACACTGAGTTTCATTGTTTCCAGGGAAGTTACCATGTGTATTTTTTCCTAAAATAAATACGCAGCGCAATGGCCCCCAGGTTCAATCCGAGGACCAAGGCAATTAAAACCAATGCGGTGCCATATTGCATGGGCCTGACCAAAGCCATGTCGGGATGTTGCGTGGCCAAAATATACAAGTGGTACGGCAGAGCCATCACTTGATCGAAAATTGAATGCGGCAAACGCGGCAGGAAAAAAGCCGCCACGGTCAATAGAATGGGCGCGGTCTCTCCGGCCACGCGGCCTACACCCAAAATGGAGCCGGTCAGCATCCCGGGCAGGGAGTAAGGCAGCACGTTTTTATAGATGGTCTGCCACTTGGAAGCACCCAGGGCCAAGCTGCCTTCACGGAAACCTTGGGGCACGGCCCGCAGGGATTCTTCACTGGCCACAATTATGGTGGGCAAAACCATGCACGCCAGGGTCAGGTTTCCGGCTAAAATGGAAGTGCCGAATTTGAAGAAAAAGACGAACAATCCCAATCCGAAAAGGCCGAACACAATGGAAGGAACTCCGGCTAAGGTAACAATGGCCAAACGGATCATTTGCGTAAAACGCCCTTGCCGGGCGTACTCGGATAGATAAATAGCCGCTCCGATGCCCAACGGCAGCGCCACGGTAATGGTCCCGGTGATCAGGCAAAGCGTGCCAACGATGGCCGGGAAAATGCCTCCGGCGGCCCCGGCGCGTTCCGGGTTGGTGAATAAAAAATTCCAACCAATAACCGGAAGCCCGTTTTTGACGATGTCAAAGAGAATATATCCGATGACAATCACGATACAATAGGTTAATAGACGCATGAACCAAAGCGTGGCTGTTTGGGTGAAGGCTTTGTTAATCATGATCGCCTCTGGTATTTTTTCAATACCCGCTGGGCTATGAAATTAAGCGTGAACGTGATTGCCAGCAAAAGGATACCAATCCAGAATAAAGCCTGGTAGTGCGGCGATTGATTGGCCACTTCGCCCATTTCCGCGGCAATGGTCGCGGTCATGGTGCGCACGGATTCAAGCGGGTCCAGTGTGGGGATCGGCGCATTGCCTGTCACCATCAGCACGGTCATGGTTTCGCCGATCACGCGCCCCATGCCCAGCATGACTGCGGCGATAATCCCCGAAAGTGCGGCCGGCACCGTGACGCGCCAAATGGTTTCAACCGGACTGGCGCCCAGGGCTAATGACGCTTGTTTGTAGGAACTGGGAACGCTTTTTAAAGCATCTTCGGAAATGGTAATAATGGTGGGAATGGCCATTAAGGCCAAAAGTATCGCACCGGTTAAGGCGGTCTGGCCATTGGAAAGGTGAAAAACGGTTTTGACTATGGGCGAAAGCACCATGAGCCCGAAAAAACCCAAGACCACCGAGGGAATGCCGGCCAGGAGTTCAATGAAGGGTTTGAAAAATTCGCGTTCCATGGGGGTGGCAACCTCGGAAATATAAACGGCCGCGATAATTCCAAAAGGAATGGCCAATAGGGTGGCCATGACCGTGACTAAGAGCGAACCCATGAACAGCGGGAGGATTCCAAAGCGTTCCTGGACGAAGGAAACCGGTTCCCAACGGGAATCCAGCAACGTGCTTAACCCCGGGGTTTTAATAAAAGGGATGGCTTCTTTAAAAAGAAACAAGAAAATGAGAATAACAATCAGGATGCAGGTTGAAGCCGATGCCTGCAGGAGGTATTTGATAAAATGGTCTTTCCAAAAATTTTTCATATGTTAAAGACACCTGTCATATTCACCGCAGAGACGCGGAGGACGATCTCTGCGCCTCTGCGGTGAAAGCATTACTGGGACGGAATTTATTTCCTCACAAAACCCATTTCTTCAACGATTTTTTGCCCTTCGGCGCTGAAAACAAAATCCATGAATACTTTAACATTGCCGGTTGGTTGATTCCGCGTGTACATCTGCAAACCGCGTGAAATCGGGTAGGAGCCGTCTTTCACGGTGTTCACACTCGGCAGGATCACGGCAGCCTTTGCATCTTTGCTGACGCCAATGGCTTTGACTTTGCCATGAGCTTCGGTCAGATATCCCAAACCCACATAGCCAATGCCGTTGGCATCTTCACCCACGGATTGCACAATGGCGGAGTTGGACGCCAAACGGCGCGCTTTGACCGAATAATCACCTTTGGCCAAAACGTGTTCTTGGAAGAATTGAAACGTGCCCGAGGAAGAGTCGCGGGTAAATACGGAAATTTTCGCATCCGGTCCGCCGCAAGTTTTCCAATTGGCGGTTTCGCCGGAAAAGATTTTTTTAATCTGTTCCATGGTCAGGTGTTTAACGGGATTGGAAGGGTTGACAATCACGGCGATACCGTCCAAACCAACGATGTGCTCTATTGCCTCAAATCCTTTGCTTTTGGCTTGGTTTTTTTCACTGTCTTTGATGGTGCGGGAAGCATTGGCAATGTCGCAAGTGCCATTGAGCAAAGAAGCGAAACCCGTGCCCGAACCGCCGCCGGTGACTGAAATTTCAATTCCGGAATTGTTTTTCATGAATTTTTCCGCCCAGGCACTGGCCAAATGCACCATGGTGTCCGAGCCTTTGATCTGGACCATGTTTTTATCTCCGGCCAAAGCCGCACCGGTCAATGAACCGGCCAAAATGGCCGCACTTACAATTGCGGTTAACTTGGTCTGCATAAGTGTTCTCCTTGATAAGAATGGATGGTGCAAGTATAACTTTCAAACATTAGATTTCAGTTAGGAAACCATAAGCATTTCGTGAAACCCATCAGCTTAGAATGATAACACCACATCAGCTTGGAAACGATTGTAAAAGGGTGTGACATCCTGGTCGATTTTGGTGCGGTTACGGAAGAACGTGAGCGTGGTCTTAACTCCGTCAACCGGCACGCAGGTGGCGGAAATCTGATGCCCATCCCCGTTAGTGCCGCCGCCGATAAAGTCGGAATCATTGAACGCCCCCACCACACTGTCTTTCTGCAATTGCCGGAAATTATAGCCGATTTCCCAGGAGCCTTCCTTGGCCGCTTTGTTGAAAATAAAACCGGTTAAATACGCGCGGTTGTGGGAAACCGCGCCATTGTTTAAGACATAGTCACAGTAAATTTTAATTGGGAAGTCGAACAACGCGAACGAATAATCGATAAAACCTTCACCCAACATGGCATTGTTAATGTATTTTCCATTGATCAAGGTGTTGCCCATGCCGGAGGCGCCACCTTTCCAATCATAGGGGGTTTGGTTGGTAATGTCGATGTATTCGAAATAACCGAATCCGGCGGTCAATTTGGCATCGAAGAACTTGGCTTTGGAACCAACTTGCGCACCATAGATCATGGGATCATACGACGCGGAACTCTCTTTAACCCAGAACCCGGCGCCGTTTAAGAAAAGAGTTACGTCGGGGAGGATGTCCAGGTTGAAGTTACCGGCAATGCCTTCGGGAGTCAGATCGCCGTCCCAGATCAATTGCGACTTTCCAACGCACTCAAAGGGATTGTTCATTTTTCCGGCCGTCAATTTACCATTATTGAAAAGCACTTTGTATTGAATGCAGGCCAAATCCAACCAGATGGGCTTGCGGGTTTCCATATCGCCCAGGGTTTGGTTGGAAGAGATGGGATCACCGGTGCCGGTGCCGGAGGAGTTTCCAACTTCGTCCGTGGCCAGGCGGACATCGGCCATCCAGTAATCATCCAAAGTTGCCTGCAACCCAACGCGGGCGCGGACACGCTGGCGATCCCGGAAGGTATACAGTGTCGCGGAGGGATTTTCGGTTTGGAAGCTTTCGTGGCGGAAACGGACATCGCCATAGACTTTTGCGGTTTCGTGCCATTCGCCTGCCAAAGCCGGGGAAACCAGATTCGCTACGGGTAAAACTGTCATGCAAAAAACCAAAGTGATTATTTGTTTTTTCATTTGCACCTGCTCCTTTTAAAAATGGGTGATACGGATAGTTTTAAAACGGTTTTTTGGGTACTTTTTCACCTCCTGTCATTGGTCAGGTAGTTTGACCCCTCCGGTCACAAGTTTGACCCCACCCCCTTACCGCCAAAACGCAGGGCCGGAAATCATTGTAAGAGTGTTGTAGCCGTTCAACAAGCACGAACTTTTCTGTGGTCCGGTTTTTCCTCCTTTCGCTTGTAAACTTTCTTGGCCCGATATGACTTTCCAGTGATGGTGACCACGTGGGAATGGTGCACCAAGCGGTCCAGCGCGGCGGAAGCCAGAAGCGCATCACCGAAAAGTTCCGGCCATTCTTCCACGGTACGGTTGGAAGTCATAATCAGGGAACCATGCTCATAGCGTTCGCAAATAAGGCGCTTCCGGCATTCGAGTGAACCTAGAATCCAAGGTCGAGGCCCCCGAAATGGAATAGGATCGCCATCCGGAAACGCACCCTGTTCCTGAA
>JAGVPM010000156.1 GCA_020052235.1 Candidatus Goldiibacteriota bacterium
GTAAGTTTTAACTGCTCTTTTTTTAGGTTTGTATTCATGATTCAAGATAACCTCCCCAAGGGTATTATAATTATACCCTGTTTTTTAGGAACGGCCAATTGGCTGTCCTTAATAGTTAATTTCCCTTGGGCTTGAGGTCACGATCGCTGAAAAAACGGGGGAAGCTGAGCCTATTGTCTTTACCCCGCTCGGGTATCCTGCCGACATGCCCAAACCAAAGCAGCGTAAAGCTTTGAAAGATTTAGTCTGCTATGAGCGCTGGTCATAATCTCTCGCCCATCACCAGGATAGGGTGCCGAAGAAGATGCTTTTTTGAAGGGGATTAATTTTCATGACGGCGCACTTTATGGTATGATGATGCCACACTTACAATGAGGAAGTAGCCATGTTCAAGGATCTCCAACTTTTTTTTAAGGAATTTAAAAGTAATTTCATTTCCACGGGGGCCATTGCACCCAGTTCACCGCAATTGGCAAGAGCCATTTTAAAGCCGATTCGCAAGCGCCCTTCGCGGCCTATTAAAGTTTTGGAGGTCGGGCCAGGGACGGGTGCCTTTACTTTTGAGATTCTAAAGCTCTTAAAAGTCGGCGATACGTTGCATATCTATGAGTTAAACGAGAAATTATTTAGTTATTTGAATAAAAAAATCGCTGCCAAATTGAAAGGTGAACATCGGATTGATGTCCAACTCCTGCATACGGACATCCGTACATTGAAAAGCGGGCTCAAATACGATTA
Organism: Candidatus Goldiibacteriota bacterium; assembly: GCA_020052235.1. Classification (GTDB taxonomy): domain Bacteria; phylum Oederibacteriota; class JAAXVQ01; order JAAXVQ01; family JAAXVQ01; genus JAAXVQ01. Next base: position 739 of record JAGVPM010000156.1, read on the forward strand.
TATTATTTCGAGCCTGCCCTTCGTCAATTTTGATTCGCGGATTTTTTGTGAAATCATGGACAATTATTTTCGCCATCTCGCCCCTGAGGGGATCATTTCATATTTTGACTATATTTTGCCTCATCGTTTGCGTTTGCAATTTCTCAAGCCCGGTGAACATCAGCGCGTTAAACGCTTGCTCACTACGATGAAGAGTTACCTCCGCAGGCATCAAGTTGCTTATGATCATGTATGGTTGAATCTGCCGCCGGCCAGCGCCAGGCATTTAAAAAAGCCTCTGTACACTGAAATCCCGGAAAAGATAAAAAACAATTAGTGTAAGCGGCTTTTGAACAATGGATCATAGTCAAATGGGTGACGGCATGTTGCGCAGGATTATGGCGAAAATCATTTTGCATTTCCTAAAACACTTCCAAAATCGTGCCAATCGTATTGTTGCAAGTACTGCTCAGGTTCAGAAATCATTGGAAACAAACTTAAAAGGACCGAAAAAGATAAAAGGCCCCATTAAACGTCTCAGGAGAGATGTGACATTATTGTTTGAAGTATCCCGGGCTTGGTTGAAAGGGGAATATAAAAGGATTCCTTTTGGGTCCATTACGCTGATTGTTGGTGCGTTGCTTTATTTTTTATCGCCTTTCGATGCCATACCGGATTTTATTCCCTTTGCCGGATTTATTGATGATGCCTTTGTTTTTGGATTAACATTAAATCAAATCCGGGCGGATTTAAGGGTATTTGAACAATGGAAAATTAATCGTCCTGAAATAGCCGATAAAAATAAATTAAACCGGTGACGATGCCATACAAAGCGGCATTATCACCGGTTTAATCTCGGGTTATTCAAGTACTTGTTCAACCTGAATGCTCCTGTTTTTTTCTGATTTATTCTTAATTCCGTTTCTAAGCGTCCCGGCAACCGATATAATTACCAGAACGATTGCAGCCAATGTCCAAAACGTGATTTTTTCATTTAAAACCAACCAACCCAAAATAACTGCAATTATTGGATTAACGTAGGTATTGGTCGTAACCACATGCGTGGGCAATAGGGATAGTGCTTTAATATAGGACGTGAATGCAATAACGGAACCAAAGATCACTAAAAACCAAAATGCACCCCAGGCATGAAGGGTCGGTGTCGGTTTGGGTTCATGGAAAAGTAATGACAGCAGCAAAAAACCCAAACCGCCAAATAGGTGTTGATAGCCGGATTGCGTAAAAGTCGAGAGCTTTTGAGGATTTCGCTTTACCCATAAGGCGCAAAAGGCCCAAGCCATGGGTGAAATGACCAACAATATCAGGCTCAGCGTGCTGTGGATATTGGCTTTGCGTATTTCCGGATACATAAGCGTGGCAATGCCAAGGAATCCCAGGCAAACAAAGAATATATGGCGTAAATCAGGTTTGGTTTTATCCATACCGGAACCTAAAAGCAAAACCCAAAGCGGGGAGGTGGCTACGGCAATTGCCGCAAAACCGGAATCAATGTATTGTTCAGCCACCAGCACCATGCCATGTGCAACAGCCCACATGCCGATACCCGTAAAAGCCAGATAGAATAATTCTTTACGGTTGGGTTTGATGGATTGTTTGCGCAATAATGAAAAAAGCAATAGAAGTCCGGCCGCCACCAAGCAACGGTAGGCTCCAAAAGCAAACACCGGGAAACCGCTTCCGGGCGCCACGCCAATTCGCATGGCCAAATAGGTAGTGCCCCAAACAATATAAATAATCATGAGATATAAATATCCGGAGATAATCATAATAGTTAAAATCCTTTCTGGATCAGGTAAAAAAAGGGGCAGCGGCCTTTCGTCTGGAAAGGCGGCTGCCCCTTGCATTTTTTGGGGGAGGTTAGACTCCGGGCATCCTTTCCAGGTGATTTGGTTTTTTAATGCGCCAAATCGGAATTTGGTTATTAAGCAAAAACATAGCCGTATCCATGCTTATAGGTTTCGGCATGGAGGAGACTACGTTTCGCTTTATACCCAAACTGGAAAGTTGCATGTTTGAATTACTTTCAAAAAGTTTTTATGAGTATACTCGTAAATTGTAAAAAAGCAAGTTATCAATAAAAAAGTATCACGAATGAGTAAGAAAATTTTTTTAGCTTAAATTGGCTACTGTTTTTTCAATGAGCGGTGGCCACTACCGGGTTTACTGCCAGGTCGCTTAAAATTCGAGGCCGGCTTGGTCCCAACAGGCCGGTAAGCGCTGCCGGGAGCAGAACTGCGGCGAGGTTGTTTAAATGCTGCTGATTTGTCTGGCGCATTTCGGTAACCGCCGGGACGATCATCACGTTTGAACCCACTAGGCTTAAACCCACCAGGGCGGTCATCACGTTTGAACCCGCTAGGCTTAAACCCACCAGGGCGGTCATCACGCCTAAACCCACCGGGGCGATCATCACGTTTGAAGCCACTAGGTTTGAACCCACCAGGGCGGTCATCACGCCTAAAC
>JAGVPM010000005.1 GCA_020052235.1 Candidatus Goldiibacteriota bacterium
AATACTTAATGCCCAGAAGCAATCACGAACCGCCGTATACGGAACCGTACGTACGGTGGTGTGAGAGGGCGGAGGGCGCGATCCCTCCCCCTACTCGATCAAAACATTTCAGTGGCGGCTTTAAACGTGGTTAAGCCGCCGGATAACACGCGCACTTTCCAGCCGTGATGCTGCAAGATGCGGGCGGCAAGGTAGCTGCGCAAACCCACCTGGCAATAAACCAACAATTCCTTGCCTACAGGCAATTCTTTCAACCGTTCCCGCAGGCTGTCCAAGGGAATATGGATGCTTCCGGGGATGCTGCCCGCGGCTACTTCGGAAGCAGTGCGGACGTCAAGCACGCACTGGTTTTCCTGTGCCGCAATAATGTCCTCCGCGTGACAAAAAGTGACATCGCCGCGCAAGGCGTTGGAAGCGACGAACCCCGCATAATTGACCGGATCTTTAGCCGAGCCGTAGGGCGGGGCATAAGCCAGTTCCAGATGTTCCAGGTCAAATGCGGTCATGCCTCCGCGCATGGCTGTGGCCAGTACATCAATGCGTTTGTCCACACCCTCGGTACCGGTGATTTGCGCTCCCAAAATCAAACCGTTGTCCGGGGCATACAATAGTTTGATGCTCATGTGAGATGCGCCGGGATAATAACCGGCGTGGTTGGCCGGATGGATATGGATTTTTTGATAAGGTTTTTGCATGCGTTTAAGAGCTTTTTCATTCAGCCCCGTGCTCGCCGCTGTGAGATCGAAAATTTTGCAAATAGCGGTGCCTTGAGACCCGCGGTAGGCGTTTTGTGCGCGCCCCAGGGCATGTTCGGCGGCCAGGCGTCCCTGGCGGTTGGCTGGTCCGGCCAAGGGCAGCAGCGTCTGAAAACCACCGGTAAAATCCCGGGTCTCCACGGCATCACCTACGGCGTAAATGGAGGGATCCGAGGTTTGGAGGTGTTCGTTCACTTGGATACCGCCGCGTTCGCCCAGAACTAATCCGGCGTCCTTGGCTAATTTCACTTCAGGTTTTACGCCAATAGCCAAAAGCGCCAAATCGGTTTCTACGGTTTCGCCGGAACTGAGTTGGACTTCCAATCCGCCCGGGGTTTGTTTGAATCCGTTCACGGAAAGGCCGAGTTTAAGCGTGATCCCCTGATGCTTTAATTCCTGATGCACCGGGGCAACCATTTCCGGGTCCAAGGGGCTCATGACTTGGGGCGCCATTTCCACCAGCGTAACCGCCAGGTCACGGGCGCGGAAGGCTTCGGCCATTTCCAGGCCTATGAATCCGCCGCCTGCAATCAGGGCGCGTTTGGCCCGGCGCGAGGAAATATCCGCGATGATCCGGTCCATATCCTCCAGGGAACGGAGGGTGAAGATACCCGGCAGATCCGAGCCGGGCAAGAGCGGACGGATAGGCTCGGCGCCGGGGCTCAAAATTAAAATGTCATAGGTCTCGTCCGTTTCTTCGTTGCTCAAAAGATTGAGAAGGCGGAGTGACTTTGGTTCGCGCTGAATGGCGAGGACTTCGGTATGGGTGCGGACGTCAATGCGGAACCGGCGCTGCATGGCCCCGGGTGTTTGCACCAGCAGGCGTTTGCGGTCTTTGATCGCACCGCCAATATGGTAGGGCAGGCCGCAATTGGCAAAGGATATGTCGGGGCCGCGCTCCAACAGGATGATGGTTGCATCTTCACTTAAACGCCGGGCGCGCGCGGCGGCGGACGCGCCTCCGGCCACGCCTCCGACAATCACTATTTTTGGTTTGGTAAGCATGGGGATGCATCCTTTCGTAAAAAGCGGCATTAAAGAATATAAACAAATAACGATATTCTTATTTATAGTACAAATTAAATTGAAATTCGGCAATGGGAAAAACCAGTTTCGGCAACAAGCGGGGTTGAATCAGATTTTTTTGTGTGGTATAGTTTTTGCCGGTACGACCATAATATAAATAACCTGAAAAAATCAAACAAACGGAGAGAGTAAATATGACGCAAGCTGCTGCTGAACGCATGGAATTTAAAACCGAAGTCAATCAACTGCTGGACTTGGTGGTGCACTCGTTGTACTCGCATCGGGATATCTTTTTGCGCGAGCTGATTTCCAATGCTTCGGATGCCATTGATAAAATACGCTACTTGTCATTGACCGATGCGGGCCTGCTGGAAGACGACTCTGCCTGGCGCATCAAACTCAGCGCGGACAAAGACAAGCATACGGTCACCATTTCGGACAATGGAATCGGCATGACGCACGATGATCTGATCAACAACCTGGGCACCATTGCCAAATCTGGCACTAAGGAATTTTTGGCCAACCTCCAGCAAAATAAGGATAATGTGAATTTGATCGGGCAATTCGGCGTGGGTTTTTATTCCTCGTTCATGGTGGCGGACAAGGTGGAAGTGGTCACCCGGGCTGCGAAATCCGAAGCTTTTCGTTGGGTTTCCGACGGGAAACAGGGATTTGAAATCACTCCGGCGGAGAAATCCGCGCGCGGCACGGATGTGATTTTGCATTTGAAAGCCGATGCCTATGACTATACCAACGACTATGAACTGCGCAACCTGGTGAAAAAATATTCGGATTTCGTCGAGTTTCCCATTGTCATGGACGTGGAACACACGCATACGCCCCAGGATGAAAACGGCCAGCCGCTCAAAGATGCCAAACCGGAAAAGCGCATGGAAACCGAGACACTTAATTCCCAGAAAGCCATTTGGAGCAAGAATAAAAGCGAAGTAACACCGGAAGAGTATAAGGAGTTTTATCAGCATCTGGCGCATGATTTTTCCGAACCTTTGGAAACCATGCACTATCGGGCCGAAGGCACCATTGAATTCAAGGCATTGATCTTTATTCCAACCTTGGCGCCTTTTGACCTGCTGGCCAAGGAAGGGCAAAAGGGCCTGCAATTATATATCAATCGCGTGTTTATCATGTCCGATGCCAAGACTTTGATTCCTCCGTATCTGCGTTTTCTGAAGGGCGTAGTGGATACCACGGATTTGCCTCTCAATGTTTCGCGCGAGATTCTGCAGCAGAACGCGCAGCTTGAGAAAATCCGCAAAAACATCGTCAACAAGGTGTTGGCCACCCTGAAGGAAATGAAAGAAAAGGATTATGAAAAATATTTGAAGTTTTACCGCACGTTCGGAGCCGTGCTGAAGGAAGGGCTGCATTACGACCACGATAAGCATGAAGCCATTGCCGAACTGCTCTTGTACGAAAGCACCACGCAGGAAGCCGGGGTGTTGCGTTCGTTTGACCAATACCTGGCCGACATGAAGCCGGAGCAGAAATCGATTTCTTTTTTGACTGCCGAAGATAGAAATCAGGCTTTGGCTGCTCCGCGGTTGGAAGCTTATAAAACCAAGGGGTGGGAAGTCCTGCTCATGCTGGAAACCATAGATGAAATCGTAATTCCGGACCTGTTTGAGTTTAAACAAAAACCTTTGCGTTCGGTGAATCACGGGGACATGGAAATGTCTGACGATGAAAAGCGCCAAGTGGAGGAAGAAAAGAAAAAAGCCGGGGAAACGTATAAGGAGTTGTTGGAGTACGTGAGCAAGCAGCTTGAACCCGATGTCCAGGAAGTCCGTTTTTCGCCGCGCTTGACCGAGAGCCCGGCCTGCCTGATCACTGAGGATTTCGGCCTGAGCCGCGCCATGCGCGAAATGTGGAAAGCCATGGGCCGCGAACTTCCGCCCCAGAAGTTTATTTTGGAACTCAATCCCAACCACCGCCTGATTGCCGCCTTGGCCAATTTGCAACACAAAGCCCCTATGGATGGGAAGCTGCAGGATTTTGTGCGTTTGATTTATGACCAAGCCTTGCTGTCCGCTGGGTTGAAGATCAAAGACATGGCCGCGTTTACCCGGCGGCTTAATCAAGTGCTGGTGGATGCGGGGCAATAGACCTCCCGCGCATTGGATAGATGCCCATAGTAGGGAACGGTTTCAAACCGTTCCCTACAAAATTACATCCCGCAAAATTTATCTGCTGACTTGAAATCTATTTAATTCATGATATAATTGCGAAATAGGTTCATTTTAAAACAACCAAAAGGTGGAAATGAATGGCTAAAGATAATCGCTTTTTTACCTTACCTAGCCGACGTGTTTTGTGGGCTAGAAGCATTGCGCTGCTTATTACATTTTCTTTTCTTTTACCTTATCTTACCTGGGCATTTGATAACGGAAATTATCAGTTGTCCCAATCCGGATTTTCCGGTATTCAATATGTTGGCCGGGAATTGACTATTCCGCAGAAATTCGGGACGATTCAACAAAAATTCCAAGGTTCCGGCAAAACCGTAGTTTGCATCCAGGATCTGCATTGCAATTATGAAGTTCAGAAAAATATTGCCAACATAATCCGCTATATGTCTGAAAATCACGGCTTGAAATTAATGGGCGAAGAAGGCGCTTTTGGGACCGTTAATCTGGAAGTGTTGCGCGGTTTTCCCTTGGCCCATGTCCGGGAAGAGATCAGCGATTATTTTGTTAAACAAGGCAAGCTCACAGGCGCTGAACTTTTCGCGGCCGTGAATCCCGCACCCATCCGGTTGGAAGGGGTGGAATCGCAGGATTTATATGAAGCCAGCTATACAACCATCCGGTCTTTTTTAACTGCGGAGAGCCAGGGTTATGTATCGGATTTGCGGGATATGCTTGAGAGTTTGAAGCCGGGGCTTTATACCCCCGGGTTGATCCGGTTCGACGACTCGGGCAAAGCGTTTCGCAAAGGCAGTCTGGATCTGTTCCATTATGTTTCGGTTTTGAAAACATATGCCGCCAAGTTGCGCGTGGATACCCGGGAGTTGGAGTCGTTTAACCGTTTTGTCCGCCAGGGCCAAGCTTCTGCCGGCGAAGCAGGCCAGGATGCACTTTACCGGGAGCTTGACCAATTGGATGCTGAAATCCGCGAGCGGTTGTATACAGCGGAAAATCAAAAACAATTGGACCAGTTGGGGCGCGGCCTGGACCAAATCGAAAAGCTCATCAATATTTCGGCTACACCCGAAGAAGTCAAGCGCATCCAATCCCGCCGTTCGGAGTACGCGGTCAAAATATTCCGGGAATTCATCCGGCAGTATGACCCGCAATTCAGCGATTTGTGGGATGAAGAGATTTCTTCCTTGGACGGATTTGTGGATCAGGCCATGGCATTTTATACGCTGGCCGACCGCCGCAGCATCCGGTTCGTGGATAATCTATTGAAAAAAATGGATAATGCTCAAGAAAATCTGGCGGTCATGATCAACGGGGGATTTCACGCCGAGGGCATTGCCGCGGAATTAAAACGCCGGAATATTTCCTTCATCGCCGTGCAACCCCGCCTGACCCGGCAAGACTGGGTTAATCCGTATTATTCGCTGTTGCAGGGTAAAAAGCTTCCTTTGGAAAAGTTGCTGGAAAAAAAGCAGTCGATTTTTGCTGTGCACACTTGGACCGAGTCTGTGGATTTCAAGCGGGTGATGGAAGCGCTGCTGGGGTCTATTGCCCTGGCCAGGATGCCCGCCTTGGATCTGAAGGGACGGGAAGCCTTACAGGCGTTTCTGGCCAAGCTGCAAGTAGTTCATGCCGCCTCTTTGGCGCCGGAGGCCTTGGCGGAGCTCGGCTTGCCTGTTGCCAGTGTGTTCGCACGCCTGGAAGTTGCGGATGGAAATCCGGATTTATACGTACTGGCGGCGGCGAGTGAAAATTGGCCGGATGAGAAAATGCCGGTTTATGACCGTGTGAAATTAGAGAATTTCGACGGATTGGGAATGGCCTTCGGCTCCCGGCAGGATTTGCTCCAGGTGGCTGCCGGATTGCGAAGCGGGGAAACACTTTGGGCGGGATTGAAAAAACAAGCAGGGCGCGTATTTGAGTTGCTGGCGCGCCTATTCAGCCGTGACAGCCTGACCAATGCGCTGAATTTATTTTTCTTTGATCATCAGGCCTGGATTGATTTCGCGCAATCTCCGAATTTTGTTTTATTTTTATTCGGGTTTTCCGCAGGACCCGCGCAACTGAGCGCAATTCCTTTCCTGGCCATGGGCGGGATCAAGGCAGTCGGGGATGAAAACCGGCATTTCGCGAGAACGCTCCTTATTAATTGCCTGTCAGATGCTGAACTGAAAAAAACCATGCTGGAGGCTCCGCTAGTACAGGCGAAATTGCAAACACAAGAAATCCAGGCGGTTTTAACCCAGATAAGTTCGGACTCCGTTGCCCAGGGAGAGATCGTCCGGGAGGTTGTAACGATTAATGGGGAAAATCCGGCAAAACTGCGAACCCAACTGATGGAATTGCTGGGGAACATTGCTTGGTCGCAGAAGGGTGCTAAGTCCGTAGTAGAGAAACCAAAGCCCGTAGAGAAAAAAGTCGAAGTTGCGCCGGTTTCCAACCCGGCGTTGGCCAGCGCGGACGCTCTGGTTAAAGCATTATATGATGATCCGACAAAAACCTGGGAATTGTGGAAAACCGCAGACCCAAAAACACCCGCAGGAAGAAAAACCCGGATTCTATTCCTGGATGCATTGCATTTAATTGGTGTTGATAATCCCAATGCGCCTATGGGTTTCATTATGCCGGCTTTTCAGCAGGAAGAAGAAATGGCGGACCTGCTCCAAGCGCTGAGTACGCGGAGCGAGTTTGGGAATTTAGTGGCACAAATTCGCGGCATCAGGGAATCGGAATCCCAAGGCAAACCAGTCGCAGCAACGCTTCGAGTTGCGAAAGTGGAACCCAAGGCCAAGGGTAAACCTGGGAAAGAAGCCAAGCCCAAAGAAGAAATCAAAGCCGTTGATCAGTTTGCGAAACTCAATGCGCTAAAGGAGAGGTTGGAGAACCCGGTAGAAGCAGCCAGGCAAAAAGCCGATGAAGAGGCGCTGGCTAAGGAGCGGGCTGCAGCCAAGGAAAAACTCGAGGCTGTGGCCAAAAAAGCACCCAAGCCTGCCAAACCCAACTTGGCGGAAATATTTAAAAAGCAACAGGTGGAAAGCAAGTTGCAGGTCTCCCGGCAATCTTTTCAGGATGGTGATTTAAAGACAACCTGGAATTTAGTGCAGGAAGTATTGAAAATTGATCCATTGAATTCCGAGGCCAAGCAACGGGCGGATTTGGTTGATGGGATCGAGGCGGAGCTGGACCGTGCTGAAGCCCTAAAAGCTGAAGGCAAGCTGCCGGAAGCAGCCGAAGTTTACAGCGGGATTTCCGTGAAGTTCGCCGAAAAATTGCAGGGTATGGATGTTTGGCACATGCTCGACGCGCGTATGGATATCGCGCGCGTACTGTTGGGCCAGAACCGGTTGAGCCTTGCGCAAGGCATCGCTGAGGCCGTGTTATTACTGGACTCCGAGTCGCCGGAGGCTCAGGAATTGGTAAAAAGCATCAACACGGCAGTTATGAAAAAACGCATAGATAATTTGCTGGAAAAAGCCAAGAACGCTTTGGCAACAAAGCGCGGCGGAGAATTGGCCAAGGCATTGCTTTGGATGGATCAAGCCCTGGAATATTCCAGCGACGCAAACGGATTGCTGGGCGAAGAAATTTTAGCCTTGCGCGCCGGCATTGCGCAGGAGCAGCAGGCGCAACAAGTTGTAGAGCTGGAGCGCCGGGTCGAAATTGTCATGGCCCAAGGACACTGGCTGGATGCATGGAATCAAATCCGGCAAGCACGGAGTGGGGCGGGAAATATCGAGTTGCTGACGCTGGAAACCAAGGTGTTGCAACGGATTTTGGAAACAGCCAAAACCAGGATTGCGGGAGAGACGGAAAAAGCAGCGGAATTACTTCTGGCCCTGGCTCCGGCTTTTAAGGATGACGCGTCCTTGCAGTCTACGGAATTTTTTCAAACTTGGATTCAGGCCACGATAGACTTGGTGCGCCAAGGATTGCAAAAAAATAGCGAACTTGAGCTTGTGTTCGGCTGGGCCGAACCCTTGAGGGCTTTGGCGCCGGAACAGGCGCGCGAGGTTTTAAAGCTCCTGGCTGCGCGCCAGGACCCGGTGGGGCATGTGGCCGGATTATTTACGGAGTTGCGCACGGCCCGGGAGAATTCGCGCCAAGCCAAAGGCTCGGAAAAAGCTGAGCTGGAAGCAACAGCCAAAAAGTTGCGGGCTCAAATCGGGGAAGAAACCGGTAAGGTTGCGGTTTATTTCAGAGCGCTACACCGGGCGCAGGCCGCTTCGCCCAAGGGGTGGGAGTTTTTTATTCAGACCGCTTTGGCTGATCCATTTGCGCTTCCCAGGCTCTATGCTGCCGCGCCCGAGGATGCCATGGCCGGGTTGGAAGCTTTGGCCGAGACTTTTCCCAGCGCTATAACAGGCATGTGGAAGGACCGCAAAGCCTTTGAAGCCCGCCCGGAGTTCCGCGCTGTCCTGCGGCAATTCATGCTGACCCGCTGGCACGGACCGCTGGCGGTTTTAAATGCCTACCTGGAGCAGGAACGCAAATATCTTATTGCCCAAGAGCTCGCAGGATATGGCGCGGATAAAGCAAACTATGTTTCGGATTTGTTGGTGAGCGTCAAATCGGTTTATGAACTCTCGGCTACCGGTACATTAAACATCAGTGATTTGAGGAATTATTACAACCTGGCATTGGGTATAGTGGATGATATTTTAAGAAATGATTTCGGTTTCTTCATGGACAACATGTTCACGCTGGAACCGGCTGGGGAATCCATGGTCCAGGGAAAGATTGGGATGCCGACGGAGGTCACCGGGTATTTATTTGCAAGATCCGCCAAACGTTTGATTCCGCGAATCCTGGAAGCTAGCCCTGAATCGGACGCGGAAAAATTGGCACTTTGGGTTTCCCGCATGCATGCTTATTTTCTGAGCCATGAGGATACCAAAGGGTTAAGCCCGGCCATAGATGCGGATATGCATAAAATGTTGGAAGCTGTCACGGATCAAGTCTATAAAGAAGGTTCTTTCAAAAATATAGACGCCAAAACGGCCCGCTTCTTCCAAGCGGCATCGGAATTGAGCGAAGTTTCCCTTTCGCCTTTCATGTTCCGCCCGGAATTGGAAGCGCTCATGTCCCGCGAGGATGCCCAGGAACTGATTCAGCTGCTGCATGCTTCGGATCTTTCCTTTAAAAACCGCATGGCGATTATTTTCCGGTTGGCTATGTTGTGGGACACTGCTTTGAAAAATAAGACACTGAACATTCAAAACCTAAAAAAAATGTGCGGCCAGCCGGACCCGCTGGTTAGGTCCAATGTGTATTTTGCCATGGCTTTGATTCGCGGCAAGCAGAGCCAGTTGGAGATACAAAAGCAAGTTAATGGTCCGGAATTCGTCCGCTTGATGAGTCACGCGGTCACGCCCGAAGGGGAAGTGGATCCCAATCATGTGCTGACCATGCTGCACATGCTTTGGATGGGCGAAGATACGGAAAAAATACTGATGACGTATGCGGTGGTTGCTTCCTTGGCATTGAACGGCAGCGTGGTCATAAATTTGGACGGGAAGCGGCAGGAATTTCTTTTGAAGGAAGGCCTGGATGCGCGCCCGGCCATTGCGGCGATTTTGCAGACGGCTTTGGCGCATGAGTGGCTGCAGCACGAACCGCACGCATATCAAATCGTACGCGATACGCTGCACTTGTTGGAGACACCAATGCCCGAAAATGAAAAACGTGAGATTTACGGCCGCATCATTCGCGTGATGAGTCTTGGACCGCAAGCCAAGGGACAAGTTTGGGCCGAGTATGAAAAAGCCGTTGCCCCGTTGCGTGCTGCTCAAACCAAGTCCGGCGCGGTTGCGTCTGAATCAACCGGCGGCCTTTGGCCTTTGACTCGCGGTCCCATTGTCCAATGGCTGATGGAGAAAAAAGGCCTTTCGCCTGCTTGGGCGGCCCGAATTTATGATTTTGGTTTGGCGCTCTTGGTGGAAAATAAAATTTCCTATGCGGTTGGCGGCGCCGTGGTCGGATTAATCGGCCTGGCCGCGTTTGTTGTGACCGGAAATTTTTCGCTGCTCTTGACGCATGGGTTGCAAGCCGGTTGGGTGCTTTCCTGGGGAGCCGTGTTTTTCCCTCTGCATTTTGTGACCAGCCAGGGCCTGCGGGCCCCGCCGAAACGGACTTGGGTTCCAGCGCTGGCCATTACCCTAATCAACCTTGCCCTGGCATTCACGCCGCTATCCTGGTGGGGTCTCATGCTGGCAGCCATGGCCGTGCATGGCACGGTGAATGTGATAGCCCCGGGCGCGGCACGTTTTGTAGCAGCGATTTTCAAACCCGGAAGACTAAGCGGGGGACAGTTTGCAAGGACGTTGAATTACATAACCGTGGCCTTTGTGGCTGCGGATGCGCTCTCGGTTTTGCTTTTTGGGCATCCATTTTTATCGCCTAAATTAACGGCTTCCTTAGGCATGACCGGATTCTTTTTAACCACCGAAGCGGTTTTGGATGTAAAAGATGTGCCTGGCACCACAGCCTTGCCTGCACAACGGGTCACCTATTTGGCAAGCCTCGAGCCCAGGGTCGTGCATCAGGGCCCGGAAGCGCCTGCCTTTGTGGAAATCCAAAACACCAGCCGGCCTGAAGAAGTTATTACCTTGGTCCGCAAGGCGAAATTAAGCCGGAGCAACCAAGCGGAGGAATATATAGGCGCTATTCCGGGCGATGGCCCGGGCCGGGAGATTAAAATATTAATCTATTTCTATCCCGGCTTTTTGGAGCTTATCAAAATTCAAGTGGGCGAGGCCGGTGTTGGCCGCGGCATTGCCTCCAGCATAGCCCAGTGGCTTTTGCAATTGGCCAAGACCACGTTTCCGGCAACGCAATATCCGCTTCATTTCCGGGCCGTTGAAAATCCCGCTTCTTTGGGGATCGCCGAAAATATTTTTCAGCCCGGTACGTTGCAGATTCAAGACGCAAGCCGGGAAATACCGGACGGAATCTTGGGACCATGGCAGGATCTATGGGATCCCAAAGTCGATCTTTACCGGATTACAGGCCCGGTTTATGTTCCGTGGTCGTCTGAAACCATTCGTCTGGAAAGGCGCGGGAATGAATATATTATCCGTTCCGCACCCAAAGGATATAAGGTTAATATTCACGGAGCCCGTATTGAAGTATTCGACCCCTCCGGCCGCCGCGTAAACGGGTTGCGCACGGATACGGACGGCTATGGTTATTACAATTTGAAAGGCATTCCGCGCCAGTTGGCTTCATCTCCGGCTGGAAGCGAAATTCAAGCGCAGGAAGCTTTTGCCGCCACGGCCCGGCCAAGGCAATATGAGCATCTTTATGTTTCAGCACCCCCGGCTGTTCAAACCTTGGAAAAAGCAAATACCGGCTCCCAGTCAAAATCGGAAAATGTTTTTGCCCGCGCATTTAAGCAGTTGGCGCGCCTATTCAACCCGGTTGGCTTGAAGCAAGCGCTGGCTTTATTTTTATACGATCACCAGGCCTGGATCGCATTCGCGCAATCTCCGTATTTTGTTTTATTTTTGTTCTGGTTTTCAGCCGGGCCCGCGCAGCTCAGCGCGATTCCTTTCCTGGCCATGGGCGGGATCAAGGCAGTCGGGGATGAGAACCGGCATTTCGCCAGAACTATTCTTATCAATTGCCTGACAAGTGCCGAGCTGAAACAAACCATGCTGGATGCTCCGCTGGTACAGGCGAAATTGCAAACACCGGAAATCCAGGCGGTTTTGACTCAAATAAGTTCTGATTCCATTGCGCAAGGACAGCTTGTGCAGGAAGTTGCGAAGATTAATGATGAAAATCCGGAAACATTAAAAACCCAACTGAGGGAATTGCTGGGGACCATCGCTTGGTCGCAGAAGAATGCCAAGCCGGTTGAGAAACCAAAATCCGTGGAAAAAACAGTTAAGGTTGAGACGGGTCCCAGCCAACCGGCGCTGGCCGGCGTGGATGCCGTGGTTGCAGCTTTGTTTAATGATCCGGCGGAAATCTGGTCAGCTTGGAAGACCGCGGACCTGAAAACGCCCGCAGGAAGAAAAACCCGGAATCTGGTCCTGGATGCGTTGCATAAAATTATGGATGAAAACGGACCTAATGTGGCTATGGGTTTCATTATGCCGGCGTTTCCCGGCAATGAAATGACGGACCTGCTCCAAGCGCTGAGTGCGCGGAGCGAGTTTGGAAACTTGGCGGCGCAAATTCGAGGCATCAGGGAATCAGAAGCTCAAGTAAAGCCAAGCAAACCAGTGGCATCGGTGCAGGTTGCGAAAGTGGTGCCCAGGACCAAGGATAAACCCGGGATTAAGCCCAAAGAAGAAATCAAAGCCGTTGATCCTTTTGCGCAACTCAAGGCGCTACAGGAGAGATTGCTGGACCCGGAAGCGGCAGCCGAGCAAAAGATTGCTCTGGAGGCTCAGGCCAAGGAAAAGGAAGCGGCCAGGGAAAAAGCCGCCGCAGCGGCATTGATTAAGCAGGCGGCAGACAAGAAAAAAGCTGATGAAGATGAATTGGCCAGGCAGGCAGCAGCCAATAAAAGGACTGAAGAAGCGCTGGCTTGGAAGCAGCTTGAGGCCGCAAGACGGGAAACAGCCAAGGCCAAACCCAAGACCGTAACCAAGGAAGAACCCAAGGCTCAACAACAATCGACGGATCCTTTTACTCAAAAGCTGAACGAGTTAAACCAACTTTTAGAAACCGGAAAATATTTGGATGCCCGGAAAGCGTATAAGAATATTTTGGATTATTACGCCGAACGGTCATCTGAAGCTGAAACTGTTGCCTCGGAATTTATCCAAGTAAAAATCACAAAAGCGCAAGGCCATTTGGAAGCGCGCGAATTCCGGGATGCCCGGATAACCCTGCAAAATATTTATGAGTTTGAGCCGGGAAATTCAGCTGCCGGCAACCTGAGTAACCAATTTGTCCGGGGCAAGATTGATGAAGCGAACCGGTTGTTGGAAGCGGGAATTATTGACGAAGCGAAAACAGCCTTGCAGGATGTAACTGATTTTGCCCCGGAGAATGCCGAAGCCAAGGAGTTGCCCCGCCTATTTGTACAAAAGAAGATCGCGTTAGTTAAAAAAGCCTTGGACAAACGCGAAGTGGATGCGGCCAAAGTTGCTTTGCAGTTAGTGTTGGCTGTTTCTCCGGGAAATGTTGAAGCCAGGGGAATTCTCGGCGTCTTCTGCGAGGGCCAAATGACTTTGGCGCGGAATGCACTGCAAGAGAGCCAAGCAGCGCAGGCTGGAGCGGCAATAAAAGCAGTGCTGGCCATGGATCCCAGTCATGCCCAGGCGCTGGCCTTATCCAAACAATTTATTGATAAAAAAACCGCGGAAGCGGCGTTGGCCTTGAAACAAGGCCGCTTTATCCAAGCGCAGAAAGCCGCGCAGGATATTTTGGTCCTGGATCCGCAAAATGCCCAAGCCGTGGCTTTGGCCGGCGTGTTGCATAAAACCGCGGATGAATTGACCCAAGCAGCGCAATTAAGAACACAGAATAAATTATCCGAAGCAGCGGAAATGTATGGAAAAGTGGCTGCGAATTCTATTGAGGATCTTAAAACCGCAGGCCTGTGGTTGCAAGTGCGCGGCGAGTTATTCTTGATCGCGCAAACTCTGATGGAGCAAGACAGCCTGGAAAGAGCGCGCAAAACTGCCGAGACCTTGGGCACGTTGGCGCCGGAGGATCAAGCTATTGCAACCTTGAAGGCGAAAATTGAAGTTGCCGCCAATAACAAACGAATCCGGACTTTATTGCTGTCGGCCAAACCAGCGCTGCAATCCGGGCAGCCCAGTGAATTGAATAAGGCTTTGCAAAATACGGAAAAGGCTTTGACCTATGCCGTTGCTCCCGGCACGGACGCGGCTCTTCAATCGGAAGCTGAAGGGCTTAAGACAGAGCTGGAAAAGCAATTGGAGCCATTTAAACAAAAAGAGCAAGCTCGGCAAGTTGAACAAGCCCTGGGAAAAAATCAATTGCCCGAGGCTTGGCAGGGAGTCCGCCAACTGCGCAACCTGGATCCTGCAAGCGGGGTTTTTCAGCAGCTGGAAGAAAAAGTTTTCAACGCGATCATGCTGGAGACACAAGGAATTCAGGCGCCCAAATTGGGAAATGCCGCCAACCTGATTTTGGAAATTGCCAAAATTTTTCAGGAAGATGCCCGGCTAAAATCTTCGGGATTTTTAAGCCCGCTGGTGGACCGGCTAGTGCAATTGGCGCAGGCGCATTTGCAAAGCGAACCGGCGGATTTGGGCCGCGCGGGTGAATTGACGGATCATGCTCTGGTCCTGGATCCGGGCAATGTTTTGGCCCGTCAAATGAAACGGACTTTAACCGAACACGTGAACCCGGAACTTTTTTTAACCAACGCATTTACCGAATTATTTAACCTTAGGAAAAAAATCAAAGAAGCCAAAGGCGATCAGAAGAAAGATTTGGAGGAAGAGGCCAAACAGGTAAGACGGAATATCATGAAATACCAGGAACAGCCGCTGATTTATTTTCAGGCGTTGTACAATGCTCAAAAGGCCTCACCCAAAGTCTGGGAAAATTTTACCCGCGAATTTTTACCCGATACCTTAATTATGCAGATCCCAACCGTACCGGATGCGAATACCCGGATGAAAGCCCTGGCCCGGACTTTCCCCAGCGCGTTGGTGAAACTTATCGGCGACCGCAAACTGTTGGAGAGAAATCCTGATTTCCGCAAGACGCTTTGGGAGGTTATGCTCACTGGATGGACCGGGCCAACTTCGCTTTTAAGTTATTATCTGGGCCAGGAAAAAAAGTATGTGCTTGAACAGGAAGCCGCAGGGTTTAAAAATCGGGCCGAAGGATACGCATCCCCTTTATTAAGCACCATGCAATCGCAGTATGAGACTATGGCGAAAATACCAGAGGCTGAAAGGGACAAAAGAGAAGTCCAGGATATGGGCGCTTTATTAAATGACGCCACCATTATGCTGTTGGCCATCATAGAAGCCAATCCTGGTTTCTTCCTGGAACTGGTAGTGGCACTCAAGCCAAACGAGGAATTTAAGCAAAAGGGCATACTTGATTTTCCGGCGGCTGTTATCGGCGGGTTGTTCGTAAAAAACGAGAAGTTCGCCCGGGTTCTATTGAATCAATGGCCCGAAGCGGATATTGATCTTTTGGCGGGCTGGTTCGTGCAATTCCATCAATATCTTTTGGATCTCAACCGCGCCGATTTTCTGAATGCCTTGGATGTGAGTTTTTCCAAACAAATTGATTATGCTACGGATAAACTTTTTGAAACCAATTCATTTACATTTGAACCCAAATTAATTGGACTGATTGAGGGCGTGCATAAAAGGGATAAGCTGGTCATAACTCCCGTGCGGGTGAGAAAAGAGCTGGAAGCGCTTCTGCCCATCAGCAATCCTGAAGAGTTAGTTGCAAGGCTGGAAAAACCGGGCCTCACGCACAATGAGCAAATGGCCATTGCACTGCGCCTGGCAATCATTTGGACGCAGGCATTAAACGCGGCCAATCCCAAAACCGCCAAAGAAATTGCCGGAAATATTCAAACCCTGATTGAACACAAAGATCCGCTGGTTTCAGCCATCCTCAGTTATGGAGCAGTCTGCATACGCAACCTGAATTATAAACTGGAAGCGCTCAAGGCGGTGGACCGCAAATATATCCTGGCGTACGAGACCTTGCTCCAGGGCGGAGAAATAGGCGCTGACAAAATTACTTTGATTGGCGGGAAAGTGGACGAAAATACGCTTTTGCGCATGTTGTATTTGCTCCGGACGCAAGACGCAAAAATGAAGCTTTCCGTGGTTTACAGCATTTTCGGTTCTTTAGTTTTCAATCATAAAGTTGCGCTGAGAATGGACGGCAAACAATGGCGGGTGGGAAATGTCCTTCCGGAAGAAGTTCCGAAAATCAAGGCTGCTTTTGAGACAGCACTTGCCAAGGAATGGGTTCGGGAAGATTTTGAGACCGACACGGTAATCAAGGATTTTTTACTCTTGCAGAATGAGGAAATCATGCCGTTGGCCGAAAGGCGCGGAATTTACATGGAAATTCTCGATTTAATAACCGCCGCCCCCAAATTCGGCAAGCCACTCTCCGAAGAAGAACGTTGGAAAAAATATGAAACCATTGTCGCACCGGTGCGCGCGGCCCTTGAAGTTAAGATCAGCGCGGCTGCGGCTGAACCAACCGGCGGCCTGTGGCCCCTGACCCGGGAACCGCTGGTGAAATGGCTGGTGGAGAAAAAGGGCGTTTCATCCAAGTGGGCGGCCCGGATCTATGATTTTGGTTTGGCGCTCTTGGTGGAGAATAAAATTTCCTATGCAGTCGGCGGCGCCGTGGTTGGTTTGATCGGCTTGGCCGCGTTTATTGCGACTGGCAATTTTTCCCTATTGTTGACACACGGGTTCAACGCCGGTTGGGTGCTTTCCTGGGGAGCTGTGTTTTTTCCCCTGCATTTTGTAACCAGCCAGGGCTTGCGGGCGCCGCCGAAACGGATTTGGATTCCCGCGCTGGCCATCACCTTAATCAACCTGGCCCTGGCATTTACGCCGCTCTCCTGGTGGGGGCTCATGCTGGCGGCCATGGCGGTGCATGGCACGGTGAATGGGATTGCCGCTGTCTTTGCCGGAATTTTTTCTGGGCAGATGCGGCAGGCCGCCTATGGCGAGGAGTTTATCCAATGGCAAGCATTTGTTAATGCACATGACAAACGCGCGTTTCTCTCTACTTTC
This sequence comes from Candidatus Goldiibacteriota bacterium, assembly GCA_020052235.1. Lineage (GTDB taxonomy): Bacteria > Oederibacteriota > JAAXVQ01 > JAAXVQ01 > JAAXVQ01 > JAAXVQ01. The sequence goes on from JAGVPM010000005.1 coordinate 16,657, forward strand.
CAAAAAACCCAAGAAAAAAATCGTGCTTTGTCCCCTGATTCGAACTTGTTTCCGCTGGTGGCCGGAAAATTATATTTTAACGATACTTTGGGCAATGCCCTTCAGAGTATGGATGCTTTGTTGTCTCAGCAACTTGGCCACGAGCAAACACAAACAATCCGTGATTTTACCAGACATATTGCCGACATTATGCGCATTGCCCAAGATTCCATCTATCCAAGCGGAATTGAACTCGAGGCGCTGGACCAAGGGAAAACACAGGAAATTCCCGGTCAAATTCTAAGGCTTCGCAATCAACATTTGGAATACTGGGATCAAATGGTTGAGAAAATCCGGGGAGTTGCGCCGGGGAATCAGTTTTTGTCGGACGCAGCGCGTTTTTACCGCAACCGCCTGGAATTGTTTTTTAATGACTTGGAAATAGCGATGAAAAAAACACTCGAGCTTCCGGGCGGAAATTTTCCCACGAACAACCCGGGGAAGCCGTTGGCTGAAGTGTTGGGCGAAGGGCGAAACGGCGAACCGCTGTTTAAAAATCATTTCCTGGGCGAGCTGCTTTATGGTTTCCGCAACCGGATTTTCGGTGACAATCTGAACTATCTGCTCAGGCACATTTACCTCCGCACAGGTGCATGGTTTGGGGCGGGATACGAAGTGAATGCGGATTATGCCGGCCTGCACGGGAAAGACTATGACGCTTCGCAAGCTTTGGAAGCGCGCGATACTGTATTTGCCTTGACCATCCCCGCGGTTTTCAAGGGCGTATTGGAGCGCGCCCCGGAGAAGGGTTGGTGGGCCAAAGCAAGTTATGCCCTCCAGGCGGCGCTGGTTCGTTCGGTGGTGTACCCGCAGTTGCTGTTTTTCGTTTTTCAAACCAAACTGTTGCAGGCGCGCCAGGACCTGCAGGCCCTTTCCAATATTTGGGAGTATGTGCAGTCCCGGGCTGAGACTTTGCTCCAGCGCTGGTTCCCGGGCTTGGGCCGCATACGCTTGGCTGATTTTTATAAAAACACCATGCATAACCGGGATGTGGGCATTACCCGCACGGAAGTGATTAAATTACTCGATCTATACCGCCAAATTTTGAACCGCCAGGCGCACGGCTTGAACCAGGAATTGCAAACGCAGGTGCAAAGTTTGCTGGACACAGGTCAGGATCCCACCACCGAGGCTTTGGTGGAAACCTTGCGGCTGGTCAAAGTGGAGAACCTTACGGACCCGCTGATGCGGAATTTAGTCGGGCAATTGCAAGCTGCGATTTTTTCAGCGCAGGAAACCGTGCGCCGGGGCGGGGATCCAAAATATCTTCGCCTGGAAATTAATCACATTGCCGATCTGATCATTCACAGCCGCCGGGCTGCGCCGGCTTTGACAGGGTCTTTAAAAATCGAAATGCCTCAATCCGTTGAACTTTACACGGACCAGGCTCATTGGCTGTTTGATGCTCAAGCGCGGTCCGGGGCCATCGGCATGGCGGATGCATTGCTGCAGGCGGCGGCCGGGTCGCCGTTTTTAGCAGACCTGCAATTCCTGCAAAAAGTGCTCGCGCAGGGGGAAGTGAGCAAGGCGGACAGTTATCAGCTTTTGGCCATGTTGGAGACCATGACATCGTTGCAATCGGATACGTCAGCCGTGCTTGTGGGGGAGGATGTAACCCGCTATGTGGGCAGCCTTACCTGGGGAGGGCGCGCTCAGCGTTTTGCCTTAGGCAAGAAAACGCTCAGCGTAGTCGAACCCGCTGTGTCCACGGTTTTGGCCCCGGATGCCGAGGCCATTGAGCAACTCAACTCCGGCAATCTTAGCCACCAGGTTAGTTTAGTACCCTTTCAGGGGCGCTTGCCCGAACGTTTGGCCGAAACCGGTAATTTTCAACGCGATCTGGGACGGTTTTTACAAACCACGCCCGGGTTCCAGGGGAGGCTCTCTCCAACCCAAGCTTTGGCCCAGGCGTATTACCGTTGGCACGGGAATCCCGGCGAAAAGAATTTGAGGCTGTTAAGCCGGGTGCTTTTGCGGATCATGCGGAACGAAGCCAAGCGGGCGGAAGCGCAACCTGAAGCCACAGCCGGGTATGTAGCTGCGTTGGAAGCCATGAATCATTTGTTTGCGGACTCATCCGTGTTCCGGGGCAATGAAAAATTGGGAACCTATCGCGAGGCAACCGTGCATCTGCCTGCGTGCTTCCGGCAGGGTGAGAAATTGCGGTATTTGGCCCTGTGGCGCAAAGCACCGGACTTTATTGCGGCCCGGAATGTAGAAATGGAAATGCAGCGTCAACAACTGCTCAACTTCCGCACCAGCGGCGCGGCCTAACCAGGCGCCGGGCGGCGGAGTCTGGAAGGGTAAAGAACCATGCGGGCGGCTTTTGAACCAGCTTGGATTTTGCGGAACGCGCATATACAATCCATTTTAGCGGCCATGCGTCCCGGGGTAAGATGGGGTAATCCGGCGTGTTCGGCCCGGACAGCTGTTTTGAGGGATTTGGACGGGGTTTCCCTGCAAGTACGGATCAATGAGCGGCCGGGAGCCAAGGGATTGGCCATTTTTCTTCCCGGATGGTTCGATTCTTCGGAAACGGATTATATGTTGTCCGCAGCGCGCCGGTTTTTGCAGGCGGGCTGGGATGTTATCCGGCTCAATCCCCGCGATCATGGAGATACCGCACACCTGAATGAACGCATGTTCCACGCGGCGCGTTTTGAGGAAATCCAAAAAGCCGTGGAACAATTGTGCTGCAATGCCTTTCCGCAGCCGGTGTATCTGGCGGGGTTTTCTTTGGGCGGGAATTTTGCCCTGCGCCTGGCTGTCCGCCGGCCGCCTGAGCAAATCCCGAATTTACTGGGCGTGGCGGTTATTTCCCCGGTGCTTGATCCCAGGAAAGTAAGCGCCCATTTGGATGCCGGGCCGTTTTGGTACCGGGATTATTTAATGAAAAAGTGGAAACGCTCGTTATGCGCCAAGGCCCGGGCTTTTGCCGGGCGCTATAACCTCGCCCCGTTGCTGCGTCACACCCGGATTATTCCCATGACCGAAGCTTTGTTGCCGTATTACTTTGATTTCCGCACCGAACGCGAGTATTTCGACGCGTTTACCTTAACCCGCGATTCCTTCGCGTCATTGGCTTGGCCGGTTACGCCGCTTATGGCTGAAGATGATCCGGTTGTTCCAATCGCTGAATTTCATAACCTAGAGGGAATTCCCAACTTGAAAACGGTATTCACAAAACGGGGAGGGCATTGCGGTTTTTTTTCCAACCTGCGTTTGGACAGCTGGGCTGAAAGCGTATCCTTGGAAACCGCTGAACGGCTGTTGAGTCAGCGGCAGATATGAAAATAACATAGCCCCCAACAAAGCGGAGCGCTCCCTATTTTTGGGGCACTCCGCCCGAGGGGTCACTTATCGGCGGGCAAAACAATCAAGTCCCCGCCCATGCTCATGTGTCCCATGCCGCAGAAAACCGAACAATGTATGGAAAATGTGCCGGGTTTATTGGCCTTGAACGTAATGGTTTCGGTTTTACCCGGCGCGAGATCGCGGTTCACGTCAAACGCGGAAATGGCAATGCCGTGTTTAACGTCCGTGCTGGTGACTTCCAAACGGATCTGTTCGCCCAAACGAACCACCACCGGATCAGGTATAAATTCATATTTTTTTGCTTCCATCTTAATCACCCGGATTCCGTTTTCCAATTGACCTGAAGGTTGCAAGGCACTTTTTTCAGTCTCAGTCATTTTTTTAGCGCTGCCGACGCACCCTGTCAAAGATGCGGTTAGCCACAAACCAAGTGCAAGCAGCATTACCATTGAATTTTTGTTATATGCCATGATCGTCCTCCTTGCGGTTAATGGATGTAAATGCATTTCCGCTTGCATGCCATCATACTCCCCAAGGGATGTTTTTGAAATAGATTCCTATAGCGTTCGTAACCGTCTTTTTTTAAAACCTCCGCATTTTTTAATTTACGGAGAAATTAATCATGTTAGAATTCAGAAACTCTCAGGCGGATCCCGTGCCTGGGGCGTGAACATTACCTTGAAGGCGAGGCCTATGAATCCCAAAGCGATTATGGATAAAGCAGAAGGATTGGTGATGGTTGAGAGCCGGCAAATTCAGGATGACTATGTCGAAGTGGTGTTTTTGAACGCGGAATTGCAAGCATGGCAAAAACATCTTGAGATGTTTTTGGGGCCTGCCTTGAAGCCGGCCGGGCATGCGCCGGAGGCCAGACATGAATTAATGGCCAAACCATACGGCGGCATCCGGACCGGGCAGACGCTTTACGGCAAGGAATTTGGCCCCCATAGAATTGTTGCCTTGCTTTGGCCTTGGCAGGACAACATGAATACGACATTGAAAATGTACTACGAAAAAGGTTGAAGGCGTTTTTACCCGGCCTGGTTTTTGGATTGCCGGCTTTGTGTTTTGGTTAACTGGTTTTAGTTTTATACCAGTCCTGTTTTTTATGGAAATAATCAGCTGCGGATCGATATTCCACGATCAAAGAATCCATTAGTTCCGGCACGGAGGTCATTTTTTCAATGCGGTAGGCATTGGCGCCGGAAAAAACAAATCCTTTATCCAATTCGCCCGTGTGGGCGCTCAACAAGGCCTTGGCAATGCAATAGGGCGCTTTGGTAAAATCGCACGTTTGCAAACATTTCCACGGGCATTTGGTGGGCTGGCCCAAGCCTTTGGAAACAGTTTGCAGAAAAGCATTGTTCATGGCCCGGCCGGGCAGTCCGACCGGACTATCGATAATGATCAGATCTTCTTTTTTGCAATCCACAATGGACTGCTTGAAGGCTTCGGCTGCGTCGCATTCGTGCGTGGCGATGAACCGGGTGGCCATTTGCACGCCTTGCGCGCCTAATTGCAGAAATTTAAAAATATCCGCGCCGGAATAAACGCCGCCGGCCGCAATGACTGAGATGGGTTTTTGGTATTTTTCCTCGAACGGTTTGATGGCCTCAATCACTTCGGGCAGCAAGCGTTCCAATTGGTATTCGGGAAGTTCCAAGTGTGCTTTATGAAATCCCAAATGCCCTCCGGCCAAAGGGCCTTCCAGGACGAATGCATCGGGAACCATATTATAATGTTTCTGCCAATTCCGGCAAATAATGCGGGCGGCCCGGTCCGAGGACACAATGGGCACCACTTTGGTTAGAATGGCCTTCCAGGTTTCTTCGGGGATAGCTTCCGGCTTTTGGATCGGAAGCCCGGCGCCCATGAAGATGAAGTCAATGCCTTCTTCCCACGCGGTTTGGGCCAATTCGCCGTAATCGGTCAGGGCGATCAGGATATTCACGCCGATCAGCCCTTTGGTTTGCGCACGCGCCGTTTGGATCTCTTTGCGCAGGGAAAGGACATTGCCAACTTTAAAATGGACGTTGTTAACTGGCGGGTGAACAAAACCAAGGCCGGTAACGGAAATAACGCCGATGCCACCTTGGTTGGCAACGGCGGAAGCCAAGCCGGCCAGGGAAATACCGACTCCCATGCCGCCTTGGATGATTGGAACGCGGGCTTCCAAAGCGCCAATTTTTAATGAAGGCAAAGTTTGTGAGTTCAGGGTGAGCTTCTTTCTTGTATTTTATTTGAAAATACGTGTAATAGAAATCTTTGCGGCGCCAATCGTGAGTCGAACAGGAGATTAACGCGATAAAATTTGGATAATCCTAACATAAAATCCGGTTGTTGAGGATAAAATTTGTTGGAATTGTATTGGCGGAAAAGATGCGGGGGAGTTTTCCCTGAAAAGGGCTGAAAAATAAAGGGAAATTCCGCTCGGGTTTTCAGCAACACTTTTCTATTTCTATGGCTTTTATGTGCACTAGGGCTTCGGCGATTTTTTTGTGCGCCGAAGCAATAATTCGAGAAAAGGTCGGCCTTGAAATTCCCATTTCTTTGGCAGCCTCGATTTGTTCCAATTGTTCCAGATCAGCCATGAGGGCTTCAAATTCATTCAGTTCGAGGTACACAACCTCAAGCTCGCCTAATGATTTGCAACGGGGCTTAAAAAATCTATTTCCAGGGAAACATTTGATTTTTCGGCCTTTTTTTGGGCGCAAAATTGCCTCCTCAGTTCACTTTGAATTCCACGATCATCTCTTTAACTTTTTGGGCATCACTATTTAAATGTTGAATAGCGGTAGTAATCTGGGATAAAGCGGCGGTTTGTTCTTCCATGGTTGCAGCCATAGTTTGGGAAGTGACAGAGTTGTCTTTTCCTAATTTTTGGACATTGTTAATCTGCGTCATCATGAGCGTGAGAGTTTCCGATTGTTTATGCATGTTTTCCGCCATGTTCACGGAAATAATACTGGCCTGATCGGCTTTGGACACGATTTGTTCTAAAGCTTGTCCAGCTTGGTAGACTGTATCACATCCCTGTTTAACCGAGGAAGCGCCCAGGCGCGTGGCCTCGCTGGTTGACTGGGTATCATTCTGAATTTGGATAATTATAGCACGAGTTTCTTTTGATGCCAAGGCGGCAATTTCAGCCAATTTCCTGACTTCTTCGGCCACCACTGAAAACCCCCGGCCTGCCTCTCTAGCCCGGGCCGCTTCAATGGCGGCATTGAGGGAGAGTAAGTTTGTTTGAGAAGCAATGTCTTGAATGGTCTCCACAAAGCCGGTTATTTTTTCCAGCGAAACCATAAGTTCTTGCATGCGGTTCGCGATTTTCTGCCATACTTCGGCAATACCATTGATTTTGGTAATGGAGTTTTGCACCGTCTCGCGCCCGTGTTGAGAAACTGTTTTAGTTTCTGCGAAAATATGGGTTGTGGTTTCTGATTCACGGGTGATTTTCAGCAGGTTGGTTGCTACGGTTTGAATGGAGGCGGAAGCCAGTGAAGTTTCTTGCTCTTGCTGCTGGAAAGCGCCGGCAAAAGATTGGATATTATTATTTATATTCTCTCCCGAAGCGGTTAATTCTTGCGCCGTGGCCGCGATTTGCTCCAGGGCGTTGTTCATTTGGGTTATCAGAGAAATAGTATGAAAGACGACTTGACGGATACTTTCAATAAAAATGTTGAAGCTCGCGGCGAGTTCGCCGAGTTCGTCATCCCGGTGAAGTTCGATTTTTTGAGTCAAATCACCTTTGCGGGATGCGATATTTTTCATGATCCCCACCAATTGATTAATCGGGGCTAGAAAAGTATTTAAAAAATAATGATTCAAGACCAGCAGGAGAATCACAATGGTTAGAATGGTTGAAACTATAATGAAAAACAAACTAATTTGGATGGTGCGGGTGATATATTTATCAACCTTCCCCGAAATTTCATTCAAACTCATTGCGGTCATTTCTAACGTGGTGTTAATAATGCCTTCCGTGTATTTGAAGCGGCTATTTAAGCTTTTTTTAGATATGCCCATTTTAAAGGCACCCCGGAATTCGCCGGCGGCTTTGATGGGCAGGCTTATCTCCATCAAACTGGTTTTATCAAAGGGTTCCGGAGACGCATGGGTTAAAGGCCGATTGTTTTTATCCAGATATACGGCATAGCTCACATCCTTGTTTTCAGCTAAAGCCCGAACGAAATTTTCCAAAGTGTTGACATCATTCGCCATACAAGGCCTGGTTCCGATTGCCACCATCAGGGTACTGAGACTGGCGATTTTTCCGCTAAGCGTTGCCTGCAAGTCATCCTTGCTGTCGGCGCCAATCGTAATTAAAGAATTTTTAAAGAGTTCGCTCTCGGCTAAGATCGCATCGGCGGAAATTTTTTTAACCGTCAATAGCGACTTACTTTCGCGGATGATTAGAAAAACACCGGAAAAGGTTAAGACGACAAAAACAATAATCGACAGCAGCATAAAAAATTTTTTGGCCAAGGGGGATTGCATGGTCGCGAATATATTTTCAAATATATTCATGGGGAACACCTTTTTCCAAGTAGTTGGGGAGCTGGTAACGGCCGCAGCCGTTCCCAGCTCTCAAAGCCGGATTAGGGCAAAATCCCAAATTTTAATATTCGGTTTTCACTTTGTCCAGAACTTGACGAATGGGATCGAAATCACTATCCGCAGCTGCAATGAAATTTTCAACTTTACCCGGCAGTTCGGAAGCCGCGACTAATTCCTTGGGCATTTTTAAAAAAGCGTTTTTAATCTTTTCGATTTGTTTGGAATTGATCTTATTATAAATCGAAAGCACCCAAGCCGGATGGCGTGGTGTTTCGGCCAAGATTTTGATTTGGTTTAAATCGATCCTGTCTTTTACGGTTTCCAGCATGCCATTGCGAATACAGCCGAAATCCGTTTCCAGATTATATACGGCCATAATGACTTTTTCCTGCTTGTTGTCGGGTGATTCGGTTATTGTGCAGTCTTTCGGCAAATCGATGCCATTATCCAAAGCGTAGGCTTGTTGGAAGATATAGCCCCCGGCCGATTGCCAGCCCACGATCCAGCCTTTTTTGCCTTTAATATCCGCAAAACGTTTAATGACCGAGTTGTCATGGCGGATAATAAATTGGCCGTAGAAATCCCGGGCTCCCTTAGCGGTGTTCGCCACTCCAAAAGCAATATGGCCTTGTTTTCTTTCTTTGCCTTTGGGCGCCATTTGGGCGTAGGTAACCGGATTGGAATAGGCAATGGAGATTTTTCCTTCGCGGCAAAGTTTTATATGTTCATCAAAATCTTTGGCGAAAACTTGCTTGAATTTCACCTTGGTTTCCGCTTCCAGATACTTCAAAAGCGGTTCCCATTTTGGAAAGCAGTTGCATTGGCTATCTGGGGCAGCATGGCAAAGGTCAATTCATCCTCGGCTTGGGCGGCCGAGGCAAGCCCCAGGACACCTGCGGCTATAAAAACAGCACTAAGCTTTGGCCACTGAGCCAGGAAAGATTTTTTTGGCATTTTAAACCTCCCTTGAAGGTACGAATGATTTTGCTAAAATTTAACCTGGGCTTGCAATAAAAATTCTTTGGTATCCGTGGTTGAGGTATTCTCATTGTCTTTTAAACGGTAATTGGCTTGCAGTTTGGTATAGTCGTTCAAGTAAAAATCACAGCCAATGGTCGCCACCGCTTTTCGATCCTGTCCTACCGACCGGTTGGGTTCATATTGCTCGTATTTCAGGACTCCCTGGAGTACGGAAAAAATCTTATACGTCATCAAGGCATACCAACCTTCAGAGTCTTTGGTGCTTTCATCGGTCTGCTCTGATCTTTGGAAAAGATATTCAGCCAGTAATTTAAAATTCTTATACTTGTATTTAAGCATCCCATCCAACCGGTGGCGATTTCCCACATTAGTCCCGCTCAACGCTTGTTTTCCCGCTTGGCCGGCGGCGCCTAAAGCCAAACCCTCGAGCGGATTTTTGCTGCCTTTGAAAGGCGTGATTACCAGCCTGCCCACCAAATCTTTATTGTCATTCGTATCCGCAGTATTTTTGTCTGTTCCATTTATTCCCCCGGCTGCGGCGTAAAGCATATCCCCAAGGAATTTACCGTCGGCCACAGCGCCGATATCATAGCTTTGGGCAAGGTTTTTTGCCGCTTCCGAGGTTTCAATCGTGTCCAAATCCGCGGAAGAGGTCAGAAGCTCTTCGCAAAAAGGGATCTTGAACTGCCCGGTAGTTATAGTCACGTTATAGGGGAGAGCATATTTCAAATAGGCATCCAGCAAAATGCTGCTGGCTACGGCCGGGTCGATTTGGATCCGCGCGCTGACTTCATCGGTTATGCGGCTCATAAGGTCAAGCCGCGCGCGATTAATTTTAAAGGTGGCGTTTTTTGTGGTTTCTTCAAAATAGCAAGCATAATAACTCTGGACATAACCGCATAGTTTTAAATCCCCTTGCCCGATCTTAACAAATTTTTCCGCGTCCGCGGCCTGTTCCGCTTGGACGATTCCGCTTGCGCCAAAGCACAAAATCCCCACCACCCCAAATATGATTTTTCTAAAATCGGATTTACGCATGGTTCGTCTCCTGAGATTTTTTAATGGAAATAGATTTTCGGCATTCAAGAATTTCCGGCCGGGCGTACATTCCTATTCTTGAGTTTTATCACCTCCAGACCGTTTGGAATGAATTAACCCCGCGGTAACTGGGGTGATTCCATGCGCGTGGGAGCGCTTATTATATTTTCGTCCTGACTGGATAAACCTTTAGGTTATGAACATAGTTTCATTATCTTTTAATGGGTGTCAAAAATCAATTTTTTTCTGGAGGGGGAATTTTTGCGGTGCCGATCGCGGGCTTGGAGAGAGTTCGTTCCGGCTTTTTTTCTATAGCTGAATAGAATATCCCGGAAGTCTGTGGTAATATTTGCAGATTGAAAAGAAATACGAGTACAGGAAAGGGAACAGTAGGATGGGTACCAACTCCGCAATCCAAAGCGCTTCAGTTATTCAGGATGAATCCGCGCAACCGGCGATCAGGGTTGAAAACGTCCGCAAGCAATTTAAAGATGTAGTCGCGGTTAATGGGGTTTCCCTGGATGTTCAGGCCGGGGAATATTTGGCTCTGTTGGGGCCCAATGGAGCCGGAAAAACCACGCTGGTGGAAATGATTGAGGGAATTCAGTTCCCGGACCAGGGGCATATTTCCATTTTAGGGAAAAATTGGCACGGCCACGCGGCTTGGCTGCGCAAGCGCATTGGTCTGGCATTGCAGGAAACGCGCTTTGTGGATAAATTGACTGCCGGTGAAATTTTGGATTTATTCGGGAGTTTTTACGGCCGGGACCATGCGGCCACTCTGGCGGTTTTGGAACAAATCCGTCTTGAGGAAAAGAAAAAAAGTTTTGTAGTGAATCTCTCCGGGGGGCAGCGGCAACGTTTGGCTTTGGGCGTAGCTATTATCAGCCAGCCTGAAGTTTTGCTGTTGGACGAGCCCACCATGGGTTTGGATCCGAATTCACGCCAGGAAGTATGGGACATTTTAAGGGATTTGAAATCCAAGGGAACCACCCTTGTGCTCACGACACATTATATGGAAGAAGCTGAAAGCTTGTGCGGCCGGATCGTGATCATGCACCAAGGCCGTTTCCTGGCCCAGGGCACTTTGGCGGAATTGCTGGCACAACATGGTGGCGGAGAAATTTTGGAATTCAAAACTCCAACCCGCCCGCCTGCCGGAGCGTTTACCCGGTTGCCGGGCTATTTGGATGAAGCATGGGTGGAAGCGGAAACTTTAGTCCGCTTGCATGTTCGCGATGCGGCTCAGGCCCTGCCGCTACTTTTTGAACAAACCAAATCGCAGGGGTATCGGGTGGATCAGATGCATTACCGGCGGAAAAATTTAAGCGATGTATTTATTGCCCTGACCGGGAGGCATTTGCATGAATAACGCGTTTCTGAATTTAATCAATATGCAGATCAAAGAGTTTTTCCGTGAACCGGAAACGCTTTTTTGGGCGGTGTTGTTTCCCGTGGCTTTGGCGGGCATTTTAGGGCTGGCGTTTATGCAGCAGGATCAAACAAAACGCAGCGTGGGTGTGTTGGCGGCTTCACCCGCTGCCAGTGCGGCTTTGCTCAAACCCTGGACCGCGCCCGTGGCTAAAGCTCAAGGCAGCCGGGAAGCGGCGTTTAACTTCAAGCTTTATCCGGCCCGGGCGCTGGCGATTCAGGCCATTCAGCGCGGGGAAATCACTTTGTTTTTGGAACCGGCCGCGAAAATAGGCGGCCCTTGTTATCATTTCGATACCAAAAATCCCGAGGCGCAATTAACTTACCTGCTGCTGGAACGCGAGCGTTTGCGGCAATCCGGATATTTGAATGCCGAGTGCGTTCAGCCGCTGGTGGCGCCGGGTACACGTTATATTGATTTTCTTATTCCGGGCTTAATTGCCATGGGGATTTTAAATTCCAGCATCTGGGGCATTGGCTGGGCGCTGATTGAACGGCGCATGAAAAAATTGCTGCGCCGCATGGTGGCCACCCCCATGAAGCGGTATCAGTTTTTCCTATCGTTTTTCATCACCCGGCTGGGATTGAGTTTGTTCGAATTTTTGGTTTTGTTTACATTTGCCGCCTTGGTGTTCCATGTCAAAATGCAGGGCAGCCTGGCGGCGTTTGCCTTGGTTTTTTTATGCGGCAATCTGGCGTTTGGCGGGGTTGCCTTGCTCATGGCTTCCCGGGCGGATAATACCCAGGTCGGCAACGGCTTGCTAAATGCCATCACCATACCCATGATGATCATGTCGGGCATATTTTTCAGTTACCAAAATTTTCCCGCGTGGCTTATTCCCGTGGTCAAATATCTGCCCTTGACTGTGCTGGCCGATGCTTTTAGGAAAATTTTTATCGAAGGTGCCGGACTGTTTGACGTGGCGGCTCCATGCGTTATTTTGGTGGCCATTGGGGCGGGGTGTTTCGCCTTGGGGCAAAAAATTTTCAAGTGGTATTAATATGGAAATAACCTTGATGGATCAATTTGAGCAAATCGACTGGCTCCGGGTGACGGAGTTGCTCAAAGGCACGTATTGGTGCAAGGGCATCACGCGCGGGGAAGTGGAAATTGGCGCGCGTAATTCGGCTTTGGTGGTGGGGGCTTACCGCGACGGCCAATTGGCCGGGCATTGCCGGGTGGTTTCCGATACCGTGCGGTATGCGTATCTCATGGACGTGGTGGTGGACCCAGCTTTACGCCGCCAGGGGATTGGGCGCAGCATGGTGAAGTTTGCCTTGGGCCACCCCCGCTTGAAGCATGTGTATCAATGGATGTTGCGCACCACCGATGCGCAAGGGGTGTATGCGCCCCTGGGATTTCGCACCATTGTAAATCCTGACCAATGGATGGTTATTCAAAACAACCGCCCGCAGCGTGATCCGTTTCCGCAGGATTGACCGCGCAGGGGAACGATGATGTTAAAAGGTATAATTCCCCTACCATTGAGATTGTGTCGTAACGCGAAAAACGAGATTGCCGCGCTCCCTACGGTCGCTCGCAATGACAGCATTTAATGGGTTTTATGTCATTGCGAGAAGCGTAAGCGACGAAGCAATCTCTATTTGACGCGTTGTGGCACAGTCTCCCAGGGAGGGGAATAAGATAAGATCCGGAGGGAACCATGAATTTCGTCTGGCTTTTATTGATCGGTTTGGCTGTGGTGGCCGCCGCTTTTAAGGGAACCATGGGCGCGGTTTCGGATGCAGCCTTTAATTCCGCTACTGTGGCCGTGCAATTGGCCCTGGGATTGATCGGGGGTATGGCCCTGTTTTTGGGGCTCATGCGCGTGGCCCAGGACGCCGGATTGGTGCAGGCCCTGGCGCGCGCCATGCGTCCGATTTTAAAATGGCTTTTTCCCGAAGTTCCTAAAGATCATCCGGCCTTGGGCGCCATTGCCATGAACATGGGGGCCAATATGCTGGGCCTGGGGGACGCAGCCACGCCCATGGGGCTAAAGGCCATGGAATACCTGCAAGAGCTTAATCCTAACAAAGACACGGCCACGGACGCCATGTGCATGTTTATCGCGCTCCACTCCAGCTCCATCCAGCTTATCCCGGTCATGGTCATCAGCCTGCGGGCCGCATCCGGATCGAAAAATCCCTCGGAAATTATTATTCCTACTTTGGTGGGCACCTTGTGCGCGGCGACGGTCGCGATTGCAGCGTCCAAACTTTTTTCCCGCCTGCCTTTTTATCGCCGGGCCGTAGCTGCGGGGGTGAAGAAAAATGATTAAGGAATTTGCCGCCTCGCTTTCCAACTGGATTGTTCCGTTTATCATTTTGGCCATACCGCTCTATGCTTATGCGGCCAAGCGCATTAAGGTTTATGAAAGTTTTATTGAAGGTGCCAAAGAAGGTTTTACCATTGGAGTGCGTATTGTGCCGTACCTCGTCGGTATTTTGGTGGCCATCGGCATGTTCCGCGCCAGCGGCGCCATGGATTGGCTGGTGGCCTTAATCCGGCCGATCACGAACCTGGCGGGATTCCCACCCGAGGTTTTGCCCACCGCGCTTATGAAACCTTTTTCCGGATCAGGTGCTTTGGGATTGATGTCCGATTTGTTCAAGGTGCACGGTCCGGACTCGTGGATCGGACGGTTGTCGAGTGTTATCCAAGGCAGCACGGAAACCACTTTTTATATTTTAGCGGTTTATTCGGGCGCGGTTGCGATTCGAAAAACCAAATACACCCTGGCGGCCAGTTTATTGGGGGATCTGGCAGGCTTGATCGGCGCGTTTGTGGCCTGCAGGTTGCTTTTTTAATATGCGTAAATTAATTCTTCCGCCGCGCTTAAGAATTGGAGATACAGTGGCCTTGGTGTCTCCGGCTTCGACGCCCAAATCCAGGATTTTTTTGGATGCGGGCAAGCGCAGTTTGGAAGCCTTGGGATTCCGCGTTCACGTGGGTGAGCACGCCTTGAGCAGTCATGGATATTTGGCAGGCACGGATGAGGAACGGGCGCGGGATTTTTCCCGGGCTTGGCTGGACCCTGAGATTAAAGCGATTTTTTGCACCCGGGGGGGATACGGGACCGCACGTTTGCTTGAACAATTCGACTTGGACCAGGCAGTTCAACATCCGAAGATCATGGTGGGGTTTTCCGATCTTACCACCTTGCATTTGGCTTTGCAGTCACGCGGGCTGGTTTCATTTTGGGGTCCCATGGCCGGCGTTTATCCGGGACTGAATGCATTTTCAGCCAAATGCCTCAAGCAAGCATTAATGACCCTGAAACCAATAGGCCTGCTTCCCGTGCAAAAAAACGCGGGGAAAACCTTGCACCCCGGCAAGGCCGAAGGGCGATTGACCGGCGGGACCTTAACCTTAATGGCCGCGAGCTTGGGCACGCCGTATTCCATTAATACGTGCGGCAGGATCGTATTTATGGAAGACACGGGGGAAGAAGCGTATAAGGTGGACCGGTTGTTGACGCAGTTGTTGGCTGCGGGGAAATTGGTTGATGCCGCCGGCATTGCAATCGGCCGGTTCACTGAGACAGAATCGGGGAATTATCCGCGCGCGCACAATTTTTCGCTTCAGGAAGTATTGGCCGACAGGTTGCGGCCTTTGCATATCCCGGTATTTTCGGGGTTGGATATCGGACATATCCGCAACCAGCCGGCGCTGCCTTATGGCATCAGGACGCGGCTGGATGCCGGGCTGCGGACTTTGGAAATACTGGATACGGCTGTCCGGTGAAAAAATGTTTCAACGGTCAGAGGGGAAATTGATATGACATTTGATGAAATGGTAAATGCCGTAATTCCCAATCCCGGCAATTATCTCGTAGGCTATGCCGACATGGCTGATTTGTTGGCTCCGGCGTATCGGCCTTTCCGTTATGCGGTGGTTTTTGGGAGGAAGCTGGACGATGAAATTGCCGCCTCCATCCAATCAGGTCCGACGCCTCAGTATTTCGCGAATTATCATTGCCTTAACCGGGAATTGACCGGAGTGCTTGATTCGCTTTCCGAAATATTTCACCGTGAAGGCATGGATAATTTACCGATCCATCCGACCGAGCCAAATGGCAAATTAGCCCAGGATTATCTTCAGACCCTGCGGTATGATTTTTCACATAAAATGGCGGCCACGCGCGCCGGAATCGGCTGGATAGGAAAAACGGATTTACTGGTTTCACGCCAATTTGGTCCCCGGCTGCGTCTGGCCAGCATTTTGGTGGATTATCCCATCCCCAATCCCGGTACGCCTATCACCCGGAATTTTTGCGGACAATGCGATGCCTGCGTGAAAGCCTGTCCGGCCCAGGCCGCTGTGGGGCTGGGCTGGCAAGTGGGTATGGACCGTGATGAGTTTTATAATCCCTTTAAATGCCGGGAAAAATGCCGCGAATTGTCTTTGAAAAATATCGGCGAACAAATCAGCTTATGCGGCATCTGTGTGGCCGCCTGTCCGGTGGGAAAATCCAATTGCGCATAATTTTGGGGAAGTTGGATCTTGACAAAAAGTACGTTTTTATTTAATATTCAATAAATTCTGAAAGGAATGAACGATGAATCCAAACGAGCTGGAACATTTCATTGAATCCTGGGGGGCCATGGGCGTGCTGTGGGGCATCAACCGTTCCAGGGCACGGGTGCATGCCCTGGTATTATTGTCCGGTGATCCCATTGACCTGGACGAAGTGGCTAAACGTCTGAATATCAGCCGTGGCAACGCCAGCATGTGCCTGAAGGAACTGCGGAACTGGGGTGTCATACGGCGCGTGCACCGTTCGGGCGACCGGCGGGATTTCTACGTGATTGAGCCCGATGTCTGGAAAATGTTTTTCCGCATTGCCGTGGAACGAAAAAAACGGGAGTTTGACCCGGCACTGCATTCCTTAAGGCATTTACTCTCTGAAAACAACTTGGAAAAAGACAAAAAAGTCAGGGACCGGCTGACCCAGATGGAAACTTTGTTATCCACCGTGAATTTGATTTTAAACCGCTGCCTGGCCGATGAAGCGCAAAGCAAGAAAGTACTCGGGTTGTTGAGCACCTTTACACCTAAATAATTTAACCTCACAATTCATTGACTGGAAAGGAGGAAAAGGGATAAGCGGCATTTTAATGTTCAAAAATTTCTGAACATACTGAAAATTAAATATTGGAGGCGTGTATGAAACGAATTACTTTGTTGGTGTGCGGAATTTTAAATTTGTTTTTGGCGGGGTTTCATTTGGCGTTTTGGAAATTATTTGACTGGAAGAATGAGCTTCCCAAATTACAACCGATCAATCAGGGAATTATGCAGGTATTTAACAGTTTGTCTTTGTATATTTTTGTATTTATGGCGCTGACTTCGTTTGATTTATTCAGGCAAAAGCAGATAGACCGCGGCAGCCGCATGCTGTTGTTTTTTTATGGGGGTTTTTATTTGCTGCGGGCAGTCTTGGAATATCCGTTTTTTGGATGGGCTTGGGAAGGATTGGTCATTTTACTTTTGTGTCTCATCTTAGCCGGCGGTTATTTTTGGAATGCCATGGGCGTGGTCAAGGAAAGCGCTTGAAGCTCGCCGTTTGGGAAGGTACAATCCTTTCATCTTCCAGTAAAAGATGAAAGGATTCGATATGCCGACTTATTTTACCAAACCTACGGTGATTCAAGCCGCGGGCAATGTTCCGAAAATGATTGAGGAAAATATATCGTTGGTGCACCGTGAAGAATAGCGGATTAACCGGTGTTCAATCTGAGGCACCTCAAGCCGCAACCAGCAAGCGGGTGGCTTTATGGGTTGCGGTTTTGGGAGGCTTTTTTACTCCGTTCATGGGCTCGGCCATCAATATTGCCTTGTCGGCCATTGGCCGGGAGTTTTCCCTGGATGCTTTGGGCATGAATTGGGTGGCCACCGCGTATTTGCTGGCCGCGGCCATGTTTTTGCTGCCCTTTGGCAAACTGGCTGATATTTACGGCAGGAAAAAAATCTATACTTGGGGCATAGGCCTGTACACAGTGACCTCTTTTTTATGCGGAACCGCAACCTCGGGATTTATGCTGATTGTTTTTCGGGTTTTCCAGGGAATTGCCGGAGCCATGATTTTCGGAACCGGGATGGCGATTCTTACCTCAGTGTTTCCGCCGCAGGAACGCGGGCAGGCATTTGGGATCAGCGTGGCGTCCGTGTATTTGGGGCTTTCACTCGGCCCGGTCGCAGGTGGATTTTTGACTCAGCATTTGGGTTGGCGGTCGATTTTTTTTATAATCGTCCCCATGTGTTTGGCCGTGTTTATCTTGGTCCTCTGGAAGCTTAAAGGGGAATGGGCGGAAGCCAAGGGGGAACGGCTTGATTTGGCCGGGTCGGTGGTATATAGTTTGGCTTTGGTGACTTTGATTTTCGGATTTTCGCGGCTGCCGTCCATGCTGGGAGCCTGTTGCATTGGCGCAGCCTTGCTGGGATTTATACTGTTTGTGAAAATGGAAAATCAATGTGCGGCGCCGGTTTTGGACCTGACATTGTTTAAAAACAACCGGGTATTTGCGTTCTCATCCCTGGCTGCGTTGATCAATTACAGCGCAACTTTTGCAGTGGGTTTTTTACTAAGTTTGTACCTGCAATACGTGCAGGGTTTGTCGCCGCAGAAAGCCGGAATGGTCTTAATCTCCCAGCCTTTGTTCATGGCCATGTTCTCTCCCCTGGCAGGCAGGCTTTCGGACCGGATTGAAGCACGCATAGTAGCCTCGATCGGCATGGGCTTAACCGTGTTGGGAATGTTGCTGCTGTTGCTGCTCGATGCCGAAACGCCGCTCCCGTTGGTCGTGGTCAGTTTGATTTTTATCGGCCTTGGCTTTGCGCTGTTTTCTTCTCCCAACACCAACGCGGTAATGGGGTCGGTGGAGCGGCGTTACTATGGCGTGGCTTCGGCTGCGTTGGGAACCATGCGGCTGACCGGGCAAATGCTTTCCATGGCAATCACCATGCTGGTCATGGCCTTGTATTTCGGTAAAAGCCCAATTACCCCGGAATCCCACGGCCGTTTTATTTTAAGCATGCACACAATCTTCGTGATTTTTTCGCTGCTGTGCGCGGCCGGGGTGTTCGCCTCACTGGCACGGGGAGTTAGGAGCTTGAGCAAGTAATTGCTCAAGCTCCCGAGCATTTGAGAGTCGAGAGGTGAAAGTGGATAAAAACTCAAATGCGGTCGATTTTCAACTTTCGATTTTCTGAAGTTTAGATTTTAGCCAGTTGTTCCATGACGCTTTTTTCCAGGTGGGCGATTTTTTCCAAAACCTTGGCCAAGGCTTCCAGGTGTTCCGCTTTTTCGGTTTGACCTGCCTGCTTGATTAATTGTGCGGCCGTGCTCCATAATTCGGCAATGTGTTGATATTCTAAGGCTGCTTGCGCATAGGCGTCCAGGCCGGGGTATTGGGACGCTTCTGACAAAAAAGCGGCGTAGAGTTTGCGGAAAAGCGAGCCGCCGGTTCCGCCGCGTTCCATGAGGGCGGCACATAGCGAGAAATCCTTCTGCTTATTTCGGCTGCGTTCAAACCAGGTCTTGACCAGCCTGCTCATTTTTAAAATGCCTTTGTAACCAATATTTTGAATGGGCGGCGTTAGAAACGTCTTTGCGTTTTGACGGATGGCGTGTTGAATGCAGGTTTTGAGGTCAGGGAGTTTTCCGGGGTTTTGCAGGGTAAACGAAAGGCTGGGGGAAGACATGGGACCACGGGCTTTCCGGGCATCCGCCAAGCTGGTTAAACGGGTTTTGGCCAAGGTTCCTTGTTGCTCGGTGTCGCATACATAAGCGTACGTGTCATCAAAACCGTAAAGTGCAAGATAATGGGCCGCGAAATGAACCTTGCTGGAAAAGTAATCAAGATAATAACAATCAACTTTCAACCCAATGGGTTGTTGTGCTTCCAGCGCACTGGTTACCTGTTGCCAGGCGGTACGTGCGGAAGTGGTTTGAGAAAATTGCACGGGGATATTTAACGCGCCGCAGAAAATCCGGGTGATGGCATCCGGTTTGGAGCGTCCGCCGATGAAGGGGAAATCCATGCTTTTGGAGTCCCAATAGATAAACCCCAGTCCTTGACCTAAACCGAAAAGCATGGGTTCGGAAAAATTCAAACCAACATTTTTCAGCAAGGCGCCTAAAGCAGTGGTCTCGCAGTGCTGCCCGATGAATGATTTGAAGTTGGTTAAAAGCATGGTTTCACCTCATGGTTTATATGCAGTTAAAAACAAATCAAGGATATACTATCCGTGTGACAACAGTATGTCAGGGTTGAGGGATAAAATTAATCCTGACATATTGTTGTCACACCTGGGAAGTATAATTTTAACATGAAATCAATATGTACACCGTACTGGCGCACGCTTAAAACCGGCGGCGAGGTCAATCCGAAGTATCCGGGAGGCGTTCCAGTGCAGAAAATGTTCCTGGAAGCCGAGGGGCACCGGGTGACCACCCGTGGCAAGAAGACGCGGGTTGAGTATTATGAAACAAAATTGGTGCGGAGGAAAAAAAGTATTTAATCCAGAAACAACGGTTCCCCAACATCCGGGATGTTCACGGCAGGTTCGAGGTGTTGCCGACCAACCAGGTCTTTGAACCAGCGGATGGGTTCCCCAAGCGGTTCGTCAGACAAATCAAATGTGCCATAGTGCATGGGGATCAGATGTTTGGCTCCCAAGTCTTGGAACGCCCGCAGCGCTTCTTCGGGATTAAGGTGGCTGGGCTGCATGATGAACGGCGGGTCGTAGGCGCCGATGGGCAGGATGGCGTAATCAATGGGTCCCACCAAGGCTGCAATTTCGCGGAAATGTCCGGCATATCCGGTGTCACCGGCAAAGTAGAGTGTTTTGTGTTTCCATTGGATTAAAAAACTTCCCCACAAGGATTGATTAAAATCAAACGGCGTGCGCCGATTCCAGTGTTTGGCCGGGAGGAGGGTGATTTTTATATCCTCAGGCGTAAGGTATTGCTGATACCAACCGGCTTCTTGGACTGTAATTTTAGCATTGGCACAAGTGACCAGGGCGCCGATTTTCAAGGGCACCAGAGCTGTCAGGGAATCACCTTGCAGCTGCGCCAGTGTGGTTTGGTCCAGATGATCGTAATGCCCGTGTGAAACTAAAATATAATCCAAGGGCACGGTTTGGATGGCTAAGGGCACCTGGGCGCGGCGTTTCACCATGGGCGGCGCGGTCAGGTTCGGGTCGGTGAGCAGCGTCCGTCCGTTGAGGTGCAATAGGAAAGTGGCATGTCCCAGCCAGATTAAATAATCACGTTTGGGATCAGGCAACGCGGTGACCGGACGAACCGGCAGGGAGTAGAGTTCCTGTTGCTTAATTTGTTTTTTGGGATTTGGGGTGAAACCCCAGCGGATAAGCGGCCAGGGGGTGTTGGCAATGTCCGACATGTAAGGCTCGGCAAAACGCCCCGCACGGAAAGTATTCCCCGGGTAATCCGGCCGGATGGTTTTCAGATTTGGGTTTTTCAAGTGAACCTCCGGAGTTGCACAGCCTAATAGTCCCGAACCCAGGGCGAGCAGTGTCAGCCCACTTGCATATATGCGCATACCGATACGAAGCCGAGGTCGATTCATAGGCGGGTATTATACGGAAGGATATTCATTTCGTCAAACCCGGCTGTAGAGCAACTGGTATGCTCGGGGAGGGGATTCTTGACTTGACAGGTATACTATGCTATAGATATGGCATCAGCCGGTTGGTTGGCTGTAGTAACGGGAGCATTAAATGTTTCCGAAAACGAGGAGGAAGTTTATGCGTGGAAAAGTAAGTGTTGTGGCAGGGATGGTTTTTGCGGGGGTGATGTGTGCACAAATGGCAGGCTCGGAGGGAATGAATTCCATTGGCGGCAAGTTTGGTTTGTTCGGTAACTTGGGCTTCAGCACGTATGCTATGGGAGATGTTAATTCGGATATTAAAGCCATGAATGATGTCTTGGACGCCCGTGCCAGCACTGGGTACACGGTGGAAAAAGGTGTGCTGTTAAATGGCGGGATGACATTGAATGGCGGGTTGCATTACGGAATCACGAATAATTTATTAGTGGGAATCGAAGCCGGGTATCTTATGGCCGGTCCTGTGAAGTATTCATACAAAGGCAGCATTACCACAACCACTGCGGAACCCATTCCTTACCCGCCCTATGTTCAAACTACAACCCTCACGGTTAACGATAACGGAGCTTATGAATATACGCTGCCAGCCACGGAAATCGGTTTGGTGTTTAAAGGGTTTGCGCCAGTGGGTGAAAATTTGCTTTTGGGCGGCGGTTTAGGGTTGGATTATATTTCGCTCAGCGGTAAAAGCAAGTATACCTACAATGATACAACGACCGAAGACACGTTTACAGGCACGACTGTGGGTGTGAAAATCATGGGCAGCGGTGAGCTGTTTTTGACCAGCAATGTCTCTTTGGGTTTGGATCTGGGGTACCGCATGGCGAAAATCAGTGAAGTAAAGGATAAAGACGGAAATGTGGCCAAATACTCCAATGGCAGCAACTGGACCGTGGATTATAGCGGTTTAATTGCCCAAGGCGGCATTCGGTTGTATTTTTAATAAAAGTTTAATTGACAGGTAAATGAATGAGCGACGTCAGGGCAGACGTGTTAAACACCGTCTGCCCTGATTTTTTTATTCCCACTTCCGGTTGGGTGCAGCGGGTTTTGGAACTCTCCGGAGCGAAAAATGTGAAAGTTGAAAATCAGTAAATTTGACCTCAGCTTAGTCAACTTGGAAGTGATGTGGAGTTGATGACTAAGTTTTTATTTCTGCTTTTTCCGCAGTATTTTCTTTTAGTTGTGGTCATTCCAACCGATACTTAAATTGGATCAAACTTGAAAATCAATAAAAAGGTTCGGGGAGGAAAAACGCTATGCCGTCGACGACTGTGCTGGAGAATAAATTTGTAACCATGTGGTTTCATGAGGAAACTAAAATTGTACATCATAAATTTCATCGGCCTATCGGAGGAAAGCAATTTCAAGATGCACTATTGAAGGGTGTGGAAATTTTTAAAGTGCATGGTGCCAAAAAATGGCTGTCGGATGATCGGGAAAATTCCGCGCTGGGAACAGAGGACCGGGATTGGGCGATCAATGTTTGGTTTCCGCAGGTAGCAGCCGCGGGATGGAAATATTGGGCCATTATCTTACCCAAACAATTAATCGGGCAAATAAATATGCAGCGATTTATCGATGAATATTCGACCAAAGGAATTACCACGCGGGTTTTCTCGGATGCCGACGAGGCTCGAAAATGGCTTGAAATTCAATGAAAAATCGCCGGATATAAGGTGTGTTAAGGCAAACCGGCTGAACTTTGGCCGGTTTGCCTGCTGTTTGACGGAAAAGCACTGTCTAAATACTTGTTTTCCCTGCCATACTCATGTCAAAATAGAAACAATTTTTAAAATCGGACATTTGCGTTTTACAATAGCGCGGCATAATGACTGGGCAAAAGGGTTGGCCGGGTGGTTAATCCCGAACCATTGGGGCTGAAAGCGGTGGTCATGGTGAAATGTTTTCCGAAGAGCATGCTTTGGCTTTTGATCGTGATGGGGTTTGCCGGAAATTTATGGGCAGGCGCTCAGGCCATGAAGATGAAATGGGCGGAAAAATCAGAAAATGTTTATTTCCTCGGCATGTATCGGGATTACCGTGGAAATGCCGCTTCGCTTTATGCCCGCCAAGCAGGAACCGGGAGCCATGCTTGGTTGGCGGTTCATCACCTGGCATTGAAAAAAGATTGGAATCAACCGGCGCCGCATGTTGGTGAAGCCGGGCTTTTGACTTCGGTTATTCCCGGAACTCCCGGAATTTTTAAATTTTTTACCATGGAGCAAGAGGGAAACAATGCGCCTGAGTCCAACTCACTCACCGCTGCCGGGCATACTGGAAATGAACCGGATTTGGTTACCTTCATTTCTTTCATCCCGTCAGGCAATGCGGTTGCCTTGGATTCCGCCGTGGCTTGGCTTACGCAACCCTATGCTTTGGGTTTGTTGACAGCGCAAACCGGCGCGCGCGAAGCTGCTTACGGCAAGCTTGGATTAAACAGCGATCCGGTTCAGCGTCTGCATGGTGCCGGCGGCATGGTTACGGGCGGCATGTTTGATTTGGCGGGAAAATTCCTCAAGGAATTTCCGGTCCCACGAACCGCGAACTTGGCCGATGAACCCGATTTCAACTTAATCATCCCTTGGTTGCGTACCGGATTAGGCGCTGTGGCCGGAAAGAGCCCGGCACCCGGGGATGAAGCAGCATCCCCGGAAATATTTTTGTTGCCCAGCATTCAAGTTTGGTTGCAGGAAAAATCCCGGGAGAAAACCACTCAGGCGTATTATGACACTTTGTTTGAAAAACATACCGCGAAACCAATTTTAACGGCTGAGGTTCCGGCCACACCTTTCAGGGAAGAGTATCCGCCCCTGGAGCAAGGGGCGTTTGAAACCGGAAATTATGCCTACGAGAGTGTATTAAATCATGTTGATCCTGATTATTTTCAAATTGTCAAGGAAGCGAATCAACACTTGCGCGTTGTATCTGCCGGTCCGATAACCGTTTCAATCTTAGAACAAAGGCAAGAGGGGAAAAAAAAGCTCCTGGTATTTGTCAATCCGGATGGGAATATTGAAGAAGCTTTGTATTCGCCGAAACTTCAAACCGTTTTTGGCACGCAAGCCGCGGTGCTGATTTGGGTGGAAAATCAGTTTGACCTGGAAACACCGGGCGAGGTGATTCGGTACCGTGAATTGCCCGCGAATCCGGCTAAAACAATAGAAGCATTGAAAAAAAGTGTTCATCCGAAAGCCTTGGGATATTTGGCGCGCGCCGCACATGAGCGCCGGGGTGACATGACTTGGGATGCTTGGACTAGTTTCATACGGCAACAATCCGCGGTCAATCCGGGGTTTATAAGCGGGTTGAGTTGCCGTGGGATTTTTCGAGTGCAAGCCACTACGGATACAGCGGACGCACTTCAAACACTGTTGCCGGAAATACTAAAGTCGCGTCCGTATCCCGAAGCTGGCCGGGAAGCGTTCAACCTGGCGGCGGTTTATATTTATCGCCACGAGTTGGCCAAGGCTCGGGCCGTATTAAAGGCGCTGCCGGAGCAATTACGGACCAATGGCGGCTCGTATGACGGCAAAGATGATTTAGGTTGGGAGAACCGCTGCGGGTTGGAAATGTTCGCCATCTTGCTCGATTTTTTCGACAACCAACGCGTTCACCCGGCATCGCCGGAATTACGGAAATATGCGGCCGCTGCATTGGAAAATTTTGACCGTATAACCGCGGATATTCCCAAAGCCGATCGCTGGAAAACGCTTTTGGTGAAAGCGGGTGTGCAGGCACGGGCAAAGAAAAGAAAATAGTATAACGTTGGCTATCCTATCAATCGGGGGAGAGGTCCATGGCAAAAACAAAAAAGAAAATTGTATTGGGTGCGAAAAAGAGCACGAAAAAAAATCCGCCTAAAATAAAACCTGTTCCGGAAGTGGCGGCAAAACTTCGTTATGGTTGGGTTCCGGATTTGCCCGATCAGCGAGATATTATGTACAGCAGTGTGACGCCGGTCCGGGAGGCACTTCCTTCTAAGGCGGATTTGCGTCCTTTATGTTCACCAGTGGAAGATCAAGGGCAGCTGGGAAGCTGCACGGGCAATGCCCTGGTTGGAGCTTTGGAATTTTTAGAGAAGAAAAATAAAATTAAAAAATTTGAAGATCTTAGCCGTTTGTTTGTGTACTACAATGAACGTGTGATCGAGAACACCATATTTTCCGATGCCGGAGCCATGATTCGGGATGGCATAAAAAGTTTGAAAAAATTGGGCGTTTGTTCGGAAAAAAAGTGGCCGTATGCCGTGAAGAAATTTGCAGTCAAACCGTCCCCGGCGTGTTACCGGGATGCCCTGAACCACCAAATTACCGCGTATCAACGTATTTCGACACTGGATCAAATGAGGGCTTGCTTAGCCGATGGGTATCCGGTGGTGTTTGGGTTCACGGTATATGAGGGGTTTGAATCCGAAATTGTGGCTCAGACCGGTGTACTGCAAATGCCAACCTTCGAGGAACGGGTGATTGGGGGACATGCGGTGTTGGCCGTGGGTTATGACGATACCGCCCAGCGCCTGATCGTCCGCAACTCGTGGGGAACAAACTGGGGCATGCAGGGGTATTTTACCATGCCGTACGGCTATATTAAAAACCGGAATCTTTCGGATGATTTTTGGACCATCCGGCAAGCGGAGAACTTGTAGTCGGAGGCGTAATGCCGGACGCGGCAAACCGAAGGCGTTTTTACGGCAATTGGCAGGATGAAGCCAACGCTGTTTATTTATATGAAAAATTGGCGCGGGCTGAAACCAATGCCGAACGCGCGGGCATTTTTCTGCGCCTGGCCGAGGTGGAAAAAAAACACGCCCGGGTTTGGGAAACGCAGCTGCAGGCACTGGGGGCCGACACGCCCCGGTTCCACATCCATGGGCGCACACGGATTTTAAGCTGGTTGGCCGGGCGATTCGGAGTTCGCACGGTGTTGCCCTCGCTGGCGGCCATGGAGCAAAGAGCGGTTACGCATTATGATGACCAGCCCGAAGCTGTCAAACAGGGCAGCCTCGCGAGGAACGGACGCATGCCAAGGTGTTTGAGGCCTTGAGTGAAACGAAGCCTGGTCTCAGCGGCGGAGCCATTGCGGAACGTGAAGGGCGGCACGGGAGTTTCGGCGGTAATGCCTTGCGCGCGGGTGTGTTGGGCGCCAACGATGGACTGGTTTCCAATTTAAGCTTGGTCATGGGCGTGGCTGGTGCCCGGATAGGGGGCCAAGGAATTTTAATCACGGGTTTGGCCGGTATGCTGGCAGGAGCCATTTCCATGGCTTTGGGTGAATGGTTATCCGTGCAAAGCTCGCGCGAGTTATACCAGCGTCAGATTCAATTGGAAAAAACGGAGCTGGAAAACGATCCTGAGGAAGAAAAAGAAGAACTAATGCTGATTTATCAAGCCAAAGGCTTGTCGGCGGAGGAAGCACGGCATCTGGCCGAACGGTTGTTTTCGGACCCGGCCCAGGC
The DNA here is from genome assembly GCA_020052235.1 of Candidatus Goldiibacteriota bacterium. Lineage (GTDB taxonomy): Bacteria > Oederibacteriota > JAAXVQ01 > JAAXVQ01 > JAAXVQ01 > JAAXVQ01. Next base: position 43,112 of record JAGVPM010000005.1, read on the forward strand.
TTTGGATACATTGGTGCGGGAAGAATTAAGCATCGATCCCAAAGAACTCGGCGGTTCGGCCTGGGAAGCGGCGGGCACATCTTTTTTATTATTTGCAATCGGCGCGGTGTTGCCGGTGCTGCCGTTTTTTTTCGTGCACGGCCTGACCGGTGTTTTTTGGAGCGTCGGAATCAGCACCCTGGGGTTGTTCGTTATTGGCGGCGGGATTACCTTGGTGACGGGGAAACCGTTCGTAATTTCCGGTTTCAGGCAAATTTTATTTGGTTTGGCTGCGGCCGCGATTACGTTTGGAATTGGAAGCTTGGTGGGCGCGGGTTTAGGCTGAAAGTATGTTGTGTGTTTAACCTAAGGAGTGTTTATTATGGGGAAGATCAAAGGCGTGGAATTTAACGATGCGTATGAATATTTTTTAAAAAATGCGGGCAACACCGGAATGGAAAAGGTAAAGGCGGCCCTAGCCCCCGCAGTCAGGGAGTCACTTTTTTCCAAAGGATCGATTCTTGCGGTGGAATGGTACGATTATGCCGCTTACGTAAATTTTGTGTTCACGGCAGTAAAAATACTCGGGAATAATCAGCCGGATTTTCTCTACAATATGGCGGTGTATCAAGCGCAGAAGCTTTATAATGGTCCTTGGAAATTATTTTTTAAAATTCTTTCTCCCTCGTTTGTGATTAAAAAAGCCGCCCAATTTTGGCGTTTGAGTTATGACTCGGGCGACGTTACCATTTTAATTTGCACCAAAGACCATGTTTCATTTAAAGTCACCAACTTTCCGGATATTCCAAAAGATCATGAATTGGAGCAGATACCATTTTTTGAGGAACTTATGCGGGTCAGCAATTGCCGCGAACCTCACGCAACCCATCCCAAGTGCATTGCCCGCGGTGATGACTGCTGCCTGTTCCACCTGGATTGGAAAAACGGCTAGCACGGTTGGGGTGCATGAATTTCAATATACTTTCAGGAGGCTTAGATGAACAAAATAGCGTTGGGCATTCTGGGCGGGTTGGCAGCGGGCGTGGTGGACATTATACCCATGATATGGCAGCATTTACCGTGGGACGCAACTTTATCCGCGTTTGCCTTTTGGGTGGTTTGCGGTTTTTTAATTTCCGTGGTGGAATTGGAAGTCTATCCGGCGCTTAAGGGAATTTTTATTGCGGCCTTGGTATTAATTCCAGTTGGAATCCTGGTCGCTGCCAAGGAACCCGCAAGCTTGATTCCCATGTCCTGCATGACGATTCTCTTGGGTGGATCGCTGGGTTTTGTAATTTTTAAATTTTCCAAGAGGGAAGATTTGAAGACAATGGCGGATTAATGTGATTGAAAAATTACAAATATTTTATATCTAAATAATTATTTACTTGCAGAAACAGTGCGGTTTTGAAAAAAAACTATTTGCCGATTTGAATAAGCTTCGCGGATTTACAATAAACTTAGGAAAGACATGGCGAATGACCCTACATGACAAGACGCATGCTCCGGTGGGCATGTTGGATTCAGGTTTAGGCGGGTTGACGGTACTTAAAAGTACGGCACGGCTTTTACCTCAGGAAAATTTTATTTATTATGCGGATTTTAAGCATTCCCCATTTGGCGGTCGTACCAAAGCTGAATTAATCGGTATTTTGGAAGAGGTGGTTTCGGAGTTGCTGCGGCGCGGGGTTAAAGCCTTGGTTTTTGCCAGCAATACGGCCACCAGCGCGGCCATAGAATTTTTTCGGGATAAGCTGGATATGCCGGTTATTGGTTTGGAACCGGCGCTTAAACCTGCGGTACAAGGTACGCCCCGGGGCAAGATTTTGGTTTTGGCCACAGAGCTGACCCTGCGGGAAGAAAAATTTAGAAAACTTTATGAAAGTTATCAAACGCAAGACGGCATTATTTTAAAAAGTTGTCCGGGATTGGTGGAAATTATTGACGCAGGGTTGGATGATCCGCAAGTTATGGATACCTATTTAACCCGTTTATTTGAAGAAGTGGATCGTGCTGCAATACAAACAGTGGTTTTGGGCTGTACGCATTATGTGATCATTAAAAAGGCGATTTTGAAGCATTTTGACCCGGGGGTGCAAGGCATTGACGGGAATGAAGGCGCGGCCCGCCGTTTGGCTGCGGTATTGGCGCAGTGTCAATTGTTGAATACGTCGGGTTACAACGGACAAGTTGAACTTTTTTCATCGAATCCGGAAAAAACAGGGTTGTTGCAAAAACAATACCGGCTGTTGGAATAAATAACCCCAGGGAAACTGGGGTGCAAAGTGCCTTAAAAAAACGTATTGATGGATTGACGAACCCGGCCGAAAAAGTGTATTAATACATAGTGCGTTTGATTCTCACGGGGATAAAGTATAATCATCCCCGCTTCAGGAGTTGTTTATGGAATTTGTAACCTTTGATCCTGAAAATGGTGATTTGAATTTAAAGCTGCCGGCGGATTTGGAATCATTTCACGATGAGATTTGCCTGGCATTGTCGGAAAAATTTATGGGCGATTTGGATGACGACATTCTTTCCCAAATGAATGATTATGTGGATGATTGGGTGAATCGGAAAAGGAAAAGTTAAAAGTTTTTAATTGGAGTGGAAAAATTCCGGAACAATCGACATCCATGACTATTGGAATCATGGGCCTGGGCGGTGTGGGCGGCTATTTAGGCGGACACTTGGCGTGGGGCTTGGAACATGCCGCAGGCTCCGAAGCACGCATTTGTTTTTTGGCGCGGGGCGTGCATTTGAACGCCATTCAGCGCCACGGTTTGGTTTTAAACACCCCGCAAGCCAAACGAATATGCCGGCCGGCTTTGGCGACCGATACCCCTGAAGATTTACCGCTTTTAGACTTGGTGTTGGTATGTGTGAAATCTTATGATTTGCTTCCATTGCTGGAATCCATTAAACCTAAAATTCATGAACAGACAGTGATTATTCCTTTGTTGAACGGGGTGGATATTTACGAGCGTATCCGTTCGGTAATTTCTGTGGGAGTGGTTTTACCTGCCTGCATTTATATCGGCTCTCATATCGAGAAACCGGGCGTGGTTACACAAAGTGGCGGCGAAGGGAAAATTTTATTTGGACCAGATCCGCGCTATCCGGGGTATGTGCCTATAAAGTGGCAGTGTCTTTTTGACCGGGCCGGTGTCGCCTATCAATGGTTTGCTGACCCTTATCCGGCTATTTGGGGCAAGTATTTATTTATTGCGGCATTTGGTTTAATCACGGCTTTTTCAGGCGAACCTTTGGGGGTGGTGTTGGAGGATTTGGAATTAAAGGCTTTGACCCTGGGTATCATGCGGGAAATTGCAGCTTTAGCGGCACGCAAAAGCATCCGGCTTGAACCTGCGGCCATTGAGACGGCGATGGAAAAAGCGCGGGCGTTTCCCTTTGAGACCAAAATTTCCTATCAGCGGGATATTGAAGCCCAAAAGGTTAAAAACGAAGGTGATTTATTCGGGGACACAATTCTGCGGCTGGGTAGAGAACTGGGGGTGGATACATCCATTACCCGGAGTATTTATCAAGGGCTTCAGAGGCGAGTGATCCGGCCGGCCTAAGAGAATCCGTGACAAAAAACTTGACCGTGCCGGCCTAATTTGAGATAGTGTACGCTCTTTGGAATTGAATGGGAGTTTGACGAGCTATTTTCCCTCGCCTTTTAATTTTTTCCTTATGTTGTGCTCGAATTCCTCCTCGGAGTGACTCCGGACAAGCAAATGCATGAATCTGTTTTTTGGGGAAAGGAACGTACGTGAAGTATTCGACGTGGTTAAAATGGATTTGGGTTAAATTCATCCTAGTGTCGGCGGCCGGAGTGATTTTGCTCTTTGACACGGCTGCGGTTCAATCCCAAATCACGGTATTTTTGGGCAAGTTGGATTCCATGCTTTCATTGGAAAAAGACGCGGCAGTGGACCACTTGCGGATTTGGAAGAATAAGGACTATGCCGCCATCAACCAGAGGATTGAAGCCTTGGAAACTGATTTTCCCAAGGATCTGATCAAAGCGATTGCCTGGTGTGAGAGCGAGTGGAATCATATAGACACGGATGGCCATTTATTTGTAACCGTGAACCGTAAAAAGAGCGGAAGTGAAATCCGCCATCATCAGATTTCCCTGGATTACGGCATCATGCAAATCAATGAACGCATGGAAAGCTTGAGCCGGAAAGCATGGGATTGGGAACGCATTAAAAATGATCCTGAATACAATTTAAGGGCCGGAGTTGCGGTTTTAAAGAGCAAAATTGCTTATATCCATCGGTTAAAACGCCAATCCAATTGGCGGCAACTTGAATCCCGTTACTGTTTGCAAGGGCATGACGAGTTGGATTTGATGTTAAAAGCCTACAACGGATTTCAGCCTTCCTGGAATTATCCCAAGCGCATCAAATCTGTGATGCAGGAAAAACCATGGGAAAAGGCCGTTCTGCGGCAATTGTTTTTTGAAGCCAATTGGCCGGACACGATTTTTGTGAAAATTAATCCCGCGCGGGAAACGATTATCCCTCGAGTGACTTCAGCGAATTTGGCTCCAGAAATTTCTTTTTACACCTTGGAAATTGCGCAAGCAGGTCAACCCTAATTTAAAATTCGGTTTTGGCAAAATTGCCTTTTGAGCATGTGGAGTCGGCGCGCTGAATCACATGTCAGGCGGGAATAATATTTTCGTTTTTTTTCTTGATGACCACCAAGTAAGTTAATGTGGTCCCCATGTCTATCACAGCAGCCACCGCCTCTTGATTTTCAGTGACTTCAATATAACCATCCACAAAGAAAGGCAGGCTGATTTTAAAGGTGGTGTTTTGCTTAAATAGTTGCTGTTTAACCATACCGCTTAAAACATTTAGGATTTCCTTCACGGAATCGACCACCATGGCCCACTCCACGGGTTCTGCGGGTGTCATCTGGAGGAAGGTGCGTGCCAGGCTTTCCAGGCCTGCGGGATTGGACAACAAGCCAATAAGGACGGCATCGTCATCGCCGATTAAGGGCATATACGCACCGGCAATGTCATTTTCCGGGAAAGATTTTACAATTTTTTTAACCTGATATTTTTCCATGCCCAAATGGTTGATGGTGAGCATAAATGCCGCGGTTAATGATTCGCTTAGCCATTCTTCGGGTGTGCGTTGCGGAACAGCCGGTCCGGTTTCGATAAGTTCCAGAACGTGCGGCGAAGTGCGAATGACGATTAAAAAGATTTCAGCTCCTGCCAAGATCATTTGGCTGCATGCTGATTCCTGGGATTCAGTTAATTTGATATGGCCTTCCAGGAAAAAAGGCAGCCCAAGTTTAATTGAGATTTTTGAAGAGGTTAATTGACTTTTAAGCAGCCCGGCGGTTACGTTGACGATTTCCTTGACCGCGTCGGCCATATCCTCGTTTGGCAGCACTTCGGTATCATCGGCTTGAATGAATTTTTTTGCCAACATTTGACAGGTTTGGGGATCGGAAATCAAACCGACGATGATTTCCTCCTCGGCGCAGAGCAAGGGCATGTAGGCGCCCATGACATTGGAAACTGGGTAATCCCTTTCCATATTTACCTGCTCCGGGGCAGGCAGGTTTAAGGAAGCCTCAATCGTTTCAATGAATACTTGCGCGTAATGTTTAAGCCACTCTTTAACACCGAGCATGGTTTGTGGGGTTGTCATGGCAAACTCCTGCTGTGGTCTTTTATCCAGTAATTTAAGTATCGGGAATCTTTTTGGGAAATTAACCTCAAAATCCGCAGGATATTTATTTCGCGCCGGGGAAGCAGGAAGTTCCCTGGGCTATGCAATGGCGCCCGTTCTGTTTGGCACGGTATAAGGCCCGGTCTGCGGCGTCGATCAAACGTTCCTGCGTATTACTTTCATTGGGGAAAGAACCGATTCCCAAGGAAAGCCCCAACTTGAATTTGAGTTTGGGGAAAGAATACACTTGCCGGATTTTTTTGAATTTTTCGTGCAGGCGTTTCGCGAGATTCAGGGCTTGGAGTGCATTGGTCTCCGGCAGAATAACGGCGAATTCATCCCCGCCGTAACGCGCGACCATATCGGTTTGCCGGCAATTAGCTTTTAAAAAAAGCGCCACATCCTTTAACAACGTGTCACCCCGGGTGTGGCCGAAGGCATCGTTGTAGGTTTTAAAAAAATCCAAATCCAATAAAAACAGGCTCAGGGGATGGCGGTAACGGACGGCGCGCTGAATTTCATAGGTTAGGCGTTCGCGAAAATAGCGCCGGTTGTACAAGGAGGTCAATGCATCTTCGTTGGCAAACACCACCAAACGGTCCAAATGATCGCTGGGAAGCAATTGCAGGTCTTCGCGGGTCTGCGGATTGGAATCGAGAAAATCCAAGACCGCAACTTTCATGCTTACATCGCGGTTGAGTTTTTTGCTGATGCTTTTTTTATGCCGTACGATCGTGTTCCAAAGCTTCAAGGCCTGATCAGCCTCGAAATGCTGATGAGTCAGGGCGTATAATAATTCAGTGAAGAATTTTCGGCCTTTGCGCAAACGCAGGATTTCCGGTGATTCCCAAAGTTCACGCGGGACTTTTTCGGGGGTTCCGGCATAATAATCCAGCACTGCAATATCCCGGGAAAGCCAATGGGCAAAATCTTTTTCCTCGGGTTGCATGGTAAGGTCGGAACCGGCTACGGGCAAACCGGTTGCAGTTTTGCGGGCCGGCTTGGCGGGTTTTGATTTCGTGAGTTTGGCCATGAGTACCTCCGGTAAACGCTCGCCTTTGTATTTTTTGAAAAAGACGAAGCGGCATTGCTCAAATGGATATATTATCGTAAACTATCAGCAGTTAAGCATCAAGTAGTAATCCTGGCAATTTATGGAAAATAAATTCCGGAATTAACCCCGGCGTTTTTTTGGGAAGTGGGCATGCATTTTTCCATTGAATATCTGATTTTAACAGTTGCGATTCTTTTATTGGTTAGCGTATTAACCAGCAAAGCTTCCGGGAAATTCGGTATTCCTGCGCTGCTATTATTTCTGGCAGTCGGCATGGCTGCGGGATGGGAAGGCCTGGGCGGGATCCGTTTTCACGACCCGCTGGCCGCCAAATCCATAGGCATACTTGCTTTAATTTTCATTATTTTTTCCGGCGGTCTGGATACCCGTTGGGAAAATGTCAAACCCATTGTGTTGCGCGGAATATCCTTGGCTACGGTGGGTGTTTTGGTTACTGCCATATTAATCGGTTGGTTTGCCACGGTCACTTTGCATTGGAGTTGGCTGGAGGGCTTGCTGCTCGGCGCGATTGTTTCTTCCACGGATGCGGCCGCGGTTTTTTCGGTTCTGCGTTCGCGCCGAATCGGTTTGAAGGGGCATCTGCGGCCCTTGTTGGAATTTGAGTCCGGAAGCAATGACCCCATGGCGGTTTTTTTAACCGTGGGTTTAATCAGCATCATGGGGGCTGACGATAAAAATTTACTGCACCTGATTCCCAGCTTTATTTTAGACATGGGTTTGGGCGCTTTGTTGGGATATCTCATGCCCAAATTGATGCTGTATGTGATTAATCGCATCAAGCTGGAATACGAAGGCTTGTATCCGGTATTGACCATTGCCTTGGTGTTATTAACCTATGCCGTGACTGTTACGGTGCATGGCAATGGTTTTTTGGCTGTCTATATGGCCGGAATGGTATTGGGCAATAGTCGTTTTTTACATAAAAAAACCTTAAAACGTTTTCATGAAGGCTTGGCTTGGCTCATGCAGATTGCCATGTTTTTATCCCTGGGACTTATGGTGGAACCCAAACAACTGATCCCCTATCTCGGAGTGGGGTTGCTGATCTCGTTGTTTTTAATTTTAATCGCCCGGCCGGCGAGTGTTTGGCTCTCGCTGCCGACGCGTTTTTTTTCCAATCGGGAAAAAGGCATGATTGCCTGGATGGGTCTGCGCGGCGCGGCGCCGATTATCTTGGCCACCTTTCCCATGTTGGCTGGAATTAACCAGGCCAATGTCATGTTTCAACTGGTGTTTTTCATCGTGGTCACTTCTGTGCTGATCCAGGGCACCACGTTTCCTTTAGTGGCCCGCTGGCTGGGCGTGGATGCTCCCATGAAAGCAAACAATGCTTACCCGCTGGAACTCGACGAGGTGGAAGGCATTGATGCGGATATTGTGGATGTGCTGGTGCCGTACAATGCCGAGGTGGTCGGCAAACGGATTTTTGAAATCGGCATACCGAAAGATTGCCTGGTGGTGCTGATTTCCAAAGGTGAAGGCTTTGTGATTCCCAATGGAACCACGGTGCTGGATGGCGGGGAAGTGCTTTTAGTTTTGGCCAACAAAACCGACCTGGCCCAATTACAGCGCATCATCGCCCGTCAGAAAAAGTCTGAACCTCAAGAGGAAGAAGCCCGTCAACGAGAATAGAAAACGTGTTTGTCACTTTTCCGCCATGAAGATAAGCTGGCCGCCGTCGCCCAAATAGCCGTGTTTGACGTCGTGATAAAAAAGCACATAGGCGTCTTTAAAACCGGCCGCGAGGCAATGGTCTAAAATATCCCAGCCGAAATTATGGAAGACCAAAGAGCCTTTTTTTGAAACGGGGTTGCCGTGATATTGCTCTGGCAGCAGGTGTGTGAGCACGCCGTTCTCCAACCGGGCGCGCGGACGGGTTTGGATTTCCTGGCAGTAAAACGGGATGGAGAAAATCAATTTGCCGTGCGCAGTTAGGACGCGGGCTGATTCCTGCAGGGCTTTTTCAAAATCAGGAACATGTTCCAAAACATCGTTGGAAACTACTAAGTCAATGGAAGCGTTAGCAAAGCTTAAGGCCATGGCATCTTCATGCCGTATGCCTTTGATGATTTCGCCGGATTTCTTATCAAACCCCAGATATTCGCTGCCGGTAATGCGGCTGGTTCCAAGGTGTTGCCGGACTGCTTGAAAAAACGGAGTGACTTGCTCGTAAAGATAAATGTGCGGAGCTTGCGGCCGGTGTTTTTCCACCTCTTGCATCAACCGGCTCATGACAAACCGTTGCCGATTGTTCAAGCCGCAGGTTTGGCAAATCAGGCGTTCACGGTAGTTGGGTGTTTTTTGATCCGAGTACAGCCAGTCGATATTAAAAACCGAATTACGCCCGCACACTTCGCAAAATCCCGGGAGATACCATTCGCTGCACAAGGAACCGGCCTGGGTCAGCGCATCTTCAATGAAAGTTTTTTGCGTGCGCAGATCCTGAAGGCCTGTAAGCAGGTTTTCACGGTTTTTGAGTTTGATCACTACGGGTTCCAGCGCCGTCTCGTTCGAAAACAACATGACCCCTCCTCCGGGATGTAACCTGCCTGCTTACTAGATGTAGTGTTTCTTAAATGGCTTTACATTTGTCATTGCGAGCAAAGCGAAGCAATCTCGCTTTTTCGGAGCGTTTAGAGCTTAAAAACAGATTGCTTCGT